>JBEKAS010000137.1:0-10908 GCA_050015795.1 Occallatibacter sp. | reverse complement strand
CCGCCTCCGCCCGATGAGATTATCCGCGACTTGCGCGCCCGCGACGAACGCGATCGCAACCGGGCCGATTCGCCGCTCAAACCGGCGCAGGATTCCGTAATTCTGGACTCGACAAACCTCACGCTCGACCAGGCTGTTTCACAAGCCGTGAGCATTGTGGCCGGCAAACTGCGCTCGGCGGGGCTTTCCTCCTGACGTTCCGCGGGATTCGTCCCGCAAGCACTCCCCAAGCACTCCCTTGACTGCCCGGTCTTCCTCAGCTCCGCTTCGAGGGACCCTTCCGTTGCAACAGATTTTTCCGGTCTGTATTTCTACCCTGCGGATTGTGATGTAGGATAGTTCAAATGTCTCCCGTTCTTCCAAATGTTCTGACGGGAGCAAAATCCCCCGATGACTGTCTATTGCCATGCATGCGGATCGAGGAATCTACGTCCCTCTCATCTGCAACTCAAAGATCTGGTTTATTTCCTTATCCTCCGCTATCCCGTACGTTGCCGCTCCTGCCGCAAGCGTTTTTCCGTCAGCATTTTCAGCATCGGTAAGATCCGGCGTGAAGCCGAGGCGCGTCGCAACCGCGAGGAACACGAAGAGCACAGGTCGCATGCAGCGAATCCGGGCTGGCGGACATTCAAAGATCAACCTTGACGCGAGATGCACGCCTTTGCGGTGTTCCCGCCATGCGCTGCGTGCTCCATCAAGCAACGCAATCCCCGCGCTGCTGCCTCATCCCGGCTCGAGTTCCCGTTCCCAGGCGCAATGCTATAGGCTTTGAACATGGAGCTGAACTGCAGCCGTTGTCATCAGACTGTGCAGGATGGGTACTGCTACTGCCCGAATTGCGGGCTGCCGCAACTCGTCTTTTCAGCGGAGAACTCTGCCGACGCGGGGCAGCGTGAACGCTGGGACGAAGCAGTGCGCGACGCAAACACAGTCGATTGGAACTCGGCCCTGCGGTCGACCCTTCCCCTGGCGATCCCTGCCGGAATCCTCTGTGCCGCGCTTTTGCCGGCGAACATCTTGGGCCTGCTCCTGATGAGTGCGACCGCCGCATGGGTGGTGGTGCTTTACATGCGCAGCCATCGGCCGGCCCGGATCACCGTTGCCGCCGGGGCGCGCATCGGTTTTGTGACCGGGGTGGTAGGAAGCTGGACGGCCGCCGCCATGAGCGGGCTTTTCCTTTACGCCATGCGTTTCTGGCTGGGCCAGGGCAACTGGCTCGACAGCCTGTGGCAGAACTTTGTGAATCAGTGGCAGGCGCAAGAGGCTGCCATCGGCGCTGACGCGCAGAGTGTTGCCGCCATGAAGGCCCTCATCATCCGTCCGGAAGGGCGTGCCGGTTTCGTCCTCTTCATGATCGCTTTCCTGATGGCGACTCTGGTGCTCTTTGCCATTGGCGGGGGCGCCCTTGGCGCGCGCATGCTCAACCGCACGCGCCACCCGGAGAACTGATCCCACTCGCCGGAAAGCCGATACGCCGTTTGCTCTTCCTTTAGCTCCATTGCTCCTGCTCCATCTGCAATCATCGAAAGGAGCGCTTCTCCCGCTCTGGAGGTCGATGGCAATGAGGGAAATTGTTACGTTTGTCTTCGGGCTGGCTTTGCTGGGCAATGCGGCTCTTTTCGTGCCGCAGGCCATTGCCGTGTGGCGCAAGAAGAGCGATGAGGGCATTTCGCTGGTCACTTTCGGCGGCTTTTGCATTCTGCAGGTGATCGGGGTGGTGCACGGCGCCTACGAGCACGACAATTCCCTCATCATCGGCCTCGGCGCCAGCTTTTTGACCTGCGGAACCGTTACCTTCCTCACCCTTGTCTACCGCATCCGCCGTTTACGGGCCCATATCACACGTTTTCAAGCCTGACTGGCTCCCGCTGAACAATAGTTTGTGATCCCCATCACATCCCATGTTCTGCAAAGGGAGGTACGACAGGGGAATGCAAGGCAGCGTATACTTTCCTTCCACGGCAAAGGCCCTTGGTGAACAAGGGGGCCATGCGGTATATCCCTGGCTGAGGCCCATGGAGGAACCGATGAAGATCACCGACACCGTTGACCAGGTACTCAAGAGCAAGGCTTTCAACAAAATCCTGCCCATTTCTCCCGAGCAGACCGTGCACGACGCCTTGTCGTTGATGGCTGAATACGATGTCGGCGCCCTGATGGTCATGTCGGGGCAGAAGCTGGTCGGCATCGTGTCGGAGCGCGACTACGCGCGCAAGGGAATTCTCCAGGGCAACCAGTCCAAAGACACCAGGGTCGGCGAGATCATGACCAGCCCGGTAATCTCCATAACGCCGCAGCACACCGTGGACGACTGCATGAACCTGATGACTGAGGGACACTTCCGCCACCTGCCCGTGCTCGATGGCGACAGGTTGGTGGGCGTCATCTCCATCGGCGACATGGTGAAGTGGGTGATCAGCGGCCAGGAGCACGCCATCCAGGCGCTCGAGGGCTACATCACCGGCGCGTACCCGGGATAATTTCCTGCTTGAACTCGCGTGAAGATTGAGCTAACGTTAAATTGCTTCGCAGGCGTGCTCAGCTCATCGGGCATTTGATTTTGTGAAAAGCCCCGGCCATAAGCCGGGGTTTTTCGTGATGCGCAAAGCTCTCGCCACGCGGGTCTGGCTCGCGGGCCGTCCTATCGAAACATTCTCTCGTCAAACCTGAAAGGCTTCACAGAACCAATCGCGACCTTGGCGAACTCTGGGTGCTTCGGATTCAGCAGCACATTCCAGTCCCCTTCGACGGCGGCCGAGGGAACCTTGAGCGCCAGCGACCGCAAACTTGCGGCCCATGCGGAGCCAAGGTCGCGGCAGCGCGCGTGATTCAGCGCGCGCCAATTGCGCGGAAGCTGCTTGAGGTCGATTGCTTCCACAAGTTCATCGGGAACCGTGGCTTCGGCGATCAACATATCGTCCGGCGCTTCGTTCGGCTCCAGGTTGACGAAGAATTCCAGCGCCGCCAGCGCCCGCGAGGTAGCCGTATAGACCATCGGGGTTCCCAAATGGTTCCACCGTCTCGCGGCGTACAGACCGCCCACGCCGGTGAATGCCGAGTCGCGGAATCGCCCTGGGAAAAGCCTCCAGACCTGCATCAGCTATACATTCCGTAGGCGATGCCGTACAAAACCTCTTCCACGGAACGCACGCCGGGCTCGGTGTCGAGCTGGTCGAATGGCCTCTTTCCGCCCAGCGCCCGATTGGGGTTGCTCATCCAGTGCGAGGCCTTCTCATCCGATCCCAGAACTTCCTTTGCCAGCGCCACCACGCGCGCCATGCGCATCGCCCGGTCCGACTCATCGTGCGTCAGGCGCGATTTTGCCGCCAGCCGCCGGCTCAGCGTGCGCGACGGAATGTTGAGCCGCTCGGCCACTTGGGCTCGGTGCAAAGAGAGCGTGCCTGCCAGCCGTTCCACGGTAGACGCCGGCAAGCCGAAGCGCACCTGTTGCGCCAAATCGTCCGTGCTTCGCACCGGGCGCTTGAAAGTCTTTCTGCCGCCTAGGACCGCCACGATCTCCGCCACGCTCATCTTTGCCACCTGGCACAATTATCGCGCCATTTGGCACGCATGTCAAGAAACCGAAGAACGCGCTCTAACTCTGGCGCTTCACAGTCACCCCAGAAAAATCCCCGCAATCGCCGCCGAGATCAGGTTCGCCATGGTCCCTGCGAGCATGGCGCGCACGCCCAGTCGCGCCAGATCGTTGCGCCGCTCCGGCACCAGCGCGCCGATGCCGCCGATCTGCATGCCGATCGAACCCAGGTTGGCGAATCCGCACAGCGCAAAGGTGGCGATGGTGAAGGAGCGCGGCATGAGCGTTGCCTTCTGCGCGCCCAGCCCGATGTAGGCGATGACTTCGTTGAGCGCCATGCGCGTGCCCAGCAGGTTGCCGATCGCCATGCAGTCGTGCCACGGCACGCCGATCAGCCACGCCACGGGCGCAAACACGAATCCCAGGATTTGCCCGAGCGAGCCCGGAACCCAGTGCGTCCAGGGCATGCCGTGCACCCAGCTCAGCATCATGTCGAGCAGCGCCACCAGCGCCAGAAAACTGATGAGCATGATGCCCACGTTCATGGCCAGCTTGCCGCCGTCGATGGTGCCGCGGGCGATGGCGCCGATCAGGTTTTCATCGGCGTGTAGCTCGTCCTTGGGAATCACGACCTTGCCTTCAGTGGCCGGCACTTCGGTCTCGGGCACCAGCATCTTGGCCATCAGGATGGTTCCCGGCGAGGTCATGATGACGGCTGAAAGCAGGTGCCGCGCTTCCACGCCCTGCGAGATGTACATGGCCATAATCCCTCCCGACACGTGCGCCATGCCGCTGGTCATGATCACCATGAGTTCGCTGCGCGTGGCCTTCGACAAGAACGGCCGGATGGTGAGCGGCGCCTCAGTCTGCCCCATGAAGATGGAGGCCGCGACATTCATGCTTTCCGCGCCCGAGATGCGCATGGTCTTGAGCATCACCCACGCCATCACGCGAATGATTCTCTGCATCACCCCGATGTGATAGAGCACCGCGAAGAACGCGGAGATGAAGATGATGGTGGGCAGAACCTGAAAGGCGAAGATTGCGCCCTTGTTGGGTCCCAGCAGATTGCCGAAGGCGCCGGAGTTGGGCAGCCCGAGTTCACCGAAGAGAATCCTGGTCCCGGCAAAGGTGGCCGAAAGCATGTTGGTCACCACGCCGCCCGCCCACGACATGGCATCGCGCCCCAAGCCGAAGCGCAGCACCAGGAAGGCAAAGGTGAACTGCAATCCCAGACCCCAGAAAATGGTGCGCCAGCGGATGCGTTTGCGGTCGGTAGAAAACAGCCACGCGGCCAGCAGGACCGCCAGAATTCCAAGCACTCCAGTAAATCGAGCCAAGGCGACCCCTCCTGAAACGCAGATTTTGCTTTCGATTAATGTAACGTATCCAACCTGGGTGTCGCCCTATAATGCCTCTTACCCGGGGGTCAGATCATGGATCAGGCCGCAATTTTCAAGTTCATGTCCGGATTTCGCTATGGCGTCGTCTCCAGCATCGCAGCCGACGGATCTCCGCAGTCGGCGTTGGTGGGCATTGCTGTCACGCCACAACTCGAGATCGTCTTCGACACCGTGAAGTCCTCGCGCAAATACCCCAACCTCATCGCGCGCCCGCGGTGTTCGTTTGTCGTGGGATGGGGCGGTGAGCAGACGGTGCAGTACGAGGGCATCGTTGCCGAGCCCGCAGGCGCCGAGGCCGAGCATTACCGGGAGGCGTATTTCGCGGTGTGGCCCGACGGACGTTCCCGCCTTTCCTGGACCGGCCTGACTCACTTCGCCGTCAAGCCGCTCTGGGTGCGCTTGAGCGACTTCGACCAGTCCCCACCCCTCATCGTCGAATTGCGTTTTCCGCAACCGTGAGTTCGCGCTGACCTCTTGCCTCGACGGCTATCGACCGCCATGCGCCGCGAGAAACTCTTTGGCGTTCTCGAGGGTAAGAATTTTTTCCACCAATTCCACCGGCCTTGGCGGCTTCTGGGCAATGACCACGGCCTTCCGGATCAACTCCTCCGGCTCGGCCAGCATCTCCGCGTTCGTCGCGTAGATCGTCGCGAACGGTTGTCCCTTCTCCACGCGCGCGCCGCGCCGCGCATGGAAGAGAATGCCCGCGTGTGGATCGACGGGCTCCCACCCCAGCGACGACGACCCGCCGCCCCCCCGCTGCGCGACCCCGGGCTCGCCGGCCTTCTCGCGTCCCGCGCCGGTGCGCTGCACGGCCCAGCCCAGCGCGGTGGTGTCCATCGCAGCCACGTAACCGCTCTCCCACGCGTCAACTTTCAGAGTGGCGCCCGGTTTGTGGAATGCCTCCATATCGTCGAAGACCGAGACATCGCCGCCCTGCGCATCGACCATCTTCATAAAGGCAGCAAGCCCGGCTCCATCGGTCAGCGCCGCTTCCGCCAGCGCGTAACCGGCCTGAGGCGTTTGGGCCTGGCCGCCCAGATGGATCATCCATCCGGCGAGGATGAGCGAAAGCTCGCGCAAGTCTTCACTCCACGCCGGCCGCGCGCCACGCAGCAGTTCAACGCACTCCACCAGCTCGATCCAATTGCCGGCCGCGCGCCCCAGCGGCTGGCTCATATCGGTCAGCAGCGCCACGGTCTGGGTGCCCGCGGACTCGGCCGTGGCCACCATCAGCGCCGCCAGAAACTCCGTGTCCTCCATCTTGCGCAGGAACGCGCCGGAGCCGGTCTTGACGTCGAGCACAAGCCCATTCAACCCCGCAGCCAGTTTCTTACTCAAAATCGATGCGCAGATCAGTCCCGGATTCTCGACCGTTGCGGTGCGGTCGCGCAGCGCATAGAGCTTGCGGTCGGCCGGCGCCAGTTGGTCGGTCTGGCCGATGATCGACACGCCGCACTTCTGGATCACGGCCTCAAACTCGGCCAGCGTGAGCGCGGTGCGGTAGCCGGGAATCGCCTCCAATTTATCGAGCGTCCCGCCAGTATGGCCCAGCGCGCGCCCGCTGATCATGGGCACGGCCACGCCGCACGCCGCCGCCAGAGGCGCCACCAGAAAACTCGTCTTGTCGCCCACCCCGCCCGTGGAGTGCTTGTCGACGGCCCGCTTGCCGAGCCACGCCGACACAAACTTGTCGCCTGAGTCACGCATGGCCAGCGTGAGCGCGCGCGTTTCATCGCGCGAGAGCCCGCGAATCCACGCGGCCATCAGCCACGCGGCAAGCTCGGCCTCCTGAATCGATCCGTCGGCCGCGCCCTTCGCCACAAATTGAATTTCCCGTTCGTCGAGCGCTCCGCCGTCGCGCTTCTTGCGGAGAATGTCGATCATGTGCAGCGGTGAAGCGGTGTTCGATTGCATGGTTTTCGCTCTTGAGTGCAAGGCAATAAGAATACCGCATGAGGTCTGCCGGGATCAGAGGCAATCGACCGGCAGGGATTGGATCGATATCTTCGTGAGGGTATCTTTTGCGCTTTGCGAGGCTAATGGCCCAGTAAAGTGAAACGCCACGTTGACATCGAAGCCGGTGCAGTACCAAGGCCCGGTCTCAAAACCGATCTTTGTGATTTCTGCATAGGATGCGCCTTGTACCAGGCAGCAAATCTCGCTGAATTGGACGCCCCTCGTCCGCAGGGAGTCTTGGACCTGAGCTCGTGTCATTCCATTGCTAAACGATGCGCTGTAGGACCCGAGAATCGATTGATAAATGAGCTGGCGGTGCGAGGCACCCACTTCGTCTTTCTGTTTCTCGAATCCGTGCTGGATAAGCCAGACTGCAGTGCAGGCCAATATCGTGGAAGCCAGGATCGTCGTTATCGCCGTCCACCGCTTCATTGCCTTCCTCCCGTCGTGACCTCACTTTAGTTTCATCTCGAAGTCCAGCGGCAGCAAGTCGCTGAAGGAATCATTCTAGCCGTTTGTTTTCGTGTACTTTATAATGTACATTGGCCGGTAAATGCAAAAAGGGAGTTGCAGCGATGAGCCGGAAACATACCGGATCGAGCATCGACGATTTTATGAAACAAGAAGGGATCCTTGAGGAAACGCAGGCGCAGGCAATCAAAGAAGTCGTCGCCTGGCAGCTTGCCGAAGCCATGAAAAGGAAGAGGATCTCGAAGAGCAGAATGGCCACGATGCTGAAGACCAGCCGCTCCCAGGTGGACCGGCTTCTCGATTCAAGGGACGATATAACGCTTCTCAGTCTGCAGCGGGCTGCGGCTATGGTGGGCAAGCGAGTTTCAATTGAGCTCATTTGAGCATTACTTCGCCGCTCATTCGATTTGGTCTCGAAGCTCAACGGAAACAACTCGCTGAAGACCGCGGCGCGCTGCTTCCGGATCACGCCGCGCTTGACATTGTTCCGCCGATTTCCCTAAGATTCCCCAACTACTTCGCGATGCGCTTCTGGCGTGGAGCGAAGCCCCTTGAGACGTCCGACATTCCCAATGCGTATCCTGTTGTGCATGCGCCCGAATCCGCAATTCCTGAATGCCGCGCGAGACCTCATGGGGCCAAATCAACTGAAAGGAAATGTGCGATGATCTGTACCGCCTGCGGAAAGGTAAACATTGACGACGCCGCGTTCTGCGAGCAGTGCGGCGCCCGTATGTCAGCTCAACCTGCGACCATCCCGGGAGCGGCTGCGCCAGGCCCGGCTCCCGCAGCGCCGTTGCCCTATCCGGTCCCGCCGACCGCACCGCCTCCCGGGGCTTCGACCGTCCAAATGAGCGCGTTGATCGCTGCCATGTCATTGGGCGAGAAAATATCCGGCGCGGGCGCAGTTGCCGCAGTGATCAGCTTCTTCCTGCCCTGGGTATCCTCAGCGGTACTAGGGACGAGCGCCAGCGGACTTGACCTGGGCAAGACCGACGGCGCCACGTACTTCATCCTTCTGCTCGCCATCGCCGCGGGCACCCTCTGCTACCTTTCCAGCAAGGCGCCGGCTTCGCGGAAACTGTTGTTCGCAGGCTACCTGGTGCTGATCGGCGCGCTTTGCGGCCCGGCGATCCTCCTTTCTTTAGTCTTCGTGTCCCAGCTTTCATCCGTGGCCGGATTCGGCCTGTGGCTGCTTGCGCTCGGCTACACCGCCATTGCGTCGGGCGGACTGATGACGATTCGAGACTTCAGCAAAAGGACGTATTGAGCAGGCAGAGAAGGCGGGACTTCCGGTGTTCTGTGCCTAAGGTGGCTGTTGCGTTGCCGAGAGCCGCAACTACTGCGGAGTGCGCGGCCACGGTCACATGCCGTAGAACATGTTGAGCCATGCGTTCCCGGGGATTCGCCAAGGTGTAGGATGTTCGCAGATTTCCTTTGCACACGGAGGACGCTATGTCATTCCGCACTTTGTTCCTTAGCCGGCTGCTTGGACTCTTTTTCCTGATTTGCGGCCTGGCGATGCTGCTTCACAAACAGTTCTATACGGCCGCGCTCGCCACGGTTGCGTACAACCCATTGGCCATGCGGTGGATCGCGATGATGATTACGCTCGCCGGACTGGCGATGGTTCTCGCGCACAATGTGTGGTCAAAATCCCCAGTCGCAGTCATCGTGACTCTCTTAGGCTGGCTGACACTCATCAAGGGTATTGCCTATCTGTTTCTGCCGGCGAGCTGGCTGGAGGATTTCTTCCAGGTAGTGCTCAGCTGCGCAGCGTGCTTGTATTTCGTGACTGCATTTCTGCTCGTGCTGGGTGCCTACCTGACGTATGAGGGATTCAAGTCGAGGCCCGCCTAGCGGTCCCGCCCACAAGGCCTGCATCGACGGCCCGAGCCGGTATCCGCCCGGGGCGCTACTTCAATTTCATCTCGAAGCCCAGCGGCAACACGTCGCCGAAGGCCATGGTGCGCGTGCCCTCCGTCATGGGAAAGACCACCGGCGCGTCGGGCAGGATGAATTCGGCTAACACCTGCCGGCAAGCGCCGCACGGAGGACTGGGCAAGCCGTTGAGATTGGCAACGGCCACGGCTTCTATGCGAATCTCCGGCCCGAATTGGGAAACGGCTCGCACCAGAGCTGCACGCTCGGCGCAAATGGTGAGCCCGTAGCTCACATTTTCCACGTTGGTCCCGGTCACGATTTCACCGTTAGTCAGCCGCAACGCTGCTCCCACACGGAATTTGGAATAAGGCGAATAAGAGTTCTGTGCGGCCTGCTCGGCGAGCTTGAGCAGATCGTCGAGCGCCGCCTGGGTCTGGTTCGTCATAATGATGGCCCCGAGCCCTTTAATGGGGCGGAGATTAGAGGCTAATCCATTTGCCTCAGGATGTATACGGGGTTCGCGCCCGTGGGTGCGTTCTCTGTTCTCTGTTCTCTGTTCTCTGTTCTCTGTTCTCTATTCCCTGTTCCCTGATCCCTGATCCCTGTTCCCTTGTTTCCTTGGTCCCTCGTTCCCTTGTTCCCTCGTTCCCTGCCTTCCTCAAGTTGCGCGCCGACCTTCCGATAAGGCTCTTGAGTGTCCGCCGCCCGGGGTGTGAACCCAGCCGCCGGACGAGTGGGAGACATGGACGATCTGACAAGGGAGTTCCTGATCGAGAGCCAGGAAGGGCTCGACCGCATGGAGCGGTGCCTTACGGAGCTGGAGGAGCGGCCGCAGGATACAGGACTTCTGGCCGAAATCTTCCGTTCCGTGCACACCATCAAGGGAACCACGGGATTCCTGGGCTTTCAACGCCTGGAAAAGCTGGCCCACGCCGGGGAAAGCCTGCTGGGCCTGCTGCGCGACGGCAAAATGACCGCAAGCGCTACTGTGATCACGGTGCTGCTGCACCTGCTGGACGGCCTGCGCGAACTGTTGAAGACGATTGAAGCCAAAGACAGCGAGGGGGACGGAGACGACTCCGCGTTGATTGCGCGGCTCGAAGAACTGCAAGCTCCGGCAGCCAATCGCAAAGGCCACGGCGCGCAGGTCGCACACCTTGCGCACGAAGCAGACGCGGTCAAGGCCGGCATTGCCACCGCGGAACCGGAGCCGGCTGCCGCGGAGCCCGAACCCGCGTCCAAGGAGCCCGCTCACGCTGCTGTGCCTCCCGCTGCCGTAGCGATGCAGGCGCCCGAGCCCGCTCAAGCTGCTGCCGATGCCGCAGTCCTGACGCCCGCCGAAGCTTCAAGATCGCGCGCGCAGGGAACCGCTTCAGAAAGCACATTGCGTGTGGACGTGGCCCTGCTGAACCGCATGATGAATCTGGTGGGCGAGCTGGTGCTCACCCGCAACCAGGTGCTGCAGGCCACGGCCGCCGATCCCAACATGACGCTGCTTTCGCGCCGCCTGGACATGGTCACGGCCGATCTCCGTGAATCCGTGATGAAAGCGCGCATGCAGCCCGTCTCCAACGTTTTCTCCAAGATGCCGCGCCTGGTCCGCGATCTGACGCATGCGCTGGGCCGCCGCGCGCGCCTGCAGATGGAGGGCCAGGA
>JBEKAS010000136.1:0-10921 GCA_050015795.1 Occallatibacter sp. | reverse complement strand
TTGTTCGGCGGGCCGTTGTTTTCGGCCTACAAAGCTGCTACCGCGATCGCGCGCGCACGCAAGGCGACGGCCGCGGGCCAGCCGCACGTGGCGATTTTTTGGCTTGCCTCAGAAGACCACGATTTTGCCGAGATCAACCAGGTGACGTTTCCCGAAGGCCGGGAGCTGGCGACGCTGGCCTACGATTCGGCGCCGGTGACCGCCCTGCCGGCAGGCCGGATCGTTTTCGACGAGTCGATCACGGCGCTTGCGAAGCGCGCGGCGGAGATTTTCGGGCCCTCCGAAGCGACGGACGCCTTGATCGCGGCCTACAAACCGGGGCGGACTTTTGCGGAGGCCTTCGCGGCGTTTTACGCAAGGATTTTCGCGGCGCAGGGGTTGCTGATTGTGGACGCCAGCAGCCGCGAGTTTCACCGGCTTGGCGCGCCGGTGCTGCGCTTGGGGCTTGAACGCGCCGATGAGTTCCATGCAGCGCTGGTGGAGAGGAGCCAGGCTCTGGAAGCCGCCGGCTATCATTCTCAAGTTGCGCCGCAGTCGAGCCTGCTATTTCTGATCGATGAAAAGACGGGCGCGCGGCTCGCGCTCAAGCGCATTGCGCCCACGGCCCAGGAGCCCAACGGTTTGTGGCAGGCGGCGGGCGAGGAAGGGAACCGGAGCTTCACGACGGGAGATTTGCTGGGGATTCTCGATGCCGAGCCGGAGCGAATCTCGCCCGCGGCGTTGCTGCGGCCGGTGTTTCAGGATTTTCTGTTCGGGACTACGGCACAGGTGGCGGGTCCGGCGGAGATTGCGTACCTGGCGCAGTCCACGGTTCTGTTCGAGCGCATTCTCGAGCGGTTCCAGAGTTCACATGCCCTGGACGCTTCAGCGAAAGGTGGCGTTTTCTTAAGGAAAACGCCACTTGGCATCCTGGTTCCTGGATACAGCAACTCTGGAACCGCTGTAGGCCGCCAGACACCGCCGATGGCGCGCTTCTCGGCCACGCTGATCGAGCCGCCGATTGCGGAGCTGCTGCGCAAGCACGAGCTCACTCTCGAACAGGTATTTCAAGAGGAGAGCGCGGCCACGCTGGCGCTGAAGCTCGCGGCACGAGCCATGCCAACCGAAACCAAGATGAAATTGGCTGCGGCGGGCAACGCGTTCGACGCCGAGTTGACGGCGCTGGTGGAGTGGCTGCAGTCGCAGGACAAGGGGCTGGGGCAGTCGGCCGAGACGGCGGCGGGCAAAATGCGCTACCAGATGAATCGCCTGCGCACGATGGCCGCGAACTTCCAACTGCAGCGCGAAGCCACGTTGACGCGCCACGCCAACAGTATTTCGAATGCGCTCTATCCCGGCGGCGTGCTGCAGGAGCGGGTGCACGGGGCGGCGTACTATTTTGCGCGCCACGGACTGGAGCTTGCGGAAGCGCTCTGCGGGCAGGCTGCGCGGCTGTGCCCCGGGCATACGGCTCTGTGCCTTTAAGGGGCGCGGCTAAGGATACGCGCATTCAAGGTCCCGAGGACCTGTTTTCCTCGATACTCTGCTGATGCGCCCGTCAAAACTCACCCGATAACGAAAATCGAATTGCACCGACCGCCGTTCGGAGACGTGTCCGCAGACTTGCACCAGTGCGGTCTTCTCGCCAACCCATTTCCGCACGATGAAATAATCGTGATCGCCAAGGTACCGCATTAACGAAGAGTCATATTCGGGAATTACCATTCGGAGATCGACTTTTTCGAGTGAGCCGGCTTGAACGAGGAAGGCGTCACTCTCGTTGCTTACCACCGAAACATTCACAAAGAACGCGGAACTGTCCGGCGACCACGCTGCATTAGCAGCGTAGCCGTCGAATTTGATCTGTCTGGTCTGTTGTTTCTGCTGATCCGAAAGAACGAGAACGACCCCTTGACCGCAGGGTGCCTTGTACGCCTCTGACTCTTCGCCAAAACAAAGACAAGTGGTTGTGTCGGGAGTCAGAACCCAGCGCCGGTCCGCAGACTCTCTATGCACGGGTCTGCATGCAGGAGATCCTCCATTCGGCATCGACGGCTTCTCCTGTCCACTGAGGTGGATGGTTGATGCGAGAATCCCCGCTGCAATCAGGAGACATGCGCCAACGCTCTTCACTTTCTCGCCCTCAGCGAAACAGCATACTCCACAAACCGCTCTCCAATTCAACATTATGCATCAGTTTTCTATTCCCTGTTCCCTACTCCCTATTCCCTGCCTTTATAATCCTCACGAAACCAGTTGAGGCACGCATGAAACAGATCAATTCGCGTTTTATGGGGGCGTTTCTTCTTACGGCATCGCTGGCCGTGGCCGCTGGCGCACAAACCGTCTCTTGCGCCACGCCGGGGACGGACAATGCCTTCCTGGGCATTCAGACCATCCGGCTGTGGCCGGGCACCGCGCCCGAGGCCAAGGGCGTCACATGCGACGACATTCCCGCGCTCACGCTGCTGGAGCCGCGCCAGGGTGCGGCCAACGGTTCTGCGGTGATCATCTTTCCCGGCGGCGCTTACGCCATTCTTGCGGGCGACCTGGAGGGGCGCGAGGTAGCGGACTGGTTCACCGCGCGGGGATTCCGCGCCTTTATCCTCAGCTACCGGCTTACCGAGCACGGTTACGTGCTGCCGGTGCCACTGCTTGACGCGCGGCGCGCTGTCCAGACAGTGCGCGCGCGGGCGGCGGATTACCACATCAATCCGAACCGCATCGTGGTGATTGGATTCTCGGCCGGCGGACACCTGGCGGCGCTGGCGGGAACGCAGTTTGTGCCCGGCAAACCCGACGCGGACGACCCCATTGAGCGCGCGTCGAGCCGGCCCGACTTCCTGGTTCTGGGCTACCCGTGGATCGGCGCGATCTCCAGCGACACTTCGCACCTGAGCTACTGCAAGATCTTCAATCTGATGGACCAGTGCGAAGCGCTGCGCGCGGCGTACTCTCCCGAGCTTTTTGTCACGAAAGACACGCCGCCGACGTTCATTTATCACACCTTCAACGATCAGTCGGTGCCCGTGGAGCAGAGCCTGCGCTTCTACGAGGCGTTGGTAAAGGCCGGCGTGCCGTCGGAATACCACGTTTTTGCCAACGGGGCGCATGGCAGCGGCCTGGGCAAGGGCGATCCGGCGCTCGACCAGTGGCCGGGGCTGCTGGAAAACTGGCTGCGCGCGCAGGGGCTGCTGACGGTGGACAAGAACAGCTTCTAGCTTTTGGCTCCTAGCTTCTAGCTTATTGTTCGGGGGTGATGCTTTGTTTCGCGCGAAAAAGCTGAGAGCTGATGGCTGAGAGCTATTTGGGCGCAACGCGCCCAAAAATTAAGAAGCGGGCCTCCGGAGCCGGGAGTGGAAGGATATCCCGAAACCGGATGCCCGCTGGACCCTGGACCGGGTCTAGGTGGTAGCTTAAGTGTAGGACCAATTCAGGCAAAAGCAAGCCCTTTTTTGCATGAAAATTCCCACTTCGTGACAGGAGTCACATTACTTCATATTGTGGACTCCCGTGCGTTGACTTGGGGGTTTTCGCTTGGTAAAAAAGAGGGTTCCACTTGCTAAAAATCTCATCTGAGCAGCCGCAGTAGTCCGTTACCGCCATGCAGGACATCTTTCAACAACTCGGAGAGCTTCTGGTGAGCGCGATTCCGACGGCGCTGCTCTTCATCGTGCTGGTCGTTGCGTATCAGTTTCTGATCCAGGGCCCGTTGACGGCGGTGCTGGCCAAGCGCCGCGCCCTTACGGAAGGCGCCATCGAAGATGCCCGCAAGGCCGTGGCCGAGGCTGAGGCCAAAGCCCAGGATTACGCCGAGCGTTTGCGGCAGGCGCGCGCCGGCGCCTACAAACTGCGCGAGCAGCGCGCCAAGCAATGGAGCGCGGAGCGCGACGCGGCGCTCGATGCCGCGCGGCAGACAGCCGGCCAAAAGGTGCGTGAGGCCCAGGCTGAGCTGGAGGCGGAAGCGGCAACCGCGAGGGCTGCCCTTCAAGCTTCGGCTGCCGATCTCGCCGGCCGGGCCGTCCGCGCCGTTCTGCCAGCCGCAGCCGGGGGTTCCCATTGAGACCTTCTGGATCGAAATTGAGTTTTTGCTTGCGCGCTTTGTGGCTTGTCCTGGTGCTGGCCGTGGCGGCGCCGATGTTCGCGCCGAGCCGCGCGGCCGCGCAGCAGAGTGCGACGGGTACACCGGCGACGAGCGCGCCGGCGAGTGGGGCGGCGAACGGATCCGGATCCGCACAGCCGGCTTCGGCAACATCGTCGACAACATCGGAGGACGACCAGGACGCCGCGTTTCTGCATTCACCCGTGGTGCAGTCGGTGGCTCGCATGTTGCACCTGAAGCTCGATACCACGGTCGCCCTTCTGCTGGGGATCAACTTCGCGATCATCTTCTTTGCCGTTGCCATTCCACTGACGCGCACCATGCCGAAGCTCCTGCGCAAGCGGTCGCAGACCTTGAGTCACGACCTGAGCAACGCGCGCCAGGCCACGGCGGAGGCCCAGGCGCGGCTGAGCGCCGTGGAGGCCCAGCTGGCCGGACTCGGCGAGGAGATCAAAAAACTTTCGGCACAAGTAGAGCAGGAGAGCCGAGAAGACGAAAAGCGCATCAGGGCAGCGCTGGGCGAAGAGAGCGCCCGCATTGTGGCCGCAGCCGAACAGGAAATCAACACGGCGGTGACCCAGGCCAAGCGCGGCCTGCGGAGCTTTGCCGCCGATCTCGCGATCGGACAGGCGGAGAAGCAGATTGCGCTGACGCCTGAAAACGACCGCGCCCTGATCGCGGAGTTTGTGGCCGGAGTGGCCGGCGACGCCCAAGGCAAGGGAGGCAAGAACTAGATGCCAGCATTTGTCGCCCGCTACGCCCAGGCCTTTGCCGATGTGGTTGAGGACCTGAAGCTCGATTCGGCTGCACTGAACCGCCAGTTCGCGGATTTTCTGGCGACCTGGGAAGGCAGCGCCGAGCTGCGCACACTGTTCGAGAACCCGACTTTTCCGGCCACGCAGAAGGTGGCGATTCTGGACAAGCTCAATGTTCAGATGGGGCTCCAAAAGGAGCTGCGCAACCTGCTTGCCGTGCTCATCAACAACAATCGCATTGCGCACGTGGCCGAGGTGACCGCGGAGTGGCGCAGAATTCTGCAGGAGCAGCAGGGCATTCGTCCCGCCGAGATTGTTACGGCGCGCGAGTTGAGCAAGGAAGAGCGCGACGCGCTTGCGGCCGAAGTGGCCAAGCTGGCCGGCGCGAAGATCGACGCGAGATTCAAGCTCGACGAGGGAATTCTCGGCGGCACGGTGGTGCGCATCGGGTCGACGGTGTATGACGGCTCGGTGAAAGGCCGGCTGGAGCGGCTGAGAGAAGCGTTAACAAGCTCCTAGCCACTAGCTTCTAGCCTCTAGCTTGTTGTCGCATGGATTAGCTTGGTTGACGTTTAAGAAGACGGTAGCGGCTTGAAGAATCAGGCTAGAAGCTAGCAGCTAGCGAACACAAACAAGAAACTGAAGCAGGATCGACAAAATGGCTCAGATCAAGGCAGACGAGATTACACAAATTCTTCGCGAGCAGATCGCGAATTACGACGCAAAGGTCCAGGTGGATGAAGTCGGGACCATCACCGCGCTAGGCGATGGCATTGCCCGCCTGAACGGCCTGGACAAGGTGATGGCCGGCGAGCTGCTTAGTTTTCCGCACGGCATTGCGGGCCTGGCGCTCTCGCTCGAGGAGGACCAGGTAGGCTGCGTCATCCTGGGCGATTACACCGAGTTGAAGGAAGGCCAGGAGGTCAAGCGCACGGGCAAGATTCTTTCGGTGCCCGTGGGCACGGCCATGATCGGCCGCGTGGTGGACGCGCTGGGCCAGCCCATCGACGACAAGGGCCCCATTGCCACCACCGAGACCCTGCCCATGGAGCGTCTGGCTCCCGGCATCATCGACCGCCAGCCCGTGCGCGAGCCCATGGCCACCGGTTTGAAGGCCATCGACGCCATGATTCCCATTGGCCGCGGCCAACGCGAGCTGATTATTGGCGACCGGCAAACCGGCAAGACCGCGGTGCTGCTCGACACCATCATCAACAACGCCAAGAACGATCTGATCTGCATCTACTGCGCCATCGGCCAGAAGCGCTCGTCGATCGCTCAGGTGGTGCAGACGCTCGCCGAGCATGGCGCGATGGGGCACACGATTATCGTGGCGGCCTCGGCCTCGGAGCCCGCGCCGCTGCTTTACATCGCGCCCTACGCGGCCTGCGCCATGGGCGAGTACTTCCGCGACAACGGCAAGCACGCGCTGGTGATGTACGACGATCTTTCGAAACACGCGATGGCGTACCGCGAGATTTCGCTCCTGCTGCGCCGTCCTCCGGGCCGCGAGGCGTATCCGGGCGACGTGTTCTATCTGCACTCGCGCCTGCTGGAGCGCGCGGCCAAGCTCAGCAAGGAGCGGGGCGGCGGCAGCCTGACCGCGCTGCCCGTGATCGAGACGCAGGCCGGCGACGTTTCGGCGTACATTCCGACCAACGTGATTTCAATTACCGACGGCCAGATCTTTCTCGAGACCGACCTGTTCAACTCCGGCGTCAGGCCCGCGGTGAACGTGGGCCTCTCGGTTTCGCGCGTGGGCTTTTCGGCTGCGATCAAGGCCGTCAAACAGGTGGGCTCAACTTTGAAATTAGATCTGGCGCAATACCGCGAACTGGCGGCCTTCGCGCAGTTCGGCTCGGACCTGGATCCGCTGACGCAAAAGCAGCTGGCCCGCGGGCAGCGGCTGACCGAGCTCCTGAAGCAGCCGCAGTTCCAGCCGCTGACCTGGCAGCAGCAGATGGTGGTGCTGTTTGCCGGAACGCAGGGCTACCTGGACGATCTGCAGGTGGCGGATATCCGCGCCTTCGAGGATGGACTGTACAAGTATTTCGCCGAGTCGCAGCAGGCGCTGATCGCCGACCTGACCGAGAAGAAGCAATTGGACGACGATCTCCGCAACCGGCTGCACGCGGCGCTGAAAGAGTACTCGGCGGATTTTAAGCAGGAGCTGGCGGCCGTGAAGGCGTAAAGGCAGCTCTTAGCTTTTAGCCATTAGCTTTTAGCTAAAAGCGCAACCACAGCTTTGGTGTGAAAACGAGAAGTGAGATTGGCAAGGAAGGAGCTAAAAGCTAATAGCCAAGAGCTAATAGCTTGCGACCTAGAAAAAGATGGCCAATGTACTCGACTTACGACGCCGCATCCGCAGTGTGAAGAACACGCGGCAGATCACCAAGGCCATGAAGATGGTCTCGGCAGCGAAGCTGCGCCGCGCGCAGGAGCGGGCGCTGGCGGCGCGGCCTTACGCGCGCATGATCACGAGCGTGTTGCAGTCGCTGACGCGCCGCGTGGATCTCTACGACGAGAAGACCGGCAACCTGTGCAGCCCGCTTTTTTTGACGAGACCGGAAAAGCGCGTGCTGCTGATCGTGGTCTCGGGCGACAAGGGCTTTGCCGGCGCTTTCAACGCCAACATCCTGAAGGTGGCGTACCAGTTCATCAACGGCAACCCGGACAAGGAAATTGACATTGAGGCTGTGGGCCGCAAGAGCCGCGACCAGTTGCGGCGGCGCTATCCGGCAGCGGCGTACAGCGAGCAAACCGACGAGCAGGGCAAGACGCGGCAGGTAAGGAATGCGCGGCAGGGCAAGGTGGAGCTAACGGGCGACCATCCCGGGCTGCTGGCGAAACTCGAGATCTCGCGCGTGGAAAAGATGGCGCACCACATCATCGCGCGTTACGTGCACGAGGAGATTGACGCTGCCTACATCGTCTACAACGAGTTCAAGTCGGTGATCTCGCAGCGGCTGGTGGTGGAGAAGCTGCTGCCGCTGATCGAGGTGGGCAAGCAGCAGATCGCGGGCGCGGTGGAACCGACCGCTGAAGAGAAGGAACGCGCGGCCGAAGCTGCTGTTTCGGCGGGCATCGAAATCGAGGCTGCTGATGCCACCGAAGCCGAAGAGGAAGCCAAGAAGTTCGGCACGGCCAACGTGGATTACATTTACGAGCAGCCCGCGCACGAGCTCTTCAAGGGCCTGCTGCCGCAGTACATTTTTTCCATGCTGTTCCACGCCATGACGGAATCGGTGGCAGCAGAGCACGCGGCGCGTATGACGGCCATGGATTCGGCAACCAACAACGCCTCGGATATGATCGACGCGCTGACGCTGCACATGAACCGCGTGCGCCAGGCGGCGATCACCAAGGAGATTATCGAGATTGTTTCGGGGGCTGCGGCTTTGTAGGGATTGGAAATGACAATCCGCGAACTTTTGCAGATCGAACTGTGGAGCAAAAGAACTACGCGGAAGATTCTCGTCGGAATTGGGATTGTCGTTGCAGGATATTTTGCATGGGCCGCAGTTGACGAGCATTGGATTTCACCGGGAGAGCACAGAGCTGGTAGTGAAGCTTTGGTTCAGATTGAGACGCTAAGGAAAATCGATCCGGAGAAAGACAAAGATTTCGAACTAGGGGTGCAACAAGTAAGACAGAAGATTGAAGCTGCGAAAAAGGCAGCTTGGACAACTCGGGATACGTTTCTTGCTCTCGATTTGTCAGGGTATCTTCTGATGACCGAGATTGATCGAAAGGCTCCGGGCATTGGGGGGAAATTGCAGCAGCGAAACGCATCTTCATCTGATTCGAGGCGAAGGTTGCTTGAGAAATTGGCGTCCACGGCTACGGGATCAGAGGCTCGACTGAGTGCGCGGTTGCACGAAGAGTTGGATTAGAAAAAGTTTGAATTCAAAAAGGCAGAAGAAATGGCAGAAAACATCGGCAAAGTGATTCAGGTCTCCGGCCCGGCCGTAGACGTTCAATTTGAAGAGGCGACGATGCCGCCGATTTATCAAGCGCTGCGCGTCACCGACGAGGGCTTCAAGGTGCCCACGCCCATCAACGTGATTCTCGAAGTCCAGCAGCACCTGGGCGAGGGCCGCGTGCGCACAGTGGCGATGGAAGCGACCGACGGCATGGTGCGCGGCATGAAGGCTATCGACTTGGGCGGGCCCATCCGCGTGCCCGTGGGCAAGGAAACGCTGGGCCGCGTGATCAACGTGATCGGCGAGCCGGTGGACGAGCTTGGGCCGATCGGCGAAAGCCAGCGCATGCCGATTCACCGGCCTGCTCCGCTATTTGATGAGCAGTCAACGCACGAGGAGATGTTCGAGACCGGCATCAAGGTCATCGACCTGATCCAGCCATTTTTGAAGGGCGGCAAGATCGGCTTGTTCGGCGGCGCCGGCGTGGGCAAGACCGTTGTGATCATGGAACTCATCAACAACGTGGCCAAGAACCACGGCGGCTACTCGGTGTTTGGCGGCGTGGGCGAGCGGACCCGCGAGGGCAACGACCTGTGGCTGGAGATGACCGAGAGCGGCGTGATCAAGCCAGGGCATTGGCAGGACTCGAAGTGCGCGCTGGTGTATGGGCAGATGACGGAGCCGCCCGGAGCGCGCCTGCGCGTGGCGTTGACCGCGCTTACGGTGGCCGAGTATTTTCGCGACCAGGAAGGCGCCGACACATTGCTCTTCATCGACAACATCTTCCGCTTCACGCAGGCGGGTTCCGAAGTGTCGACGCTGCTGGGCCGCATGCCCTCGGCCGTGGGCTACCAGCCCAACCTGGCGACGGAAATGGGCGAACTGCAGGAGCGCATTACGTCGACGAGCAAGGGGTCAGTAACGTCGGTGCAGGCGGTGTACGTGCCGGCCGACGACTTGACCGATCCCGCGCCGGCTACGACCTTCGCTCACCTGGACGCGACTACGGTGTTGAGCCGCCCGTTGAGCGAGCTGGGCATTTACCCGGCCGTCGACCCGCTGGCGTCCACTTCGCGCATTCTGACGGCGCGCGTGGTAGGCGATGAGCACTACGATGTGGCGCAAGGCGTGAAGAAGATTCTGCAGCGCTACAAGGACCTGCAGGACATCATCGCGATTCTGGGCATCGACGAACTGTCGGAGGACGATAAGCTCACCGTGGCGCGGGCGCGCAAGGTGCAGAAATTTCTGTCGCAGCCGTTCCACGTGGCCGAGCAGTTCACCGGCATTCCCGGCGCGTACGTCAAGATTGCCGACACGGTGCGCGCATTCAAGGAGATCATCGAAGGCAAGCACGACGATGTGCCGGAACAGGCGTTTTACATGAAGGGCGGCATTGAGGAAGTGCTCGAATCCGCGGAGAAGCTGAAGGCGAGTGTGTAAAGGCAGGGATCAGGGGTCAGGTTTCAGTTGACTTAGCGGGCAAGCCAGCGGCTTTTCTGATCCCTGACACCTGAAACCTGAAACCTCTCGAAAGGTATTTATGGCTGAACCGACATCTGACCAACTTCGCGTGCGGCTGGTGACGCCGGAGCGCATTCTGTGCGAGACCGACGCCACGGCGGTGGAGCTGCCCTCGAAGAACGGCTATATGGAAGTGCTCTACGGGCACGCGCCGCTGATGGCTGTGCTGGGCGCGGGCGACGTGCGCATTCACCAGGGCGGAGGCATCGAGTCTTCAAGTCCTGAGACGACGCGCTACAACGTCAGCTGGGGTTTTGTTGAGGTGCTGGGCGACCGCGTGACCATCTTGGCCAGCGACGCGCTCAAGCCGAATGAGATCGACGTGCCGCGCGCCGAGCAGCAGCTCGACCGAGGCGAGAAGATGTGGAAAGAGGCCGGCGAAAGCGAAGAGGCATACGACGAAGCTCTCCGCGTGATCTCCGAAGCCGAAGCCAAGATCTCGTCGGCAGGCGAAACGACGAAGGCGCACTAAGCCGGAATGGTTCGACACGCTGCAACGTAAAGCCCCGCTCAAGACAGGTTGTTACGAAACGGGCGATTGATGTAGACGAAAGGCGGTGTTCCGGTTGGCCGGACATCGCTTTTTGTTTTGGAGGAGGGTGTTTTCCGAGCAAGATCGGATGGGTTAAGTGGCGCGG
>JBEKAS010000135.1:0-10930 GCA_050015795.1 Occallatibacter sp. | reverse complement strand
GTCGGCGTCCAGGAAGACTGACCCCAAGCGCTGGCGGCAACGGCAAGCACCATCAATCGCAAAATTGGGCGGCTCATTCGACTGACTTCTCCATCCATACTGATTTCTCCATCCATATTGTCCAGCAGTGTATCAATCCAACGTGGACACTTAGTGTCGGCTCAAACTCTCACGGCTCGCCGGGAAACGATTTTGGCTGTTTGCCCATTCCTTCAAACGCTACAATGAAAGCGTGATGGAACTCGTCCAGATTGAGCCCGCGCGCCGCACGCCTGTGCCAAAGCCGGAGTGGCTGAAGGCTCGCGCGCCGGTGGGCGAGAATTACCACTCGCTGAAGCGGCTGGCGCGCTCGTTGGGCCTGCACACGGTATGCGAAAGCGCGCAGTGCCCCAATATCGGCGAGTGCTGGCACCACAAAACCGCGACCTTCATGATGCTCGGCAATCTGTGCACGCGCCGTTGCGGATTTTGCGCCGTGCCCAAGGGCCGTCCCGAGGCGATTGACTTCGACGAGCCGCGCCGCGTGGCGCAGGCGGTGGCCGCGCTCTGCCTGGAGCACGCCGTGATTACCAGCGTCAACCGCGATGACGATCTGTTGGGCGGCGCGCGGGTCTTCGCCATGGTGATCGACGAGATTCGCCGCCAGGCGCCCGGCTGCCGCGTAGAAGTTCTCATTCCCGACTTTCAGGGCGATCGGGAAGCCATCAGAATGGTTGTAACTGCGCGGCCCGAAGTGCTGAACCACAACACCGAAAGCGTGCCGCGCCTTTATCGCGTGGTGCGCTCCGGCGCGCGTTACGAAAAATCGCTGGAATTGCTGCGCTTCGCCAAAGAGCTGCGACCCGAAGGGGTCACGAAGTCCGGCGTGATGGTGGGGCTGGGCGAAGAAACGCATGAACTACTTGAAGTGTTCCGCGATCTGGCCGCCGTGGGCTGCGACATCCTGACCATCGGCCAGTATCTTCGGCCTTCGCGCGATCATTTGCCCATGAAGCGCCTGTACACGCCGCGCGAGTTTGCCGAACTCAAAACCGAAGCGTTGAAGATGGGATTTCGCCACGTGGAGTCCGGGCCGCTGGTGCGATCGAGTTACCACGCGCACGAGCAGGCGGCGGCCAAGGGCGTCTCGGCCGTCGCGTAAGACCTTTATCCCTTAAGGGCAAGATATTCCGAGGGCGTCAGAATGCTGACTTGTTTGTGTGAGCCGAGCGCGAGCAGGTCTTTGTCGCCAGCAACGATTACCTGCGCACCCGCCAGAAAGGCGCATTCCAGCACCATGTCGTCGTTGGGGTCGCGACAGACGCGCAACGCACCCGTGATCCTCACATGAAGGGAACGTGCGAGTAAGTAGGTGAGCCTGTGTTGCACGGCGGAGGGCTCCCAGTTGAACTTCTCCGTCAGAACCCTGGAGATTTCTTGAATGATTTCATCGCAGATTCCGAGTAAATCCCGATTACGAGCCTGCTCCAGCGCAAGAACCGGAGTTCCCATGCGCCTCTCGAAGTGCATCGCGGAAACCCATACACTCGTGTCGAACACTACGATCATTCAGGCCCGCTTACGCTCGGCTGCTTCCCGTTCCGCCCGCATTTCGGCGCGAACTTCCTTGATGAGTCGTGGAATATCTTCCTCAGTGTATCCGTCTGGGTTCCGCGTCTTGGCGTATTCGCCCATTTCGTCAAAGAAACGGCTAATTTCGTCCTTCTGATATGCGCGGAACGCCTCGCGCATCAGCTCGCTCATGGTGCGATTCTGGCGCTTGGCCAGGGCTTTAGCCGCCTTTGCCATTTCTGGCGGCATGGAGATGGTGAAAACGCGGGAACGGCGGCGGGTTGCAGGCATAAGGAACCTCTCTGTAATGAATTGTATGCGATTGTCATACAGGAAGCAATCCCGGCTCTCCGGCATGCTGATCCGCTCCAGCTACCACGCGCACCAGCAGGCGCCAGCCTCGGGGATGATCGCCGTGGCATAACGCCCTGATAAACAGGGGGTAGCGGCGCAGTTTGAAAATCAGCCGTGGTTGTAGATGCTCTTCATATCACGGTCGAACCAGATAGCGTGAAATGTTCGGCCTGATTGGTAACCAACCATCGGCTTCTTGCCGCTGTACCGGAGGGCAATGAAAGTAACGTCATCAGTGATGTGGGGAGGGATAGGGCGCTTTAAAGAGGTTCTGGCGATTTTTTCTCGTCCTAGTTTTTGGCGATCCGCTTGAATGATGTCATTCCAGGTCATCTGGCTGAACATGCGAAGATGCTTTGCAAAGGCGACAATATCGTCTTTTTCGCAACAAGTGATGCAATATTCAGGATCGACGTAGTGGAAACAAAAGGTTGGTGTATCTCTTCCGTGCTCTTCTCGTGCATCCACGGAAGCGCCAGGACTGAATCGCCTTCCCCTAGTTGGCTCTGGCTTCCGAAGGACCATCATCCCTAGTCACCACGGTCTTAAAATATGCCTTCATCGATTCGGGGGTGATGACAGCACCTGGAGGGGTATCTTTCCAAGGCGGCTCATTATGGGTCATGGCACGCAGCTTCGCTGCACTAAACTGCCCAAATACCTCATTGACTTCATCGAGAAGCTCGCAAATATCCTTCGGATATGTCTCAAGATTCACCTGTTCTACCGGAATGGCCTCGCCGCCGTGCTGCTTGTACGCGCGATAAACATTGGGAACGACGGGTCCGTGTGTCCACGCCTCTATTGGGTCGGGAAACAGGACACCATCGTTTAGCGCGAGATTGACGCCCTGCGCGTAATAGAGGAGCTTTTGGAGCTTGAGATTTGTGATTGAGTCTCCCGCATCCTCATCGACGAGAGACACGAAGTATTTCGCCACATCGTGCGCAGGCATCATTGGGCAGACTCCCTTAACGAGTCTACATTTTATACGTAGAGTCATCTCATTGGTAACAAACTTTATTTTCATTTGGTAACCACTTCGGGAATGCCTAGTAGACTGACTCATTCCTCAAATGTCCAGCTTAAGAACCGTGTGCCTGGCATCGCCCGTCATGCGGACGATTGCATTGATGCTCGTTCCTTCCACGAGGGCCGATATCAATCGGACTCGCTTTGTTGTGGCCAGGTGTTTCATAACGAAATTATGCTAGCATCGTGCTATTGACAATGCAAGCATATAATGCAAGCATAATGCAAGAAAGTGAGGAAGTATGGCAGAAGAAGTCACAGGGAGAGCGAAGGGCGGAAAGGCGCTTGCCGCTTCAATGACTCAAGAAGAATTGAAGGCGAGGGCGTCAAAGGCGGCATCGGCAAGGTGGCAAAAGCGAAAGACAAAGACAGCGATCCCTATAGAAAAGCGACTGCCTGTGGCGATCTACAAGGGTGCGTTGGATTTGTTGGGAGAGGAAATTCCCTGCTACGTGCTTGATACAGGGCAACGCGTCATTGGCAGGACCGCCTACACCGAAACTTTGACTGGAATCAAGGGAGGTGGAGGCCTCGAGAAATATCTGGGGGTTTCGTCCCTTAAGTCGTTCATAAATATGCAAGAAGTGCTCGAGGGAATGGTTTCATTTTCGCTTCCCGAAGTGGAGGGACTGGAACGCGATGTTAAGGGCCTTCCGGCAGACCTGTCCATTGATATATGGCGGGGATTCGTTAGCGCAATGGAAGCTAGTTTTACATCATCCGAGGTGAAACTGACAGAACGGCAGACCGCAATGGCGATGAGAGCCAGCGCGCTGCTTGGTGCATGTGCCAAGGTGGGCCTTGATGCGCTTATTGATGAGGCCACGGGTGCACAGTATGACCGCGCAGCAGATGCGCTAAGGGTGAAACTCAGGGCATATCTCGAAGATGAAATGCGCAAGTGGGAAAAGACGTTCCCTGATGATCTTTGGAAGGAATTCGCGCGCCTGACGAATTGGAAGGGGACCGTGACGCAGAGGCCGAAATACTGGGGCAAGCTGGTTATGGAACTTGTATACGGCTATCTCGACAAAGACGTTGCAAAATGGTTGAAAGACAATGCGCCAGAACCCCGCCACGGTCAAAACTATCATCAGTGGCTCTCGGGTCAATACGGCCTTAAGAAGTTGGTTGAGCACATTTGGATGCTGATTGGAGTTTCTCGGACCTGTGAGAATATGGTCGAGCTGCGGCAAAGGATGGCGGAATTGAATGGGCGCACAATGGTCCAGCTAATGCTGCCACTTCCCAAACCGACGCGGGAACCTTAGTCTTTCTCGGTAGCTTCTCCCACGACCCGTGCGGCGGCTTCGTTCAGGTCCTCGCGCGGTTTTCTCTTTAGCTTACAGGTACCACCAGAGATCAATGGCCACGCTTCTTCGTATCTCATGACGTGAGCATGATTGGCTCGCCAGTGGGCATCGATCCTGTCCCAACCATTGCCTTGGAACTCGCGAGAGCATTCGGGGCAGACCTTATTCGCTTTCGTCACGGCCACAGTCTGCGCCAGATGGCGGGTACCCGCCATCTGATCGAAAATCAAACCGCACCGCTACCTAATCACGGGCATCCTGCCGTCGTGGTTGTAGAATACGGTTGGCGAATTCGCTCGAGCGAGGGCTATCTATGATGACAGTTTTCATGGCCGGAATTCCGGCGCTCAAAGACCTTTACAGCGACCTGAAGCGGCGTATGGACCATGCGGTGGCTGATTTCCAGGCCAATCTGGCCTCCACGCGTACCGGCCGCGCCACCGTGCACATGCTCGACCAGGTGAAGGTGGATTACTACGGCACGCTCACGCCCATCAACCAGATGGCGCAGGTGTCGGCGCCGGAGCCGCAGCTGATCACCATCTCGCCCTGGGACCCCAGCATTCTCAAAGACATTGAAAAGGCCATCCAGGCGGCCGATCTCGGATTCAATCCCCAGTCCGACGGCAAGATCATTCGCGTGCCTGTGCCGCCCATGACCGAGGAGCGCCGCCGCGAGGTGTGCAAGCACCTGAACAAGGTTCTGGAAGAGCACCGTACCGCGGTGCGCAACGTGCGCCGCGACGGCAATGACGCCCTGAAGAAACTCGCCAAAGACAAGAAGATCAGCGAGGACGATGAGAAGCGCGCCCTGGATGAAGTGCAGAAGATGACCGACGGCGAGATCCGGCGCATGGAAGAGCTGTCACAGAAGAAGGAAGTGGAAGTGATGCAGGTGTGACGCCGGCAGCTCGGGAACAAGGGGACAAGCCGCATCTTCGCTCTCGGTCGCTTTTTGCGTGGAGTAAACGCTTTCTTGCCCGCAAATCTGCCCAAAAACCCGCCAAAACATGCGTAAAAACACGCTTTTAAGCCCGTTTTGACGTGTTTATGCGAAATTCTCTGTGAACCTTTGCTCTTATTTGGTCAATTTCACGGTTACACTCACCCTTTAAATGGCCAATTTCACGGTATTTGCCTCAAAAAATCGCAACCCGCGAAGCGAACATTTGCGGGGGCATGTGACACCACTTGAGCGAACATTTGGCCGGGTCAACGCACCAAACAAACCAACATCTCGCTTGATTCCATAGGACTTCCAGCCTCACACCCCAAAGCAGCAACAAAACGCAACTTTGCCGGCCCCCCTCCGCCGCCGCTCCCTGCTTTTTCGATCCTGGTTCAGAGCGTCTCCGCTTCTTCCACCGAGGCGGCGATGGGAACCACACCGTCGACCCTGGTGAGCTTGAAGACCTCGCGCACGCGCGGCGTCATGCCCGCGGCGATCATCTTTACGCCTTTCTTGTTGCAGTGAACCATGTGGGCGACGATGATGCCCAGGCCGCTCGAATCCATATAGGGGCACCCGGTCAGGTCGAGGATGTTTTTGACCGGCGGGTCCTCGCCCGGCGCCGGCTCCAGCTCGAGCACTTGTTTCAGCGTCATGGTGGGCAAGCAGCTGTATGCGTCGCGCATGGTGAACGGCCCGCGGAAACAGAGAATGACCGTGCCCGGCGCCCTGCCCGGCTTGCGCTCGATGCTGAAAGGACCGCTGTTCCAGGTCTGCCACGATAATGTCGCCATGCCAAGCTCCCTCGATTCATTCTGCAGCCCAGATCCTTTGGGCCTGCGCACCTGCAGGATGCGCGCCAAGACCTGCCTGTTGTCAATTGGTATGGGATTCGTCCGCGCCGGGGAACCCCCTTCCCCGATGTGCGGTACTTCGGATTCTTATTGAGACGCCGGGGGGATGGCAAGAGTTTTTCTTGGAGGGTGCGGGGGCGTGGCATTTCTCGATGGTGTGCGCTGCGCTTGCCGGTATAAAATGGCGCTCCCGGGGACGCGCAACTCACGCCCCGGAGAAGAGAGAGGTCGAACCAATGATCGGAGACAAGATCGGTGAAGTGAAAGGCAAGAGACTGGTGCGGCGCGTGACTTCCGTTGATCCCCCAACGGCGGAAGTGACATTTGAAGACAGCGGCAAGCTGTTCGGCGTTCCCGTGAACGGCATGGGCACCTACACATCGGTGGTGCGCGCGGATGGCTCGCTCTTTGGCCATGGCCAGGGAATGAACGTGACGGAAGACGGCGAGGCCGTGACCTGGACGGGGACGGGAGTAGGCCATTTCGGACCCGGCGGCTCAATAAGTTACAGGGGAATGCTGTTTTTCAGGACGACGGGAAAGAAGCTGGCGCGCCTGAACAACGCCTGCGGAGCATTTGAATACGAAGTGGATGCCAAAGGCGGCACCGTGTCAAAGATCTGGGAGTGGAAGTAGGGTTGGGTAGTCGGGCTCGCACGATCTCAAGCTTCCCCCACTTGAATCCTCAAAGTTGATGAAGAGACGCAGCTCACACGCGGGCTGAGCGGTGAGCTGCGTTTTGAACGGTGCGCTGGAGCCGCGAGCAACTCCAGCTGGTCTTGCTGATCCGTCGGGATGGGTACCGTACTGGCTGAATTTAGAACCGGGACCGAGTATGCTTCCGTCCTGGGGGGAACGGGGCTGTCGCATCCTTTACGTAAGCAGAGGTCCTATTTGTGAAGCAGAATTTCGCCGCAATTATTCTTGGTGGTACCGGACAAGTCGGCGGTGCGGCCGTCGCGGAGCTGCTGGCAACTTCGGAATGCCGGGAAGTGGTGATGATCACCAGAAAGCCCATTGCGCCGCGATCGCGGGTGCGCAACGTGGTTCTTGATACCGCCGCTGCGGACTTTGCCGAGCGCACTGCCGCTCTTGCCCGCGAAGTTTTGAGCCAAGGTCCCGCGAGCGCCGTGAGCTGTGTGGGTGTCGGTTCTGGATCGATGCACTGGAGCGAAGAAGAATTGCGACGACTTGAGCTCGGCGTCGTCGGCGCCTTTGCGCGGGGCTGCCATGACGCCGGAATCGCCCAGTTTTGCCTGCTTTCTGCGGCAGGAAGCACAGCTCGCAGCAGGTTTCGCTATGCCAAAATTATGGGCATGAAGGAAGACACCGTGCGTAATGTCGGCTTTGCCCGCCTCGCCATATTTCGCCCCGGCATCATTGTAGGCAACGCTCATACCCCAGCCTGGGCCGGTTGGTTGGGAAGGCTCGTGCCGGGATCGTTTGGCAATATTGATCAGCGAATTCTCGGTCGCTCAATCGCCGCAGAGATCGCTTTGCACAGTCGAGAGGCTGGTGAAGTTACCCTCGAAAACGCAGCAATGAAAAAACTCGCCGCGCAGTTCAATGGCGTGGCTTAGGAATACTTGCGTGGGGTACAGGCTGAATGAATGGCGAGAGAAAAAACCGGCGAGCCGCTGTTCTGACCGCGTGATTTCGTAATGATCTTTGGACGAGCGCGGGCGAGGACGCCCGCGCTACAACTGCGGCGTTCTCAAGCAGACGCTGGAGCCCTGGCTTTTCTTGCCGCGGTTACGGCGCGACTGAAGTCGCGCCCTGACGTAGCCGTGATTCAGTTTTCCGTTGGCTTCGTGATGTGGTCGACGACGAGGTTGGGCACGGACTCGTGCACAGCTTCGAGCTTGAGCCCAAGCTGCTCCTCGACCGCGATGAAAATCGAGGGCCAGCTATCCGGATCGTGCTCGGACCAATCGCGGCCAAACTGAAGCTTGTAATTGTAGGTGCCGGTGAGACCGGTCTGGTCAACGACGGGCGCTTCAACCATGGAACTGAGGGCGCTGGCGATGGCCCGCATGGAAGCATTCGATCCGTCGAACTCGAGGCCATGCTGCGATCCGTGGGCCTGGACGTCGCTGGGTGGCGGCGTAGGCGGCGCGTCTCCATCAGCGGGAGGCGGAGGCACGGCCTGCATCTTGACTCCGCCTTTGGCCACGACAAGGTTGTAGATGGAGGTATTGCGCGTTTCAAGGTGCGTCTTGAGGCCGAAGCGCTCTGCCAGCAGCATGCGAATCGCGTTGCGCTTTTCAAGCCGGACCTCGTTATTGGTGAGCCGCGCGAGCCTGGCGTCGGCCGCTTCATCGGAGCGGGCCTGGATGGTGTAGAAGGTGTTCGCGACCCAGTCCGGTGCGCCGACAACCGGGGCGTCAAAGCCGTAAGCAATCTGGAGAAGGGCCTTGATGGGAAGGTTCGTGGCTTCGAAACGGCTGGAGTGCGGCGGGCTGGAAACGGATACGTGGAAATTGGCGTCCGGCGGCGGTGCGGGCCGAATGGTGGCAACGTCAAAGGTCAGCGTGGGCGTGTAGTTGGGTTCATCCACGATGGGGGCCTGCGCGTGAAGATACAGGCCGCACTGGAGGACGAGAATGGCCGCGCAGAAACCGATGTGTCGCTGGGCGATGGGGAACATGGACGTAGAACTCCTTGTGGGAATGATACGGGAGAGCGATTAGGCCAGTTCCCGCCCCGGTTTCGGATCTGGCGCGGGCGAGGACGCCCGCGCCACAGCCGGCCGGGAGGCCGGCGCTACAAAGACGTGGCTACGCGACTTTGCCGAGGAAGAGATAGACGAGCTCGACGAACAGGATGAGCGCCACGACGACTTCAAGAAAGAAGCCGCGCGCCTGAACAACGCCTGCGGAGCCTGCGCATACGAAATATTCAAGTTCGATTGTGAAACGGGATTTACAATTTTCTGGTGAATGCGACCGCTGACCCAATGAAACCTCTCTGCTTCGTGCTCATGCCGTTTGGGCGCAAGCAGGATGGAACCGGCCGGCTGATTGATTTCGATACTGTCTATCAGCAGATCATCGCGCCGGCAGTGACAGCGGCCGGGCTTGAACCGATTCGGGCAGATGAAGAGCAGGTTGGCGGGACCATCCACAAGCCGATGTATGAGCGGTTGATGCTGTGCGAGTTTGCGGTGGCCGACGTCACGGGCGCCAACCCGAATGTCTATTACGAACTTGGCATTCGCCATGCCGTCCGGCCGTCGAGCACGGTGATTCTGTTCGCTGAGGGCACCTCTTTGCCCTTCGACATCGCCCTCCTGCGCGGCATGCCCTATCGCCTGGACGCTTCCGGCAATCCGGCCAATCCCGAGGGCGACAGGCAAAACATCATGCAGCGCTTGCAGGCTGCGAACCAGGAACCGCATGACGACAGCCCGCTTTTCACGCTTATCAAGGACATGCCACGGATCGAGGTGGACCACGAGAAAACCGATCTCTTCCGCGACCGGGTGAGTTACTCGCGCGAATACAAGAAGCGGCTGGCGGCGGCGCGCAAGGCGGGGGCGGATGCGGTGCGAGGCGTTGCCGCGGAATTCCCCAACATGCTCAATGTGGAAGCCGGCATCGTGGTGGATTTATTTCTTTCGTTTCGCGCCGTGAAAGCCTATCAGGAGATGGTGGATCTTTACGGCCGCATGTCGCGCACCCTGCAAAATACCCGCATGGTGCAGGAGCAGCACGCCTTCGCTCTCAACCGGCTGGGAAGATCGGAAGACGCCGAGCAGGTTCTCAAGCAGACCATTGAGAAATTCGGTCAGAGCAGCGAGACGAACGGACTGCTGGGGCGGGTCTATAAGGATCGCTGGGAGAATGCTAAGCTGGCCGGACGCGCGATGGAAGCGCGAGGGTTCCTGAAACGCGCGATCGAGGCCTATCGCGCCGGCTTTGAAACCGACTGGCGGGACCCATATCCCGGCATAAATGCGGTAACGCTGATGGAGTTGCAAGAGAAACCCGATGCGGCCCAAGCCGACATGCTGCCCGTGGTGCGCTACGCAGCGCTGCTGCGCGCGAAGGCCAACGGCGATTACTGGGACCAGGCCACCCTGCTGGAATTGGCCGTGCTGGCCCGCAATGTGAGCGAAGCGCAGGATTATTGCGGCGCGGCCCTGGCGGTGGTGCGCGAAGCGTTCGAGCCGGAAACGACCGCCCGCAACCTGCGCCTGATCCGCGAGGCGCGGAGTGCGCGCGGTGAGGATGTCGGCTGGCTGGCGGAAATCGAGGAGGAGCTAAGAGCGGCGCAGACGCGGCTTGAAACTCCAGACGGTGCGGCCAAGTGAGAGGCCGCGGAGTGTTGTTTTCGAGGACGACTGGAAAGAAGCCGGCGCGCTTGATTGAACTGCTCGATCATGTCGTGGAAATCCTGCCCGAGTCTCTACTTCTTCGCGCGTTTGTAGAAAGGCAGCGGGACCTGTTTGGCGCGGACGCGGTTGCCGCGCACGTCGACGAGAAGGTCTGTGGCTGATTCGGCAACCGCAGTGGGCACGAGGGCCATGGCGATGTTGGTTTTCAAGAACGGCGCGGGCGAGCCGGAGGTAATGGCGCCGATCGCTTCGCCGGCGAGCGAGAGCACCGGATAAGAGTCGCGGGCGATGCCGCGCTCGACCATTTCGAGGCCGATGATTTTGCGCTTGGGTCCGCCTTCGGCCTGAATCGCCATGAGGGCGTCGCGGCCGATGAAGTCGCCTTTGTCGAGCTTGAGCCAGCGTGTGAGGCCGGCTTCGAAGACATTGATGTCTTCAGAGATTTCGTGGCCGTAGAGGCTCATGCCGGCTTCGAGGCGGAGAGTGTTGCGCGCGCCCAGGCCGCAGGGGCGGATGCCGAATTCTGCGCCCGCGTCGAGCAG
>JBEKAS010000134.1:0-10936 GCA_050015795.1 Occallatibacter sp. | reverse complement strand
GATCGAAGAGAATGGCGGTTTCATCGACGAAAACCGGATAAGGTTTTTTTGCGCCGAAGACGGTGACGCCGCCGCGAATGTAGCCGGTGAGCGGTTGCACGTCCTTGAGCGCGGCCATCTCCGCTTTGCGCCAACCTGCGGCACGCGCGAGTTTTTTGAAGTCGAGCTCGGTGTCGCCGGGAATCACAGCGAAAACAAAATCGCCGGCGCCGGTCGTCGTCAGCAAAGTCTTGAAAACCTGTTCGGCAGGCATGCCGATTTTTTTTGCAACCGTGATCGCCGTCAAATCGTTAGGATCGACCTCGTACTCGCGCAATTCGAAGGCGATGCCGAGCGACTCAAGAGAACGTGCGCCATTGGTCTTCATAGCGTCGGGCTCCCGGGCTCGAATGAGGCCACACGGCCGGCATGGAGGGTGAGCACCCAGTCGGCGATAGGCGCGGCCAGATCGCGCTGGTGCGTGGTGAGCACGATGGTGCGATCGCTCTGCCGAAAACGGGCCAGCAGTTCGACCATCTGCCGCGCGCTTTCCACATCCATGTTGGAAAAGGGCTCATCGAGCAGCAAAAGTTCCGGCGAAGGCACGAGCACACGGGCGAGCGAGGTGCGCTGGCGCATGCCCTGCGAATATTGGCCGAAGGGCCGGTTCAACTCGGGATCGAGGCCCACCTGGCGCAGGGCGTCGGCGGGCGCGAGACAGTTGCGGCCCGGATAAAGGCTCGAGAAGTAGCGCAGGTTCTCCTGGGCGGTCAGCTCGTCATAGAGCATGGGCGCATGGCTCATGTAGCCGATGCGGGCGCGTTCCTGCTGCGGCTCCGAGTTGCCGAAGACCCGAACCGTGCCGAAGCTGGGGCGCAGCAATCCCGCCAGGATGCGCAGCAGCGTGGATTTGCCCGCGCCGTTTTCGCCGAGCAGCACATAGCAGCGGCCGGGCTCCAGATCGACCGTGACCTGGCGCAACGCGGCAAAGCTGCCAAAGAGCTTCGACACCTGCTGGAGCCGAGCGCAATGCGTTACGGATCCGGCGCTCGATGCGTTCGCTGTCATGATGCGTTCCCTGTCATGGTGCGTTCGCGTTCATGCGCTCAGTTTGTTGCGGTTTGCGTTGAGGAGGGAGCGGGCGCAGTGTTCGATGCGCTGGCCGGCTTGGTGGGGGCTGGAGCAGGCGGCTGCGCGCCGGGCTGCGCAGGTGCGTACTTGCTGGCGCATTTGGCCTGAAGCACGGTGGCATGAAAAACGCCGTCGCGGCCATAGGTGCCCATGGCCAGCGCCTGGGAGTCGTCCTTGAAGGTGTCAGGCGGCGGTTCGGATCCCTTGTAGCTCACCTTCAGGAGGCGTCCGCCAGCGGCTTTAGGCGAGTGGCTCTCGTATTCGTTCAATATGAAATCGACGTGCGGGCCCTTGCGCTCGATCGAGCCGGGCTCGACGAATCCCTCGACGCGCAGATTGCTGTGATAAGCCTTATCGCCCATTCCGCCCAGCTGGGCAATGGTGACGTAATAGCTCTTGCTGGACCCGTACCCGGTGTAAGCCAGCCAGGCAATGGTGCCGAGGATGACTGCGACGGCGATGCTGATGCGCAGAGTGTTGGGAGAAACCTTCATGATCACCTCATTTAACGATACGGGGCTGCATGACCATGGTCAACCGGTGGACGGGGGTGGGGATGTGATTTAGCTCACATCGAGAGCAGGAAAAACAGGGAACAAGGAGCGGAGGAGTAAGCCGCCCCAACGCGCAAGAATCGCTCGCTGGGAACCACGGCAGGGAGCAAGGGGTTAGGTACCAGGGCACAGTTGTTTCATTCGGGCACAAACCTCTTGGAATGAGCGGAAAGGCCGGTTAGGGCAGAAGAAAACTGAAAGCCGGCGGCTGAGGAACTACCGCAGGCCGAAGAGGACGCGCTTTTTGGGCACGAACGCGGCGGCAAGCGGCGTGTTAAGCGCGTCGACCACGGGAGCGGCCACCTTGAAATAGCGGACGATCACGTCGGCGAGATCTTTTTTGAGCGCTGCCTTCGCGGGCAGTTCCGCGGCCAGTCCCCACTGGCGGCAGCGGATCAGATCCATCCCCGGATGCTCGCATGGGAAGCCCTTGGGCGGGCGCGTGAGCGCGTTGCCCTCAAATTCATCAAAATGCTTCCGCACTTTCGGGCTGCGGAGGAGCTTGCGGAACTCGGCGTGGTGCTCGAGCAGCCAGTGACGGATGGCGGCGAGCTGATCCTTGTCGGGCATATAGGAGCCGGCGGCGATGATCACTTCCTTCGGGCTCACGTGGAAGTAGTAGCCCGCGCCGGAGGTCTTCTCGAATCCCTGGTGCGACCACCACGCGGCCACGTGGGTTTTGTAGGGCCGCTTGTCAGAACTGAAACGCGTGTCGCGATAGATGCGAAAAACGGATTTCTCGGCGGGGCGCACGTGGTTGGGCGCAAAGTCCGCCATCGCAGCGGTGATGCTGCGCACGACGGCCAGCATCGGTTCGCGCAGCTCAGTCTCGAACTGCGCCTTGCGCGGCTGAAACCACGCGCGGTCGTTGTGGCGCTTCAGGTTGCGGAGGAAGGTGAGCGCTTCCGGGCGGAAGTAGGGAAGGGCGGGTGCGGGGGCAGATTTCGATTTGGCAACCATGACAAGTGGAGTTTAGCGCGAGACCGCATGGAATATTTTCACAACGGTTCGCGCATCGCCCATTCGGTCGCCTGGTTGAGCGCGAGCTGAAAGCTGAGAGCTAACGGCTGAAAGCTGTCTTACCGAATCACCTTGAGTGCCCCGCGGAACAGGCCGTCAAAATCCGCGGCCAGCGCTTTGTCCTTCACGATCGCCTGCTCGATGGCTTTCTCCGAGGCCAGGCGCTGGTAGCCGAGATTCACCAGCGCGGAAAGCACATCGTCCACGGCCGGACCCTGCACGGCGTGCGGCGCGGGAGCGACGGCAAAATCATCGAGCTTGTCTTTGAGTTCAACCACCAGCCGCTCGGCCAGTTTTTTGCCGACCCCCGGAATGCGCGTGAGCTGTGCGTGGTCCTGCGCGCGGATGGCCTGCACCGTGTGCTCCGCAGAAAGTCCGCTCAGCATCTTGATGGCGAGCTTCGGTCCCACGCCGCTTACGGTGATGAGCCGCTCGAAGAGCCGTTTTTCTTCGCGGTCGAGGAATCCGAAGAGGGCAATCTGATCGTCGCTCACCTGGGTGTGAATGTGCAGTGCGGCCTCGACACCCACCGAGGGCAGCGCCGTGAAGGTGGGAATGGAGATGGCGACGTCGTAGCCGACCCCGCCGGCCTCGACGATGGCCTGGCCGGGCTGCTTGAAGATGAGTTTGCCGCGCAGGTGAGCGATCATTCTGCCCTATTGTAAGATCCCCATCCGCTTCGCGACGCGCTCCATGGTTTCGAGCGCCTGATCGAGCTGGGCGCGGGTGTGTTCGCTGGTGACAATGGCGCGGATTCGGGCCTTGCCTTCGGGCACGGTAGGAAACGCGATGCCGGTCGCCATCACGCCCTCCTCAAAGAGCGCGCGGCTGAACTCCATGGCGGCGCGGCCGCCACCAACAATGATGGGCGTGATAGGCGTTTCCGTAGCGGGTGTCGTCACGCCGCCGATGTTGAAGGCGGCCCGCCGCAATCCCCCTTGGAAATACCGTGTGTTCTCCCACAGGCGCTCGATGCGCTCGGGCTCAGCCTCCAGAATATTGAACGCCTCAATGCACGAAGCCGCGACACTCGGCGGATGCGAAGTGGAGAAGAGAAACGGCCGCGCGCGGTGGCAGAGGTAGTCAATCAAATCACGCGTCCCGCAGACGTAGCCGCCGAGCGAGCCGATGGCCTTCGAAAGCGTGCCCACCTGCACGTCAACTTTTCCATGCATTTTGAAGTGATCGACGGAGCCGCGCCCATTGCGGCCCAGCACGCCCGAAGCATGCGCATCATCGACCATCATGATGGCGCCGTACTTCTCAGCCAGCATAGCCAACTTGTCTACCGGGCCGATGTCGCCATCCATCGAGAAAACGCCGTCGGTAATCACCAGCTTGTGGCCCGGCGTGTTTTCCAGCTCCTGGAGCAATTGTTCGCAGTGGGCCGCATCTTTGTGGCGGAAGACCTTGATGGCCGCCCTTGAAAGCCGCGCGCCATCGATGATCGAGGCGTGGTTGAGCTCGTCGGAGAGAATGAAATCTTCCTTGCCGAGAATGGCACTGACAGTTCCCGCATTGGCCGCGAATCCGCTCTGAAAGACCACGCAAGCCTCGACATTTTTGAAGCGCGCAATCTTCTCCTCGAGTTCCATATGGATGCGCATGGTTCCGGCGATGGTGCGGACGGCGCCCGAGCCAACTCCAAACGCGTAGGTCGCGGCGACGGCTGCCTCAATCAGTTTGGGGTGGTTGGCGAGGCCGAGATAGTTGTTGCTGGCCAGGTTGATGACCTCGCGCCCGTCGTAATGGCACACGGGCGCCTGCTGGTCGTCGAGCACGCGCAGCCGGAAGTGCGTGCCTTTGGCGCGGAGATCATTTAGAACGGCTGTCAGGTGGGCGAGCTGAGGCCGGGGCGTAGCCTGGGTCATGGCAATCAACCTCAAACAGAAAGCATAGCGCGGGGGCCGCAGCCTGCGAACTACTTGGCAGCCACGTCCTGGATCACAACCAGTTGCGTGCCGTTGGCCGTTGACACCAGGGCATAAAGCCGGTTGCGCCGGGTGTCGGCGGCCATCCGGATCACGGTGTTGCCCGCGCCCAGAGGGATGCTTGCCAGTGGAGCGCCGGTTGTCTCGCTGAGCACCTCGATGCTGTTGCCCTGGCTATTGCCCACGTATAGATGGCCCAACGCGGGATTGACCGCCAGAGCGCCGGCTGTAAACGGCAGGTCAACCGTGCGCACGACGGACTCCGCGCCGGGTCCGGCGGAAACGATCTGTAACTGCATTCCGCCGCCCGACGGAAGCGCAAAGAGCCGGTTGTGCACTGAGTCGACTGCGAGCACGCTGCCGAAGGTTTCGCCGAACTGCACGAACCCGCGGCTGGGATCGATGCCGAGCGAGGCGGGCGGGCCGGTGGTTGTGGCTCCGAAGTAAGCCCTCCCAGTCGCGGGATTTGCAATCGGATTGCCCCAGTACACGCCGCCGCTGCCGATGGGGCCGGCTTCCACTTGATAGGTGCGGCCGTTCACCGCGAAGGTGGGGTCGTTGCCGTTACCGCACTGTGCGCCCACCCATGCCCGCCCGTTCTTGGCGTCAAAACCCGTGCCCACGGGACAAAACCCAAGATGGACGGTTTGGATCAACGCGCGGGTCGATCCGTCGTAGACCAACACTGAACCGTCGTACACTCCGGCGGCCCAAACGCGGTTGGTTGCTGTGTCCACGCTGGCGCAACTGCCGGTCCCCATCACGATCTGCTCGTAGGTGGCGGCGTTGATCTCGACCAACTGCTGGCTAGCCGATGCACCGCCGCTCACATAAACCTTGTTCAGGTTCGGATTGACAGCCACGCACTGCGCCGCGCTTGCCGGCACCGCGATGCGGTTCAGAATCTTCGGCTTGACGGTCGCCGCATGGGCCGCCATGGCACACGCGCAAATGAGCATCCAAATTGCCAGTTTTCCTGGGCCAGTCAATTTGCGTAAGCGCATATCGTCTCTCCTCCAACCTTCCGTTGGTCCCTTCCGCCATCGGGCACGGGTTGCGCGCGGAGGTCAGCGGAGCGAAGGCCGGAAGGGCCGCGATCCGCCGCTCATGCCGGTTGCGCAACCGGGCAGTGGGCTGGGAAAGGTTTAGTTGGCCAAAAGCATAACACTGTTCGTGACTTCCCGGTCGGGAGCCGGAAAAGATGGCCGCGCCCTGACTCTCCAATCCTGTTGCCGGGCGTCCAATGCTTGCCGGGCTGGCGTTCCTTTCCAGGATGAATGGCGGCGCGCCGGTTCGCCCCATTGCGCCCCCGGCGGATACAATAGGGGCTTACGTGAAGGGAATCCGGCGAAGCGCCGCAGGGCGATACGCTATCTTTCTGAAGAGTTGGAGCAGGTGCACGTGATAGGCAAAAACTGCCGCAAATTGCGGCTTCATTGGGTTGCGGGATGTGGCATCGCACTGGCGCTGTTTCCGGCTGTGCGCGCTTTCGGCCTGACCACAACTTCCACCGCGCTGTCGGCGCAGACCAGCACGCAAGCCTGTCCCACGTCGGGGCTTACCACCACTTTGACCACGTTGACGATCACCGTGACCGGATCGGGCGGCGTGCCCTCGGGAACGGTGAATATACTCGACAACGCAAGCGCCTCCCCGGTGCAAATCGCGAGCGCAACGCTCAACACCAGCGGCCAGGCAACCGTTTCTCTCTATCTATCCAATAACTCGCCTTCTAGCAACCCGCACACGTTGCAGGCCGTCTACGCCGGCAGCTCGACCTACGCAGCTTCCAGTTCCACGTACGCATCGGCATCCATCAGTTCGCAATGCGACACGGATTTTGCGGTCTCGGTTTCTAATATCGCGCCGTCCAGCTCTTCGGTGATGACGCTGACGGCCGGTCAAGCCGGAACGGCTACCGTGACGGTGACGCCTTCCCAGGAGTACGTCGCCTCCTTGAATACAACCGGGGCCCCGGCATTTATTACCGTTTCCTGCTCGGGAATGCCGAGTCAATCCTCTTGCGCGCTTACTCCGGAGAACCTGGAGGTTTTGCCGGACCAGGATGCCGGCGTCATCAGCACTATTTTGATTCAAACGCAAGCCGCGACCGCGGGCGCCGTGCCGCCCGCGAGACCCGGACACAAAAACAGCCCTGTCGCGTGGGCAATACTGCTGCCCGGCATGCTGGGCCTGGGCGGCTTGGCATGGGGAGCGCGCCGGCGTCGCTGGTTGCAGCGGCTTTCGCTGGTGGCGCTGGTGGGCCTTGTGACCACCCTGGGTACCGCAGGATGCAGCCCGCTCTACTACTACTACAACCACGGTCCAAGCTTGCCGCGCGCGACTCCTTCCGGCACGTTTACTGTGACGATCGCCGGGCAATCGATCAACGGAGTCACCGCCATCACCAACACCACCACGATGCAACTGACCGTACAGTAAGGGCCATTGCCTGAGAATTTGCGGTCAGGCCCTACACTGTCATCATGAAGCGTCGGCATCCCCTTCCTGCGGAGGTCTACGCGCTGGTGGAACACAAGCCGGCCACGGTGCTGCTGGAAGGCGGACGGCCAGATCTAACCGAATCGAACACCGAATCGAATGAGGAGCCGTGGACGCAACTGTTCACGGCTCCCGTGCGTGAGTACGCCGCGTGGCATGCGGCAGAGATTCCCGCCCTCTTTGCGGAGGTTGAGGGCGCGGTGGCCGCAGGGCTAAGCGCGGCGGGATTCTTCAGCTACGAGTGCGGCAATTGCTTTGAGCCGAAGGCCGCTTTGCGCGCTGGTCGCGAGGGCCAGCCGCTGGCGTGGTTCGGGATCTACGAGCAGAGCTACGCCTTCGATCACAACACGGGAACGTTTGCGGAGGGCGAGCCGCCGGAGCTGGCGCGGTTTCGATGCAACCTCCGGCCCACATTAGAGCAGAACTCCGGTAGCCGCGAAACAAGTTCATTCCGGCCGAGCTTCGTGAAAGGGCACAACATCAGTCGTGCCGAACCTGCCGCAAAAGAAGAGGGGGCTTTAGCCCCTGAGGGCAGCATCGCCGCCGAGTTCGCCCTCACCGAATCCGAATACGTCCAGCGCATCGCCGCAATCCATGAACTGATTCGCGCCGGCGACGTGTATCAACTGAATTTCACGGCCCCGTTTCACATCAAGGCGCCCGGCAGTATTGCTGCCCTCTACGCGCGGCTGCGCGCGCGGCAACCGGTCGACTACGGCGCGTTTTTGCATTGGCAGACGGGCCGGCACATCCTGTCCTTCTCGCCGGAGCTGTTTTTCCGCATCGACACGAACGACGCCGCCCGCCGCATCGTGACGCGGCCCATGAAAGGCACCGCGCGCCGCGGGCGAACTACGCGCGAGGACCGCGAGATTGCCGATTGGCTGCGCAACGATTCCAAAAATCGCAGCGAGAATGTGATGATTGTCGACCTGCTTCGCAACGACCTGGGCCGCGTGGCGCGAACCGGGAGCGTGCGCGCGGAGCGGCTCTTCGACGTGGAGCGCTACTCCACGCTCTGGCAGATGACTTCGACGGTGAGCGCGGAGTTGCGGCCCGAAGTCGGCTTTCACGAGATCTTTCGAGCGCTCTTTCCCTCGGGCTCGGTGACGGGCGCGCCCAAGGTGCGTGCGATGCAACTGCTGGCCGCGCTTGAAGACGCGCCGCGCAGCGTGTACACGGGCGCCATCGGCTACTTTTCGCTGCAGCAAACGGTCTTCAATGTGGCCATTCGCACGCTGGAGTTGGAGGGCGACTGCGGAACCATGGGTGCCGGCAGCGGCATCGTCATCGACTCCGATCCGGCTGGCGAGTACCGCGAATGTTTGCTCAAGGCGGAGTTCCTCACGCGAAGCGCCGGTCGCCGGCCGGAGCGTTTTTCTCTCATCGAGACCATGCTCTGGCAGGGCGCCTACCCGCTCGTCAACTATCCATTTTTGGAGCTGCACCTCGACCGGCTCACGGATTCGGCGGAGTATTTCGGCTTCGCATGCGACCGCGAAGCGGTCCGAACGGCGCTGGAACAACACGCGAAGCAATTTGCGGAGGGTTCGCCGCGCAAGGTGCGGCTGCTGCTCGACGCAGAAGGCCATCTCGAGATCACGAGCGAAGCTCTGACTCTGCAAGGTGACTCAAACCGCATCGCCCGCGCGCGCATCGCGCCCGAACGCACCGATCCTGCCGACGCAATGCTTTACCACAAGACCACGCATCGCCCACTCTACGCGCCCGCGTTCGAACAGGCCGCGCGCGACGGATTCGACGACGTGCTCTTCCTGAATGTGCGCGGCGAAGTGACGGAAGGCGCCATCAGCAATGTGTTTGTGAAGAAGGACGGCCGCTGGTCGACGCCGCCAGTCGAGTGCGGGCTGCTCGCCGGTATCTACAGGCGGCATCTGCTCGCAACACGCCCGGAGATCGAAGAGCGCGTGCTGTTTCTCAACCAACTGCGCCAGGCGGATGGCGTGTTTCTCGCCAACGCCGTGCGCGGCCTGCGGCGCGTCACCATCGTGTGGTGACTCGCACCAACGCGGTTTTCTTGTTCCCTCGTTCCCTTGTTCCCTTGGCCCCTGCCTTCAGGAAGTGGTAGACAGTTGTTTTTGCGCTACAATCGGTTTTCGGACCGGGGAGAACGATCATGCCCAACGTCCTTGTGCCTACTCCGCGCGGCCAGATGCCCGCGTGGCTCGCAGTTCCAACCAACCCAGGTCCTGCTCCCGGCGTGGTGGTCATTCACGACATCTTCGGCATGACCCGGGACCATCGCAACCAGGCCAACTGGCTCGCTGAGGCCGGCTTTCTCGCGCTTTCCATCGATCTGTATTATCGCGGGGGCATGTTGCGCTGCCTGCGCTCGGTGATGCGCGACCTGACGGCCCATTCCGGCCCCGCCTTCGACGACGTGGAAGCGGCGCGAAGCTGGCTTGCCGTGCAGCCCACCTGCACCGGCAAGATCGGCGTCATTGGTTTCTGCATGGGCGGCGGATTCGTCCTGCTTCTCGTCTCGGGCCACGGTTTTTCCGCGGCCAGCGTGAACTATGGCGGGAAACTGCCGCCGGAATTCGAGAGCTTTCTCGAAACGGCCTGCCCCGTGGTGGGCAGCTATGGCGGTCAGGCCAAATGGGAGCAGGGCGTTGCCGACCAACTGCAGCAGGCCCTGGAGCGCGCCCTCGTGCCGCACGACGTGAAGGAGTATCCCGAGGCCGGCCACGCCTTCATGAACAAGCACGGAACCTTCCTCTTGAAGCTGCTGCGCTACCGGGGGGTGGGATACAACGATGAAGCCAACCGGGACGCGCGGCGGCGCATTACCAGTTTCTTCCACACGCATCTGAGCGGGTGACGCGCAACGGTTCAGTGGCCGTCTGCCAAATTCTGCCTTTCAGTTGAGGAGGCGCCGGTTTGTGCCATCGGTGAGTGGACCTCTCCAAGCTCGCCCATCAACTCCAGAACCTGCTGCCGCTTGCGTTCGCTGAGATCGAAGAAATGAATGCCCGCAGTGTAGCGATCGTACATGGTCTCAATGACGCTGCCCAACCGGAATGGAAATCCCTGCAGTTGAAACTCCGTCTCCACGCGACTATAGATACCCACCGGGATGCGATCCTCAGTGCGAATGCGGCAACCGCTCAGGCTCAGTTTGACGATGCGGCCCCGAAACCTGGAGCCGTCCTTGATCAGAATGATGGTTGCGAATCTGTGCACCGCCGGGCGGGGCTGCCCGCGAAGCTCGCTGGGCGTGGCGGGGAGTGCGATGGGCGGATCGGCCGCAGCTTGCGGGTGAGATTGCATCGCTACCGCGAGTTCCCCGGCATGCTCCGCGTCCGCATCGAGAGGTTGCCTTGCGCTCATCTCTTCCGCGCTGTCGCAGGCAGCCTGCTGTTGGGGGAGCATCTTGTTGAGAGCTGCAGCGCGCGCTGCCGCGGCCGCTGACATCTCCTCGATTACGTCTGCCAGGTCTTTCTTGCGCCGGTCGGCCATGTTCACAAAGCGGATGCCGAGATAGTTGTGCTCGTCGCTCCACTGCACGACGCCGTTGATCCGGAAGTCAATGCCGTTGGTTTTGAAGGTGATTTCAATCGAACGCCCCGCCTTGCTGGAGAATCGGTCATAGGCGCGGACGCGGCAGCCCGTAAGGCTCAGATCGACGATGCGTGCCTTTACAGGCATGCCATGAGCCACGAGCACCAGCACCGAGTCTTCGTCGACGGAGAAGCGTGGATGGGCACGGCCTTCCCGTCCCTGGACCGCGAGACACTCCCCGTGTTCTTTACCGCCCATCGCCTGCTCCGCAGCAGAATCGAGCGCGGATCAGTGCCC
>JBEKAS010000133.1:0-10953 GCA_050015795.1 Occallatibacter sp. | reverse complement strand
CTGTCCCTCTCTACGTGATCGAACACGTCGAGCGGCCCTCGGAGAACTAGAGCGCGTCTACTTCAGCTGCGACGACGCTCTTGCAATCAGCTCGGGCTCCAGAATCACGCTGCGTGGCCGCGCCGAGGGCGGCTTTTCGAGCAGCGCCATGACCATTTTGGCGGCGCGCTCGCCGATCTGGCGCGAGCGTTGATCGACGCTGGAGAGCGGCACCTGCAGTTTGCTGCTGTAGTGGAAGTTGCCGCAGCCCACAACGGCCATATTCTGGGGAATGCGCAGCCCGGCTTCGAGGGCGCGTTCCATGGCGCCCACGGCGATGGTGTCGTTGAAGCAGAAGAGACCGTCGGGGCGCGGTTTGAGAGCGAGAATCTCCTCCATGGCGCGACGGCCGCGTGTCTCGCCATCGGAATCGGAGGCTTCGCCGCAGGCCACCACGTAGTTGCTTGAGAACGCCATGCCGCGCCGCTGGAGCGCGTTGCGGTAGCCTTCGACGCGGGCATTTCCAATACTGGTGACGGGCCCGCGGATGTGCGCAATGCGCTTGCAACCCTGCGCGATGAGGTGCTCGGTGGCGAGCTCGCCCACCTTTACATCGTCGACGCCGACAAAATTGCCGCGGAAGCCGGGAAAACTGCGGTCAACGAGCACCAGCGGCACGCCCGCATCGCTGATGCGGCGCAAGCTGTCGGTATCTTTGCGGCACGAGGCCACGACAAAGCAGTCAAGGTGGTGGGCGAGCATGTGCTCGACTTCGTTTTGCTCCAGCTGCGGATCGCTCTCGGAAGAGGAAACGATGAGGTAATACTCTTTTTCCTGCAGCTTGTTGGAGAGCCCCTTGGCAATCTCTCCGAAGAAGGGATGAATGAGGTCGGGCACGACGAGCCCGATGAGCGAACTGCGGCCCGTGACCAGACTGCGCGCGGTGAGGTTGGGGCGGTAGTTCAGCCGCTTCACGCGTTCCAGGATTTTGGCCTTGGTTTCCTCGGCGATGTCGGGCCGATTACGCAATGCGCGCGACACCGTGACCACCGAAACGCCGAGCTCGGCTGCTATATCTTTCAGGCGGACGACCATGGAAAGAGTGTAGCTGCCGATGACGCCTGGAATGAAGCATTTCGTTGAGATGGGCCGCCGGGCCGCGCCTCCGGAATTGCAGCGCATGGTGGGAGCGCATCGAGAACGCGTCGGGCGCATCGCCGGGTCTGCTATATTGGCTCGGCGGCGATTTTTCCCGGCCTTCGTAAACGCTAACGAAAATCCGCCCCGCTGCGGGCCGGGAAATACAGACTTAAGAATAAGGAGGCAGCGATGGAATGGAGCGAAAGCACGAGACGGTCGTTTTTGAAGCAGTTTGGAGCGGCGGGCGCGGCGGCGTTGGCCGTCACCAAGGCTGAGGGCCTGGGAATGGGCGCGCAAGCTCCCGCGGCCCAGCCGGCGCCCACGCCCACTGACCAGAAGCAGACGGCCACGCGCGACGCGCGCATGGCGTGGTGGCACGAGGCCAAGTTCGGCATGTTCATCCACTGGGGCCTTTACAGCATCATCGGCCAGCACGAGTGGGTGAAGGAGCACGAGGGTGTGCCGATTCCGCAGTACGAGATTCTGGCCAAGCACCATCATCCCAAGCCCAACGCGGCGCGCGACTGGGCGCGGCTGGCCAAGCGCGCCGGGCAGAAGTACATGGTGATGACCACCAAGCACCACGAGGGCTTTTGCAACTGGGACACCAAGTTGACCGACTACAACGCCACGAAGCAGGGCCCGGGGCGCGACCTGGTGCGGGAGTACGTCGACGCGGCGCGCGCGGAAGGCTTGCGCGTGGGCTTCTACTACTCGCTCATGGACTGGCACCATCCCGATGGCTACCTCTGCAAGACCGACGAAGCGGCGCGGCGGCGCTTCGTGGATTACACCCACGGCCTGATCCGAGAGCTGCTGACCAACTACGGCATGATCGACATTCTGTGGTACGACGTTTCGTGGCCGCTGACCGCTGCGCAGTGGGAGTCGGAGCGGATGAACGAGATGGTCTTCGAGCTGCAGTCTGACATCATTGTGAACAACCGCAACGGCCTGGAGGGCGACTTTGCCACGCCGGAGCAGCGCATCGAGGCTTCGGCCGCGGGACGCGCCTGGGAATCGTGCATGACGCTCAACAACAGCTGGGGCTTTAATCGCGCCGACGATCAGTGGAAGACGCCGAAGACGATTGTTGACAACCTCATCACCTGCGCGCGCGGCGGCGGGAATTATCTGCTCAACATCGGACCCGAGCCCGATGGCTCTGTGCCGCCGGCGTCCATTGAGGTTCTGGAGACGGTGGGCAAGTGGATGGACACCAACGGCAAGACCATCTACGGCTCGGAGCGGGGAACGCTGGATCCCAATGCGAGCTGCAACTACTCACGCAAAGGCAACACGCTCTACGTTCACGTGCACGGCTGGCCCGGGCATACGCCCGCGGCCCAGTGGCTCGACTTCTATAAGCCCGAGGTGGTGGTGGCGATCGGCGGGCTCAAGCCCAAGGTGCTCTCGGCGCGCTTGCTCAAGACCGGCAAGAAGGTTGAGTTCACGCAGGACGAGTTCAGCTTCCGGCTCACGGGCCTTCCGCTGGTGGCGCCCGACCAGCCGGCCACGGTGATTGAAGTGGAGTGCGACGGCGAGCCGATGGTCGATCACGCGGCGATGCGTCCGCTGTGGCCGCGTTACAAGGTGGGGATCAGCATTTAGGCCGGTAGTCGGAGCGCCGGCGTTCATGCCGGCTGATGTGAGTGGCCCAGTCAGGGCCATGTGCGGGCCGGGAGGCCCGCACGACAGCCGACCTGGAGGTCGGCGCTACATGGGATCGCCGGTTCAGCCGCTTTACGCGTAGGCGGGCATGGCGCGGGCAAAGGTGTACGGACCTTCGGGCAGCAGCGCTACGCGCGCTCCGGGCGCGAGGCCGCTGAAGAGCGCGGCAACTGCCTGGTTCAGATCGCCGAATGCGTGCGCTCGCAGGCTTCCGAGTTCGTCGCGCGCGGCGCCGGGCGCGTAAAACAGCAGTTCGTTCTTCAATCCCACCAGCGCCAGTTTTTCGAGCTGCCACTGGTCGATTTCCACGGGCGTATTCTCGATTTCTTTGAGAAACTCCGCGTGGCCGCGGTAGGCCTTGAGCAGGCGCGCGCACTCGGGCGAGCCGATGCCCTCGGCGCACTCGGCCAGGAGCAGCATTTTTCCACCCGGCTTGACAATGTGCTGCGCCGCGGTCAACCCCTTCACACACTGGTAGAAAGTGATGTCGAGCGGATAGCCGGCTGACGAGGTAATGACTGCATCGACGAGGCCGTCAAGCGGGGTGAGCGAAGTGCTCACCATGAATTCCACGCCCGCCGCGTGGGCTTTGACGGGATGGCCGGCAAAGACGCCGGAGATTTCCCGTTCCTGCGTCAGCGTGACGTCGAGGATGAAGTCGTGACGCGCCAGCGCGGCGGCTTCGAGCAGTTCTTCGTGCAGGGGATTGCCCTCGATCGAGCCCTCGGTCGAAAGCGGCTCGCGCATGAAGCGCGGCGAGTGAATGACTTTGATGGTTTCCTGCGCCGCGACTCCCGGCACGATGAGCTTGCGGCCACCACTAAAGCCCAGCATGAGGTGCGGCTCAATGAAGCCGAGCGTGATGTGCAGATCGGCGACAATGAAACGCTCGTCGACATACACTGGCGTGCCGCGACGCGTGGTTCCCACGGCGCGATGACTGGCAAAATCGCGCGCGTCATGACTGGCTACGCGATAGGCTGCCGCGATTTCAGGCCCGAGAATGATGTCAAGTTCTTCGCTGGTTGCGGCGCGGTGCAGGCCGGTGGCGATGAGGATCGTCACGCCCTCTTTGGGAATGCCGGCGGCGTGGAGGCGTCTGAGCAGCGGCGGCAGCGTGACGTGGTTAGGCGCGGGGCGTGTGATGTCGCAAACGGAGATGGTCGCCGTGCGCTTGCCCGCGGCCAGTTTCTCAAGCGGCTCGCTGTGGATGGGGTGGTCGAGCGCCGCTTCGAGCGCGCCGGCGACGTCACTGAGCGCTTGTGCCGCGCGGCTGCGCACCACCTGGCAGTCAAGTCCATCGGGAGTGGTGACTTCAATGCCGTGTTTGCCAAAGGCGAATTGGGTTTTCATCTACTCTGCTGAGGCCGTCTGCCGAGCCCGGCACGGCCATCGTCCTCAATGACTATTCTATTTGCTGCGACAGATTCGCCGCGCGCAATCGCCGCTCGCGTTGCGGGTTTGCACCGTGCCATACTTGATCCAGCATTCGTCTCCATATAAAGCGAAGCCAGGGCTTCAGAAAGGCTGTTTTGCTATGACCGGCCGTGAGCGCATTCTCGCCGTTCTCTCCGGCAAATCGCCGGACCACATCCCCGTCATGCCCATCACAATGATGTTTGCAGCCGACGTGCTTGGCGTTCACTATGGCCAGTACGCGCGCGATCACCGCGTCCTCGCCGACGCGCAGATTAAAACCGCCGAACGGTTCGGCTTCGATTACGTCTCCGCGATCTCCGATCCGGCCCGTGAAGCCGCCGACATGGGCGCCCGCGTCCAGTGGTACGACGACCAGCCGCCCGCCATCGTCGAAGAGGAGGCGCTTTTTGCCGACAAGTCCTCATTGGCTCGCGCAATTGCCCCCGGCCTCGTCTCCGGCGGCCGCATGGAGGATCGCATTCGCGCCATCGAGCTTTTGCGCCAGCGCGCCGGCGACGCGCTACTCGTCGAAGGCTGGGTCGAAGGCCCATGCGCCGAAGCCGCCGACCTGCGCGGCATCAATCGCCTCATGATTGATTTCTCTGACGATCCCGCCTTTGTGCGCGACCTCTTTGTCTTCACGACGGAAATGGCGACTCGCTTTGCCGCCGCGCAGATCGAGGCCGGCGCCGGGATCATCGGCATCGGCGACGCAGCCGCGTCGCTCGTCGGCCCGCGCATCTATACCGAATTTGTCTGGCCGATGGAAAAGAAACTGGTCGATGCCATCCACGCGCAGGGCGGAATAGTCCGCCTGCATATCTGTGGTAACACTCGCCGCATCCTCGACGGCATCGGCGCCCTCGGTTGTGAACTTGTCGACATTGATTTTCCCGTTTCCCTCAGCGAAGCGCGCGCCAAGATGGGCACGTTCCAGGTGCTGGCCGGAAATTTGAATCCGGTCAAAGACATTCGCGACGGCACGCCGGGCTCCATCGCGCAAGCGCTGGAAACGCAGTTGGCAGACGCAGCCCCTCGTTGGATCGTGGCAGCCGGCTGCGAGATCGTTCGCGACTCACCGCACGAAAACGTACACGCGCTTGTCAACTTTGCGCGCACGCACCAGCCTCTCGCGGCGGCTTGACGCATTTCCCACCGGGTCAACTTTCCGCAGCGACAATCGCGTCGGCAATGCGCGCGGCCTCGACCGCGGGACGGACCTGATGCACGCGCACGATCGAAGCGCCGTGAAGGATCGCGGCCGTCATCGCCGCCAGGCTCGCGTTCTCGCGCGCGGCAATTGGTGCGTCGCTCGGGGCATCTGGGCCGCCGAAGAGGGGCGCGAGCGTGTGACCGAGAAACGATTTGCGGCTCAGGCCCGCGAGCAACGGCCTGCCGAGCGAGAGGAGTTCGGCTTGACGGTTGAGCAGCACGTAATTCTCGCTGAATCGCTTGCCGAAGCCGTACCCGGGATCGAAAACGATGCAATCCTGCTCAATTCCGGCTGTCTGCGCCGCGGCCAGGCTTGCGGCCAATCCATCACGCACCGTGGCCAGCAGCGCATCGGCGGCGAGTTGCGGCTGCGCGCGCCACGCTTCGGGCAGGCCGCGCGTGTGCGACAGCACCACGCCCGCGCCGAACTCCGCACAGACTTGCGCGATGCCGGGATCCCACGTGAAGCCGCTGACGTCGTTGACGATCTCCGCGCCCGCCTGGAGCGCGGCGAGCGCCGTTGCCGCCCTGTACGTGTCCACTGAGACCACTGCGCGGGGCAGCGCCTTCAGCACTCCCTCAAGGACAGGCAGCAGCCGCGCCTGCTCTTCGGCGGAGCTGACAAGCGCATCTGCGTCGCCCGCACGCGAACCGGGACGCGTGCTTTCCGCGCCGAGATCGAGAATGTCGGCGCCTTCATCGAGGCATTGCATGCAGCGGATCAATGCGGCTTCCGGATCGAAGAAAGAGCCGCCGTCCGAGAACGAGTCGGGCGTAATATTCACCACGCCCATCACAAGCGTGCGCCGGCCTAGTTCGAGGGTGCGCGTGCGCAGCCGCCAATGTGCGATGGTTCGCATCGGTTCTCATTTTCGATGGTACGCCGCTACTCTTCGAGAAAAAGTCTGTGCAAGTGCCGGGCGGCGAGAAAAACTTCCCTCGGTGGCTAAAGCCCACGATGATTTAGCGTCTCTCACGGCACGACTAAAATCGTGCCCTTTCGCGACGGTTTCAAACTGGCCCATTACACGGCCGCTATCCCGCCACGCGGCGGTGTTTTGCTACACTCCGGGCATGACGATTTTGCGGCGCATCCCGGCAGCGGCGTTGAGCGTTTTTCTGGTTTGCGGTTCTGTTCTCCACGCGCAAGCACCCGCGCATCGCACGCCTCATCCGCCGTTGCGTCCGGCGCCGACGACCGGCCCGCTCGCCGACCGTATTCGAATCATTCTCGCCGACCCCGCGCTAAGCCACGCGCAATTCGGCATAAGCGTGACCACGCTCGACGGCCAGCCGCTCTACGGCTTGAACGACGCCGAACTGTTTACGCCCGCCTCCAACGCCAAGCTCACCACCACTGCGGCCGCCTACGCCCTGCTGCCCGTGGAAACCCTCACCTGGACCACGTTCGTGGTGGCCAATGGCGATGTGGACGCGGGGGGCACTCTGCATGGTGACATCATTGTGCTGGGCGTGGGCGATCCTACGATCAGCGCACGCACCTATCCCTATATGGAGCCCGGAACCGCCCCGGCGGCACAGCCGGATGCCGCTGCAAGCACGGTGCAAGCGGAGACCACTCCGGCGAGTACCACTACCGCCAGCACTACGGGCAGCGAGGTGTCGCCCCAAGAGGCGGCAGAGACCGAGCGGGCGCTTAAGGTGATGGCGCCGCTCGATCTGCTTGCGGAGCAGGTGGAGCAATCGGGCGTGCGCGCGGTGGAAGGCACCGTGGTGGGCGATGACACCTACTTTCTCGACGAGCCCTGGGGGCAGGGGTGGGGTTGGGACGATTTGCAGTGGAGCTACGGCGCCCCGGTTTCGGCGCTTACCTTCAACGAGAATGCCGACGAGCTGAACGTCATCGAGCATCCTGCGGGGAGCGGCCATACGCTGGCCGAGTGGGCGCCGGATGTGGACTACTTTACGGTGGACAACAGCATGAAGCCCGTCGCGCCCGGCGAAACGGCCCAACCCGGCCTGGAACGCCGTCCCGGCTTGACGATGGTTCGCGCCTGGGGCACGGCGCCCGCCGGCGGCCTGCATGTTTCGATGGCCGTCGAGGACCCGGCGGAGTTCACGGCCGACGCGTTCAAGCTGGCCCTGCTGCGCCGCGGCATCAAGGTAAACGGAGATCCCGAATCGCGCCACAAGTATGCATCGGGAGTGGGCGATTTTGCCGAAGAACGCGAGAAACCGCTGAAGCTCGCGCCCATTGAGCTCACCACGATTGCCGGCGCCCCCGAGGGCCGCCGCGTGCTGGCCGCGCGCATCTCGGTGCCGGTGGCCGAAGACATCAAGGTGACGAACAAGACCAGCCAGAACCTGCACGCCGAGATGCTGCTGCGCCTGCTGGGCAAGACCTACGGCAGCGATGGCAGCTTTGAGGAGGGCACGCGCGTGGTGCGGCAGTTCCTGGTCGACGCCGGCATCGACGACAACGATTTCTTTCTCTACGACGGCTCGGGCTTGAGCGCGATGGACAAGATTTCTCCGCGGGCGTTCACGCGCCTGCTGGCTTACGCGTCGCACCAGCCGTGGGGCGCGGCGTGGCGGGAGACGCTGCCCATCGCCGGCGTGGACGGAACGCTTGATCATCGTTTTGGCAACACGCCGCTCAAAGGCAGGATGTGGGCCAAGACCGGAACGCTGAACGAGGTGAACGCGCTTTCCGGCTACGTGACGACGGCGAGCGGGCGCGTGGTGGCCTTTTCGATCCTGGTGAACGGTGGCTATCCTGGCAGCGACGACGCGCAGCAGGCCATCGACCGCATTGCCGAAGCCATTGCCTCGGCGGAGTGACGGCGGGTGGCCGCGGTTCGCCCTCCAGGAGCTGCTTGCAAAACCAGGAACAATCTCCAAATGCACATGCTACGCCCCTGAATGCGCTGTATCATGGGAGGCAAATGTTCTTGCGCAATTTTCTTATGGTTTCTGCCATCTCCACGATCGCCTTCGGTTTGGCCGGCTGCCGAAAGCTGCCGCCGTCGAAGCCGGCCAGTGAGTGGACGCCGCAGGAGGCACGCGGCGCGGCGGTCTACCAGGCGAAGTGCGCGCGTTGCCACTATCCCACGTCGACGCATCCCCTGCATGGGCCGGGGTTACAGGCGCTGACGAAACTGAAGGCCATGCCCTCAGGTGCGCCGCCTACCGACGAGCGCCTGACAGCGGTCATCCTGAATGGGCGGCAGATGATGCCCGGCACACCACTTACCGACGACCAACTGAACGATTTGCTTGCCTACCTGCACACACTATGAGCATTGACACCAATCCGAATCCGTCCACTGCCGGCTTGCCGGGACCGCGCGTCAAGCCGAAAGCGGAGCCTGTCAAGCTGTCGAAGCTTCCCGGCCTCATCGTCATCAGCTTTTACATGCTGATGGTCTCCGCAATGACGATCATTGCGGTCGCCTCGGGCCGCACACAGCCGTTTTTGCTGGTCTTTCCCGTCTTGTTTATTGCCGGCGCAATAGGGTTGCTACTTCTACTGCGCTGGGCTTGGGCGCTCACGTTGGCTGCGGTCGCGCTCATGGCAGGCCTTTCTCTCTGGGAATACACCACACAGCACACGCGTCCCCCCTTGGTGTGGGGTCTGTTGAACCTGGTCATCTTCCTCTATCTAGTGCGGAGCGACGTGCGCAAGAAGCTGCACTAGCGTCTGTTCACACTACTGGGGCGGAGGGCGCTGCTAGCGCAAATCGCGCCAGAACCGGGGCCCACACGGACGAGGACCGCTCCGGATCAGAAAACGTCACTCGGCATCCCGGCTTTTGGGTACAGCAAATCTGGAACCGCCGTTTAGCCGTAGGCGGCCTTACGTCTCATGCTTGTGTTCGACCATTGTGATCGAGCCGGGACGGTTCTCGGCATCGACAAATGGCGCGCGCGATCGGGCGATGATGGTCGCCAATTCAGCGTCTCGGCCGAATAGCTGCACGATCTGGCTGACAAAGGCCGCGAGCAGCGCCCACGCCATCAACAAAAGCCCGAGCGCAATCAACGCCATGCCTCCCAGAACCGCGGGACCATTGGTGGTGAAATCGACGTGCAGTTGGCACGCCGAAAATGGATAACCCGCGCTGAACGCGGTATTTCCGTTGCAGTAGGCAAGAATCGCGGCTATTCCGGCTGCCAGCGATACCACTGCGCCAATCAAAGGACGGTCCGGTCTCATACCATGCTCCTTTCAGATGCCGCGCGATGAGTGGTTTGCGTTCGATTGTGTCTCATGCAACACGGCACCGGAGCCAAGGCAACCTATTGACATAGATGCGCTAATTGCTGGAATGGTTTTGGGCTGACCGGCGGATAAGGCAAGTGCCTGGAATCCATGAACTGGTCGGGCAACGTGCCGCCGTATTTCAGCCCCGCGTCGGGGTCAAGGCTGTAAGAGGGATCATTTTCGACCTGGGGCAGGCTTTCAAAACTGAATCCCTGGCTGCGGAGCAATCGCAACAGGTCGGGCAGCATAAGCGTGGTGAATGCTGTGGCGTGCAACAGAAGCACATTGGGAATCTCGTGCCCGAACGCAATCAGCTGTTCCTCGCGTCCCAGCCGGATATACTCCGTTGCAGTTTCGAGATAACTCTGCCTCAGCCAGTCGATCGCCGCCGTATCTTTCATCGCGGCGCAACGGGCGTAGGCGTCGTTCCACGCATAGTCCTCAAAGTCGAGTGAGACTTCCGCGATGCGATAGCCACGGCCGTAGAGATAGGCCCGAACCGCACGGCGCTTTTCCACCGTGTCGCCCTCCCACAGAAACGGATAGCGAAACCAATGCCAGTCGCGCATTTCGCCATACTCGGCCAGAGCCGGCTCGTTGCGCGCGATCTCCTGCTCAAAGGCCTCCGGCGTGTTAGCTGTCAACGACATGTGCGACCACGTGTGGCTTCCGATATTCATTCCCGAGTCCACCCAGTTACGAAGCGCCCGTTGTTCATCCGCGCCATTCTCGAGCTTGGCCGCGTTCACAAAGCCGTACGTGCCCGCTAAATGCGCTGCCCGCAACTCCTCCGTCAGCCGCGTCGCCACGCCCGACCGCGTATCGCTCTCGGGCAACTTCGCCGCGGCCGGCAGGTCGTCAAACGTCAGCGCCACCGCGGGATGCGCCGCCAGGTCGAGCGCGACAGGTTGTCCCGCACTTGTCCATGATTGCTTCGCGATCAGCCATTGCCCGTCTTTCCCCTTGCGATAATCGGTTTCGTATCCGCCCCACACCAGTTGCCGCTTTCCCGTCGCGCGTGTGGTCAGCACTTCGCGATAGGTTCCGGTGTCGGCGGCCGCATCAGCAGAAATTTCGATATGTTTTGAGTTGAATACCAAGTTGCTGTCGAAGGTGTTGGTGATCATCTCGTAGAGCTGACGCAGCGCCTCGGATCCCGTGACGCGGCTTCCGTCGGGCTGAACGAAGACCGAGTCCGGCGTGTACTCGGCCACGCATGCCTGCACGTTTTTCTCGCGCAGGTTTTGCGCCCACGCCTTGCGCAACGGAGCAAACGCTTCCGCATTTGGCTGCACAGCGTCGGTCGG
>JBEKAS010000132.1:0-11009 GCA_050015795.1 Occallatibacter sp. | reverse complement strand
GCTTCGGTTTCGTTCCTGATTACGTTCGCGGGCGTGCGCATTCTGGTGCACCGGATCGCGAGCCACGAGGGGCGTATGCAGTGGGTGACCGTGCATGGGATGCATATTCACCACCTGGTGTGGGGCATCCTGATCCTGCTGCTGGTGGGCTACGGATGGCTGCTCGACCTGGGGTGGTCGAACTCGCCGGAGTCGATCTTTTTCGGGCGGCTGATGGCGGTGAGTTACGGCGTGGGTGCGGCGTTGACGCTGGACGAGTTTGCGCTATGGCTCAGCCTGTCGCCCGACGCCTACTGGACGCGCGAAGGCCGGCTGAGCATCGACGCCGTGATACTCTTCGGCTCCCTACTGGCAGTAGGAATGTGGGGCGCGCCCTTTTTCCGCGCAGTGCAGAGAATGTGGCACGGCCGGGCGGTGGTAGGCAAAGATTTCGGCCGGCTCAGCTCGCCGATCCGCCGCGGGCGGTTGCTTCGTCGGCGTAAAGTTCGGCGATCACCGCCGCATATCGCGCAGTAAGAACGCGGCGCTTGATCTTCATCGAGGGCGTGAGCTCGCCGGAGTCCTGGGTCCATTCGTCGGCCACGATGCGGAAGCGCTTGATGGTCTCAAAGTTGGCCAGAGTTCCGTTCACTTCGCGAATCACTTCGCCATAGATCTCCATGATGCGCGGATCGGCCACGAGAGAGGCGCGCGAATCGGCGTGGATGCCGTGCTGCTGCGCCCATTCTTCGAGAGCGGCGAAGTTTGGCGCGATGAGCGCGGAGATGAACTTGTGGCGATCGCCGACCAGCGCGGCGTTGGCGATGAGCAAGTTGTTTTTCAGCTTGTTCTCGATGGGCTGCGGCGCGACCATCTTGCCGCCGGAGGTTTTGAGCAGCTCTTTCTTGCGATCGGTGATGTAGAGAAATCCGTCGGCGTCGAAGTGGCCGATGTCGCCGGTGTGGAACCATCCATGGCTGTCGAAGCATTCGGCTGTGGCGGACGGTTTGTGCCAGTAACCGCCGAAGACCGATGGGCCACGGACCAGCAGCTCGCCGTCTTCGGCGAGTTTGAGTTCGACGTTCCCTATGGGCATGCCGGCCGCGCCCATGCGGTGCTGGATGGGCGTGTTGAGCGCAATGACGGGCGAGGTTTCCGTGAGGCCGTAACCCTCCCAGAGGGCGATGCCCGCGGAGGCGAACCAGCGCGCGGTGTCGATGCCGAGCGGCGCGCCGCCAGAGACGAAGATGCGCACGCGGCCCCCGAAGGCCTCGCGCACTTTGGAGTAGACCAATTTACTGGCTAGTTTCCAAAACAGGGAGTCGGGCTGGCGGCCATCGTAGACGACATCGGCATAGCGTGAACCGAGATGCACGGCCCATGCCAGAAGGCGCTTCTTGATGGGCGATTGCGCTGCACGGCGCTCCACCTCCTGGTGGATTTTCTCGAAGACGCGCGGCACGCCGACGATGACCGTGGGCTGAATATCGCGCATGGCCTGCGGCAGCTTGTCGAACTGCGAACAGTAAGCCACTTGGGCGCCGTAGTTGTACATCACGTAATCAAGAACGCGGGCCGTGACGTGAGAGAGCGGCAGGAAGGAGATGCAGGCGTCGGTCGAGTCGAAGTCGAAATCGGCGGGAGTGAAGTTCTGGTTGGCAGCGATGTTGCCGTGGGTAAGGGCGACGCCTTTGGGCTCGCCTGTGGTGCCGGAGGTGTAGATCAGCGTGGCCAGATCGCGTGGTTCGACGGAGCGCGCGAGAGCATCGAAGACAGGATCGCGCTCCGCGCCAAGAGTATCGGCATTGCCGAGCAACTCGCTGAGGGCGATGGCGCCTCCGGGAGCCGGAGCATCCATCATGACGATGCGCTCAAGGTGGGTCTGGTCGCGCACGGAAAGGAGCTTGTCGAATTGCAGGCGCGTGGAGACAACGGCAATGCGACATCCGGCGTCGCGAATCTGCTCGGCGATCTGCTCTTCGGTCAGCGTGGGATAGATGGGCACATCGGCCGCGCCAATGGCCAGCGTAGCAAAATCGGTGACCACCCACTCCCAGCGGTTCTCGCTGATGAGCGCGATGCGGTCGCCCTTTTTCGCGCCGAACTGGAGAAAAGCCGTGGCCAGAGCGCGGACCCGTTGGTAGATCTGATCGGAAGAGAGCGGGTGCCACTGATTGAACTCATCCTGCCAAAGAACCGCACGCGGATTGGCGGCCGAGGCAATGCGAAAGAAAAGGTCATTGAGCGTCGTGATCTGAGGAACGGGCATCATTCGAATGTCATCAGGAACGGGGATCATCCTAACATGATGACCATGCGAGTGTATCGCTTTAGGGCCACGCTCGAGGCAACAGATTCCAGGCAGTTGGGGGTTTTCCCACTCTCCGGAACGTGACCGTTTCATCATTCGAGATGGTTGAGCGTGGACCCGCATGTTTTTGCAAGCGAGGCAGACGCCGGCGCGTTAGAAAACCTGGTAGTGAAGATTTGGGAGGGGATTTGAGCGACAGTGACGGACGGTTGAAATGAGGGGCCCGGCGGACGACGGACCCCTCTTGAAGCGTTATGGCAGGGAGTAGACGGACTTGAGAACTTTGGCGGCCAGGGCCTGCGGGAGCGGTGCATAGGAGAGACTCGAAGCTTCGCCTTCACCCGAAGTGATGATCCAGTTCAGCATGTCCTTGATGACCTTTTCCTTGTTCATGTCGGTGGGCTGTGTGGGAATAAGCAGGTAGGTGAAGCTGGAGATGGGATAGGCGTTGGGACCGGGAGCATCGGTGATGGAGACGCGATAGTCAGCAGGCATCTTGGCCGTGGCTGCCGCATCGGTGACGCCTTCGATCGAACCCTTCACCCAGTTTCCGGACTTGTTGCGGATGGCCCCGAAGTTGATGTGATTCTGCAGGGCGTAGATGAGCTCAACATAGCCGATTGCGCCCGGGAACTGGCGAACCTGCGAGGCAACGCCCTCATTGTGGCTTCCGCCGACGCCTGTGGGCCAGTTGACTGCGGTGCCCGAGCCGGGGCCGTTCTTCCAATCGTTGCTCACCTTGCTGAGATAGTCGGTGAAGATGAACGTGGTCCCGCTGCCATCCGAACGATGCACGATGATGATTCTGTCGCCGGGCAGATGGACGCCGGGGTTGTCCTTGGCGATGCGGGGATCATTCCACGTGGTGATCTTGGCGAGATAAATGTCGGCCAGCACGTCGGGGCTGAAGCGAAGATCGGAGACGCCGGGCACGTTGAAGATGGGCACGACCGCACCCAACACGGTGGGAATATGGATGAGCTTGACCTTGGAGGCGGCCAGCGCCTGGTCGGTCATGGGCATGTCGGAGGCGCCAAAGTCCACGATGCCGCTTGTCACCTGCTGGATACCGCCACCGGATCCGATCTGCTGATAGTTGATCTGTACGCCGGAATGCGCGGCGCTGTATTGAGTGAACCATTTGGAATAGATCGGACCGGGAAAGGTTGCGCCTGCCCCGGTGATCTTCTGGGCCTGAGCCATGCTCAGCGCCACGACGAAAAATAGAACGGCAAGTAGCGTCTTTTTCACAATTTGCTCCCGTGCAGTTTGCCTGCCGCAGATCATTGTCTACCGAGATTGTTAAGGGCAGTTGAAAAGAAACATTAATCCTGAGGCGGCCTGTGGGGAACCGGACCGGGGACGGCCTGGGCCTAGCGATGTGGTCTGCGCCGGCTCAATCAACAGAGGCTCGTTCAGACGCCGGTTGCGGCGGGCGTTTGCTGCACGGGCGGCGCGGCGGTCTGCGGAGCCGGCGCCAACGGCAGCGTGAAATGAAAGCTGGCGCCGCTGCCGAGCTCGCTTTCAGCCCAAATGCGGCCGCCGTGAGCCTGCACAATGTGCTTGACGATGGCGAGGCCAAGGCCAGTGCCGCCGGATTCGCGCGAGCGCGCCTTGTCAATGCGGTAGAAGCGCTCAAAGATGCGCTCCAGGTGCTCGGAGGCGATGCCGGGGCCGAAGTCCTGAATGGTGAACTGCACCTCAGAGGCGAGCAGGCGGGCGGAAGCACGAATGCGCTTGCCGGTCTTGGCGTACTTGAGGCCGTTTTCAAGAAGGTTGCCGAAGACCTGATGCATGGCGTCGGGATCGGCCATGATTAGATCGTCGGGCGCGCTGGTGAAATCAAGCTTGACGCCCGAGTCGACGAATTTTCCGCCGATCGAGTCGATGGCGTCGCGAAGAAGAACGCTGGCGCGGACGGGCTGCAGATTGACTTTGTAGTCGGGGCTTTCGACGCTGGCCAGGGCGAGCAGATCCTCGGTGAGACGGTTCATGCGGCTGGCGTTTTTGAGAATGACGCCGAGGAATTCGAGCGTGGTCTCCGGACTGGGGTTGGGATCTTCGATGAGGGTTTCCACGTAGCCCTGGATGGAGGTAAGCGGCGTGCGCAGTTCGTGGCTGACGTTGGCGACGAACTCGCGGCGGGATTTTTGCGCGGCCTCAATGCTGGTGACGTCGTGGAGCACGACCAGCGCGCCACCCGCAGGCAGCGGCGCGGCATTCACTTCGAAGACGCGGCCGGGAGCGAGCAGGCTGGCGCGGCCCACGCAGAGTTCGTGCCGCTCGAGGGCGCCGCGCACACAGGCCAGCAGCTCGGGGTCGCGGACAGAGTGGACGAGGGGACGGCCGGGAATGAGCTGCGATCCGGCGATGCGTTGCATGACGGCGTTGGACCAGCGTACGAAGCCACTGGACGTGATGGCAACGACGCCTTCCTGCATTGAGTCGAGCATGACGGCCAGCTCGGCGCGGCCGCTTTCGAGCTCGGCAAAGTCCCGGCCAAGGCGCTCGGCGGTTTGATTCAGGGCGGTTTCGACGGCGGAGAGCTCACCTGCGCCCTGGGTTTCAATGCGGGCGGCGAAATCGCCGTCGGCGATGCGGCGGGCAAAGCTGACGACGCGGCGAAGACGGGCCGAGATGCGGCCGGAGACCCAGGCTGCCAGAGGCAGAGCGATGACGAGCGCGATGAGCGCGGACCATAGCGCGTCGCGGCCAAGCAAACTCAGGGCGTCCTCCGGCGTGCGCTCCCCAATGCGGTGAAAGACAAATTCCACCACCAGCATCTGGACGGCGAGGAGGAGGAGAAACACTCCGAGCAGCTTGGTGAAGACGTTGGAGTTCATGAAAGCAGCTTCTAGCTTCTAGCTCCTAGCTTGTTCTTCGCCTTGAGAGGCCGACCCAGTCAACCTAAAGCGCTTGATTCCGGCAATCGCCGGCTAAAAGCCAGGAGCTAGAGGCTACAGCGTGTTTCATAAATGGTCTGACTGGCCAGCCCGAATCCCTCAGGGGCTAAAGCCCCTCAATTTCCCTGCCCTTTTCGACACGACTGAAGTCGTGCCCTTTCACGAAGCCATTTATGAAACACACTCTAGGAACTTGCATTACTCGCCCTTGGGCAGTTCGAAGCGATAACCGGCGCCGCGCACGGTTTTAAGGTAACGCGGATTCTCCGGGTCGATCTCGATTTTCTCACGGATGCGGCGCACATAGACATCGACGGAGCGGGGCGTGACGAAGCGGGCATCGCCCCACACCGCATCGAGGAGGTGGTCGCGGCTGAAGACGCGGCCGGGATGGCGCGCGAGGTAGTCGAGCAAGCGGAATTCGGTGGCCGTGGTGGTGGTGAGCTCGCCGCGGACCTTCAATTGCATGGCGCTGGCGTCGATGATGATCTCTTCAAAGCTGATGATGGAGGGCGAAGTGGGCCGCTCGAAACGGCGCAGGACGGCCTTGACGCGGGCCACCAGTTCGCGCGTGGAAAAGGGCTTGGTGATATAGTCGTCGGCGCCCAGCTCGAGGCCGAGAACACGATCGTTTTCGCCGGCGCGCGCGGTGAGGAAGATGATGGGAACGGTGGAAAGCCCGGCGTGGTTGCGCAGGCGGCGGCAGATATCGAGGCCATCGCCGCCGGGAACCATGATGTCGAGCAGGAAAAGCGCAGGCGGCTTGCGTTCGGCGTCGGGAATGAGATTGGTGGGGGTATGAAACAGGCGTGCTTCAAAACCCGCCGCTTCCAGGTGATGTTGCACCAGTCGTGCGATGTCGGCGTCGTCTTCCAGAACAAATACGGATTGGCTCAAACCGTCAGTCCTCGTCCGGCGGCCGGTTGAGTGGTTGAGCAGATGCGGGCCGCTGGAACCAAGATCAGGGTAATTCAACCAGGCAAAGGGATTGCAAACGTTTGATGAATTTGGCAAAGGCTGGGAACAAGGGAACAGGGACCGAGGGACCCAGAAAAACGGGAAAGCTCGTGGCTGCTCTTCTGGCAAGCGGGCATTCAATGCAACCGTTTAACGCTTCTTCGCCCCTTTGGAGGCTGGCTTCTTCGCCGCTGGCTTGGCGGCCTTTTTTGCCGCCGGCTTGGATTTGGGCGCAGGCTTCGAGGGCTTCTTCGGAGCTGCCTTTGCGGGCGTCTTCGCCTTGGCCGGTGCGGACTTTTTCGCGGCAGGCTTGGTAGGCTTTACCGCTTTGGCCGCGGCCGGCTTCGCTTTTGCCGCGGCAGCCGGATGGGCCTTTGCGGATGCAGCTTTTACCGGAGCAGGCGCAGGCTTTGCCTGTGCGGGCGGCGTCTTTGCCGGGGTGGGCACAGTCTTTGCCAGAGCGGGCACAGCCTTTGCCGGAACGGGGGCAGCGGCGGGCTTCCCTTGTGCGACAGGTTGCGGAGGCGCGGGCTTGGCGGACACGGCCGACGGTTCAGCTTTGCCCGGCCCTTTCCTGGCCGGAGCGGCTGCCTGGGACTTCTTCTTCCCTGAAGTGGCTGCCGGCTTCTCGCCGGCTTCTTCCTCGTCTTCGTCGGACTCGGCCTCGTCTCCTTCTTCTATTACCAGAGCACCCTTGGGCAGAACGCTCAGGTCGAGTTCCTCGTCGTCGCTGATCGGCTCCAAGTCTTCGTCGGACAGAAGGCCCTCTTCGCCTTCCTCTTCTTCATCGAAGGCCGGCTCCTTGATTTTTGCCTCGGCACGGCGAGCGCGCGGCCGTTTGATGGTGACCTGCGGCGGCGGCGCGGGCGGTGAGTGCGGCTCAAGGTAGGCGCGCATCTCCTCCGGGGTGGTCAGGTGGCCGTCGATCAATTCCAGAAAGATGTTCAGCACCAGGTCTGCATAGCCAGGCAACTCGGGGGTGATGCGCATCTCCTGCATGAGCAGGTATGGGATACGCTGGCGCGCTTCAGGCCAGACTTTGAGGAAGAGATTAAAGCGCTCCTGGACGGTTTTATCCTTGCTGATAAACCCAAGCCATAGAATCGCTTCTGGATCATAGCTCATGAAAAGCTTGTAACTTGCCGAGGCCTTGGCGTTCTGCTTGGAGAGCAGCACTTTGGCAAAGCCGCTGGCCTGGGAATCGAGGTGGCTCCACTCCGCCACGAAACCGGGCCGCAGCATCGCCTTCTTGAGCGCCGAGAGGTCTTTCGAGGGCAGCTTGGCGGTAAGCAAGTGCATCTGGGCCGCGGACATATCGGGATGAATACCCTGCACAAGTAGTTGGACCGCCAGATCGTGAAGGGCCGTCAGCTTGGCTTCATCGGCCTTGGCCGACGTCCAGGCTGGAAAGAGGACCTTCATCCAGCCTTCGGCCTCGAGGGCGCGGAGCACTTTGAGGCCATCCTCCTCGTGGCCAATCTGTTCCAGTTCCTGACTGCGCGCATGGGAGGACAGGTACTCGATGACGCCTTCGTTTTTGGCGTTTTCGTAGCGAGTCTGGGTTCTGGGATCCATGTCCCAGCCGAGGCGCGCGCGATAGCGGATGGCGCGAATCATCAGCGAGGGCTCTTCGAGGAAGCCGTAATTGGAAACCAGGCGGAGGGCTCGAGCTTCGATATCGGCGGCCCCGTTGAGGGGGTCCATCAAAAGGCCGAAGGAGCCTTCATTGAGGGAAATGGCCATGGAGTTGACCGTAAAGTCGCGGCGGCGCAGGTCCTCCTGGATGGAGGCATGATGAAAGACCGGCTTGCCGGGTTTGGGGTACTCCACGCGATGGGTACTGACGACATTGACCCGGACGGTGCCGGGGAAACACAGGTAGAGGCTGCGAGAGGGCTCATCTTCGCCCCAGAGCTTGCCGCCAAGTTTCTCCAATGGTTTCTTCAGCTTAAGGGCGTTTCCGTGGACTGCGACCTCGAGCTCGCGAACCGCGTGGCCGCTGATGAGGTCACGGACGGCGTCTCCTGTGAGAAAAAGAATGATGCCGGCATCGCGTGCCACGTTGCGCAATTGCGTGAGCGCGTGGCGTTGGTCAGCGGAAAGCCGGTTTTCCAGGAGGTAGATGTAGTCGGGCATGGGCTATCCTGTGTCTGCCATCCTCATCTTCAGCCAAGTACCTGATGTTGTTGCCCTTACAGGAAAATCTTGGAAGCTGGCAAAGCAAAACATTAACACAAGTTGAGCAGAATGACCAGTTTTGCTACACGGCTGGATGAAATCTTAGATGTGATGGGGTTTCGGCACGATTCCTGGAGGCCGGGGCTTGGCACGGGGGAGCCAGAAAGAGCAATAGACGCGGCCACCGTTGCGGGCTTGACCGTGCGACAATCCAGAGCGATGGCTTCGGTGCGCAAACCCGTCATTGTGCGTAAGTTCTCGCGCGATTGGTGCGCCGGCTATGCGGGCGCGGAATTCGGGCACCAAAAAGCGGAGCTGGAGTTTCTGGATCAGACCGGCAAAGTTGTCCGGATGGGGTGGGAGCAAGTCAAGTGGGTCTGCTATGTGCGGGACTTTCCTGCCGGGCCTGCGGACCAGGCAAATCCTGAGCGGCTGGTACACAAGCGATTTTCGCTGCGTCCGCGCACTGCTGGGCTCTGGTTGCGCATGACTCTGGGCGATGGCGACGAGTTAGAAGGCCTGGCGGCCAACGACCGTTCCCTGGTCGAAGGCGCCGGGCTCCTCCTGACTCCGCCCGATACGCGCTCGAACACGCAGCGGATTTACGTGCCAAGGCAGGCGATACAGACTCTCGAGGTGGTGAGTCTGATCGGGGCCGCTGGGCGGAAACGGGCAGAGGCGGCGCGGCCGGGCGAGGAGCAACCCGGGCTGTTTGGCGCGGAGGGAGAGACCGGCTGAACGCCGCCAGTTTCTTGTGCACAATGCACCATGTTCGCGCTACCCCCCGCGTTATGATCGAGCGATGAGAAACGCGTTGACAGGCTTGAAGCTTAGCTTCTTCCTGATCGCGGCCCTGTTGCTGCTTCCCAGTGCTTCCATGGCGAACGAAGGGGCCAGCGAACGCTTCGACGGGAAATGGGACACCACCCTGAATTGCACTCCCTTTCAAGACGCGCAGGGATTCACCTGGCACTTTATGAGTGAAGTGAAAAACGAGCACCTGGTGGGACGCTACGGCACGGAAGGTCAGCCAGCGTCGATACGGATCGAGGGACAGCTTGCAGACGACGGAACCGGCATTTTGCATGCGACCGGCAGAACCGGCATGCCACAATACGTCACCGGGAACCCGCAGCGCGGCTCTAATATCGTCTACGACATTCGCGCGGAGTTTCACGAAGGTCACGGCAAGGGGACACGGCTGGAAGGCCGCCCCTGCACGTATGAGTTCGAGCGGCAATGATTTCGCGCCTATTTTGGCAAAAGCTCAGGCGCTTTGCAAGGCGGTGACAAGCCGGGCATCGAGAAGGCTTTTGTAATAGTCGACCGTCATGCCCGTGACTCGCGATTCCACGTAATGCTCCAGAATCCACGCGCGGGCTGACTGGCCCATGAGCCGGCGGCGCCGGGGATCGCGGATGAGTTTCTTCACCGCCTCATAGATCGCGTCTGGATGCCCCGGGGGAATCATCAGCCCGGTGATTTCAGGAAGCACTGAGTCGCGCGCGCCGGTACACTCCGTGGTGACGACGGGAATTCCTGTGGCTGCAGCTTCCAGCACAACATTCGGGAAACCCTCGCGCCAGGTGGGCAGAACCAGCAGGTCCATGGCGCGGTAATACGGCGCCGTGTCGGGCACAAATCCCGTGCAGTAAATGTGGGGATGACGCAGAATGCGTATCCTGAGACCTGGATCGAGCGCATCTTCAGCGACGTCAAACCAGCCTACCAGCAGCAGGCGCGTGGAAGGTTCGGCGCAGAGAATCAGGTCGAAGGCTTCGCAGAGCTCGGGCAGCCCTTTATCGCGTGTCAAGCGGCCCGCAAAGCCGATGACCGGGACGTAGTGCGGAATGCCCAGTTGCTCCCGCACCGGACTTGACCCGGGAGAAAAGTGATCGATATCGACGCCGTTGCTGCTGCCCTCGCCTAACAAGTGCAGTTTACGAAAGGGCGCAACGCGCAGCGCAAGGGCTTCGGCGCGCAGGCTTTGGCTGTTGCACAGGACCACGTGCGCGCAGCGCGCAGCCAGGCGTTCCGCGGCCAGCAAAATGCGACGCTTGAATCCCGATGTGGTTTCGAGCTTGAGCCCGCGCAACATGTAGACGCGCCGGGGCACGCCACGCAGCCAGGCGGCGAGAGTGCCCAACATTCCAGCTTTCGGGGTACTGAACTCGACAAGGTCGGGGCGGTATTTCCCAATCAAACGCCAAAGCCGGTAGAGAGACACCAGATCGGCGAAAGGCGCGATGCTGCGGCGCATGGGGAGCTCAATTCGCTCCACCTGTTCCCGCGCGGCCGTGATATCGAGCAAGGGCCCGGGACTGGAAAGTAAGAGGACGTGGAATCCTGCATTGCGGAGGGCTCGCAGTCGCGCCCCAAGTACGAGACACGTCTGCGCGTGCGTGACTCCAACAAGGATGGTTGGCGGCTTATTCGCGCGCCACGGTGGAATGAAGAGATCAAAGAACCCGGAATCTGCCATAGCGCGCCTGAGCCGGAAAGATTTCCACAGGACATGGAGGCCGGCACGCAGACTCTGGAAAGAAAAGTTTCAAATGTAACGATTGGAGACATTGATAAGAGTTACTTAAAAAAGAATCAGTGATTGCGAACACATAGCTTGAGAGGGACGCTGGGCGAGAATTGATCGCCTCTCAGGAAATCATGGAACAACGCACAAG
>JBEKAS010000131.1:0-11161 GCA_050015795.1 Occallatibacter sp. | reverse complement strand
CACGCGGAACATCGAAGTTTCTTAATCTAACGGCCTTCGAATCGACCCTCGCTCAGTTATCGAACTGCGTTCTGATTTTCCCAGAATCGCCAGGAGCCTTTTGCGAGCTCGGTATATTCTCGGAAATCAGCCGAATTCGCGAAAAGACCTTGATTGCAAACGACTCTTCGCACGAGAAAGATGACTCCTTCTTACTCTTGGGCCCCTTCCACGCGATCAACAGTACCTCGAAATTTTACCCGACCGTAGGCTTTGACTCCACAGTCGGCATCGATCCCACATTCAAAGAGCGCATCTGGAAGCGTATCGCGGACCGGACAAGGGGATTCGACGAGAAACGGGCACCGGAGCAGTGTCATTTTGCAGAAATGCCCCTCGATAGCAGAATCGCGATCATCTCTTGGGTCCTGGACATCGTCGCCCGAGCGACCGTGGGTGACCTCTTGGATATAGTACGTGGTGTTTACGGCAGCCATAAAGCAGACTCCCGCAGACTCCGAGAAACTCTAAGGATTTCGGTACCCCTCGGCCAAGCAATAAAAAAGGCGCCGGAGCTTTATGCCGCGCCTGTGGAGAGGGCGTTCGGACTCGTGACGACGGTTGATGAACTCAAGCTCAAATCACAATTTCGGAATTTCTGGATGAGGGAGTTCCCAATCTACTGGGCATACTGAGATGGATATCGTCGATCGAATCGCGGCTGGCGTCGGCCTTCCACCTGCAACCGTTTATCAAACCGCGAGGACCGCCGGCAGAAGATACCGACCAATTGAGCTTCGCATCCCGGGCAAGAAGCCGCGCCTGGTTTATCAGCCCGCCACCGAACTTCGCCTAATTCAAAGGTGGTGTGCCGATCAGATATTTGCGCAACTTCCAGTTCACAAGTCCTGCTTCTCCTACATAAAGGGCAAAAACATCCGCGCGCATGCAGAAATGCACCGGCGCAACAACTTCCTCTCGCGGATCGACATACGCCGCTTCTTCCCTTCGCTCACCCGCCTTAATGTCGAGGACTTACTTAATCGCAATCTCGCGCTCCTTAAGCTCAAGAGCGCGGAAGAGGCTAATTTACTTTCCCTCCTTGCAACGCGTATGGGGGAATTAGTGATAGGGGCCCCGAGCTCGCCAGTACTTTCGAACGCGCTGATGTACGACTTCGACGAAGAGTGGTCGGCGAGATGCGAAGGAAGAGGGATAGCCTATACGCGCTATGCGGACGACATCTACGTTTCCACAAACGAACCAAATTTGCTTTCGCCACTTATTACGGACCTCAAGAGAAACCTCACCTCGCGACCTGGATTCAGTTTCGAAGTTAACCACGAGAAGGACGTCTTTACATCGCGAAAGCGGTTGAGGCGAGTAACGGGGATCACACTCACGCCAGAAGGCAACACATCTATCGGCCGCAAGAGAAAGAGGGCTATCAAGGCGCTAATTCACAGAGCCCTCCACAATGCGCTCTCAGCGGAAGAATTGCAGAGCCTTATGGGTATGCTCGCCTATGTCGACTCCGCAGATCCCGCACTATCACTCGCACTGAAACGCAAGTACGGCGGACCATATCGCCAGACTCTTGCAGCGCAACTGCCGGGCGCCCCGTCCTAACTTGTTAGGGCGGGAGGAGGCATAAGCTGAGTCCTTCGATTCCACGCCCAGCCGCCTCAGCAACTTCGCGGTCGTATCCCGCACCGCCTCGCGGCCAGTCGCACGGCGTGGCTTCTTTCCAGCTTGGCGTTCGGATTTGCGGACGGCCGCGCGCTTCGCGTGACGCCACGCGGCAAAATCTGCGAGAACCTCGTCTTCACTCACTCCACGCCTGCGAAGCCGGCGACCGATCTCGGCGCTCAGATCAAGGAGCTCTTTGACCGCGATGCGAGCCGCCTCGGATCTGGATTTCGCACCGAGAACGCGCATTGCTTCGTCAGCAAGTTCCCGGTCGACCAGCACTCTCGCCGTTTTCCCCGCCACAGCACAATCCCCACAGTGATTATCGATGCAAGCCGCGCAAAATTCAGCCTCTCCTCCCCAGCAAACACCGCGCCCCGCGCCCCGCAAGAGCCTTATCGAGAGTCACCAGAACGCCGCCTGCTTCCTGCGCCGTCGCCAGCAGCCAGGCATCGGCCCACACCTTCGGGGACGCCGTCCGGCCCACCGCCTTCTCGCGAAATTTTTTCTCCACCTCAACAGGCTCCGCAACAAACGTGACTCGATCGTCGTCATACAGCCGGTCGTAAACTCGCCACGCCTCCGCTATCGTAAGCGGTTTGCCATCCATCGCGGCAGCCGTCGTCATGAGCCTGAGAAATCCCAGTTGCGTCAACCTGCAGAATGCGATCGTGCCATCCTCGCTCTCCCACCAGCTCTTTGCCGGCGCTGAATGAATGTGCTCCACCGTCGCCAGCGCAAGCCAGACGTTCATATCAGGGAAGCTCAATGAGCTCATAGGCTTCCTCATTTGTGATCGCGATGCGGCGTCCGGCGGGACAGATCAGGGGCTTGTTGAGATCGAGCCTGCGCTTTGGCCGCGCCGCCTTGGTCTCCTCCACGGCTCGCTCAATTCCAGCAAGAATCAGCTTCCGTGCGGAGCACCCTTTCCGTGCCGCTGCTTCGTGCAGACGGCGATGCAGGTCCCGCGGAAGGTCGATTGAAGTTCGTATGGCATTTTGCTTCATAGTATGATGATCGGATCGGCGACTTAAATAAGTCAAGCGCCGGTTGACCAACGCCGGCAGAGTTTCCCGCGCACCCGCCGCGCTTTCGACGTCATCCTTCGGCGATAGTTTTCGTCGTCAACCCCGCATCGCGCCTCGTTGCACACGCTTACAATTCGTGACAATTCTTTACGCAACTCCTGCCCCTCTTTTCGCAACTCCCCTCCCGCGCCTGGGTCTACACACGCAAAGGCCGGTCAGCAACACGACAGCCACAAGGAGAATTCAAGGTATGAACGCAATTCGCAATGCAGGAAAAGCTACGCTGATTCTGAGCGCGCTTCTCTCCGCGGGGCTCGTGTTCGCACAGGCGCCCGCCGCCAATCAGGCTCCCGCTGCGCAAGGCCAGCCGGGCAACTCCCACCGCAACTTTGACCCCAACCAGCAAGCCGCGCATCTCGGCAAGCGGCTGGGTTTGAGCGACGACCAGGTGGCGCAGATCAAGCCCATCCTTGCCGATCGCTTCCAGCAGATGCAGACCCTCCGCGCGGACACCTCGCTCTCCGAGCAGGATCGCCACACCAAGGTCCAGGCCCTGATGCAGGACTCAAACACCAAGATCGAGTCGGTCCTGAACGACACGCAGAAGCAGCAGTTCGAGAAGATGCAGGCCGAGCGCCGCTCGCACCAGCACAACCATCAGGCTCCGGCTGCGTCGCAACCGCAAGCGTAAGAATTGTTGTTCTTGGTTTTCGGCGGGAGTACCCAGGTCTCCGATCGGGGACCTGGGTACGCTGTTTTCTCTGATCTCTGATCTCTGATCTCTACTGGAGCTTCTCGTCCTTCTCCACCACAAGCGTGGTGCTTAACAGGCGCATATCAATCGGCAGTCCGCCGATCGATGGAGCAACACTGCGCGTAATGGTCTCAAAGTCGCTCACCATTTTGGCATCGTTCCAGGCGCCGTCGGTGACCACGAAGGCCAGCGTCGTGCCGTTGGTGTGCTTCTTCAAAAACACGTTGGCGCCCTTGCCCGTGAAGAAACCGATCGATTGCAACTTCTGGCCGAGCGCCTGGCCATCGGCGAGCGTAGAGTAGCCTTCGTAATACACCGCGTCGCCACCGGTCAGTTGGACCACGCCCACTACCCCTGTCTTCTCGACATCCTCGTGGGTGTCCATGAGTTGCACAGTCACCGGAAGGCCGCCGACCGACGAAGCCACCTCCCGCGCGACTTCCTCGAACTGTCCCATAGTCCCGGGCTTGTTCCAGTCACCATCCCCGACCACAAACGAAATCGTGGTGCCGTTGGCGCCCATGTTCAACAGCACGGTCACGCCGCGGTCCTGAAAATATCCGTCGGTCTTGAGCGCATTGCCCAGCGCCGTGGCCTGGGCCTGCGTGGCCGTACCGGAGTAGACCACCTGGTCTTTGGTTCCGATCGTCACCGTGGAACTCGGTGCTGCCGGCGTGCCTGGCGGCGTGCCTGCCGGCGTGCTTGCCGGCGTACCTGTCTGCGTGCCTGTTTGCGCGGTGACCGTCTCGTCCTTCTCCACCGTCTGCGTGGAATTCACCAGGCGCATTTCGACTGGCAATCCGCCCACTGCCGTAGCAACGTCCCGCGTCAGGACCTCATAATCGCTCACCATCGACGCATTGTCCCAAATGCCGTCCTTGACCACATACGAAATGATCGTGCTGCCGCCTATTGGCTTGCGCAGCAGGACCGACACACCGAGATCCTGGAAGTATCCGTCGGTCTTGAGCGCGTTGCCCAGCGCCGTGGCCTGGGCCTGCGTGGACAAACCGGAGTAGATCACCTCGTCCTTGGTTCCGATGGTCACCGTGCTGCTTGCATGAAGGTAGTGGTAGAGACCGTAACCCGCTGCAGCAAGAACGACCAGAATCGCAATGTTGCGAGCGCCCGAGCTTTTAGGGGCCGCCTGCGCCATCTGTGGATACGCTCCATACCCAGGCGGAGGCGGCGGATACGCTGGTGGCATTTGCGGAGGCGGCTGATACGCTGGCGGCGCTGGCGGAGGCGCATATTGAACCGGCGGTGGTGGCGGCGGATAGGCTGCTGCCGCTGGCGGAGGCGCATACTGTGTCGGCGCTGGTGCCGGCGGCGGGACGGCTTGCGGGGCCGTGGACGCTGCAGCCGCCGGAGCAGTTTGCGCGTCACCCGCAGCTGGCAGGGTAGTACCGCAACTCTTGCAAAATTTTTGGTCCGGAAGGGACGGTGTGCCACAAGTAGGGCAAAACATGGTGATTCTCCTATCCTGAAAAGGGGTCCAAGGGGATTTCTGCAAAATATCACTCCGCAGCGGCAAAGTAAAGCCATTCCGATTTGGATGGAGGAATTGTCGAAGGCAATGACCTGCCCAGAACAAGGAGATTGATCCGCTCTTCCCGTTTCGTCTCGGCCCAGTCCGGCCGTCGCTGTCCGAACACGTGGTCTTCAAATCCGAGCAAATACCACATCCCGCGCCCGGAAAACTTGCCGGTGAACATTTTTCTCGGAGCTCGCTTGCCCAGGCCTCAATTCGAACCCAGGGAACCCGATCCCGTACCTGCCTGCGCATTGACCATCTCGTCCTTCTCCACCGTGAGCCATATATTCACCAGGCGCATGTCGATCGGCAATCCGCCCACCGTGGTAGCAACTTCGCGCGTGATGATCTCAAAGTTGCTCACCATCTTCGGATCGTTCCAGGTACCATCCTGGACCCTAAACGAGATCACGGTACCTTTGCTTCCCTTGTGCAGCAGCACCAGCGCTCCCTGATCCTGGAAGTATCCATCGGCCTTCAGCGCATTGCCCAGCGCCGTGGCCTGGTCCTTCGTGGCCGTACCGGAGTACTGCACCTGGTCCTTGGTCCCGATGGTCACCGTGGCAGGGTTGAGCAGCATCAACACCGCGAGCAGCGCGACAAACACAACCGCCGACGTAACGACCGCGACTCCGAACGCCTTCCACTTCGACTCCAGCGCTCCGCCGAGCGCAACGTGCTCAGACACAGCCGTGCCTTGCAGCGACCTTGCGCTCTGCATGGTGCCAACGATGCCCACAATCACCAATATCCACCCGAATTTCGGGTGATTCCACCCTATGTAAATCAGGATCGCAGTCACAGCCGCTCCCAGCAGGAAGGCGAGATAACCGTTGCCTCTCTTGCCCAGCCGCTTGTAGTTCGTGGCTATCATGAACGCGCCGGCAAGCGGGCTGCCAAAGAAAGTTGCCATGCCCACCGCGCCGGAGTCGTACAAACGGTGCGCAGGCGGCGCCTGCACATAGTCACCCGGATAGTACGGAAGTTGCGTTGACATATTTTCCTCGTCCCTGAAGGTTAATCCCTGCCGGCCCTGTTGCGCTCTAAGAAATTGATCGCGCGATTGAGATTTTCTCCGGCCCCGGACGCGGAATCTCCATGTGCCCGCCGCTTCGCCCTTCCGGGCGCGACGCAAACACAATTTAGACCTTTTCTTATGAGGGATTTGGCTTTGAATGAGGAGAAGCGATGGGTCAGGCTTCCACATTCAGCCCAGTTGGCTCACTTTTACGTGCAGCGCCGCAAAATCCACCGTCCCCAGGCCGCGCGCCGCCGCCATCGCCAGATACGGCATCTTCTCCGCGTCGAGATTCCAGTACGCCTTCGCCACATACGCGTCGATCGCCACGGGATCGGTCCCCGCCACCAGCGTTTTTTTCAGCGCCACGTCCTCGGGATTTCCGCCCGTCGGCCCATTGCGCAGCAACACGCGGTAACAGTCCATGAAGGTGAGCGTGGGCAGCATGAAGTTCGCCAGATCCACCAGGCTCTGATGAATCTGCTGGTGCAATCGGTTGCGCTCCCCGCCCAGAATCCCGTACCAGTTCTTCATGCCCAGCGTGGCGCCGGTCAGTACATGATGTTTCGCGATGGGCAGGTTGATCACCTTGTCCGCTTCAAGAAACGGCGTGAACACGGGCCAGTTCTTCAGCACCACGCCGCCCATGTCGACTTCACGGAAGCGATCGGGATCGGGCAAAATCACCTCTGCGCCCTCGGCTCGCGCCGCAGCCTGGATCCCCGAGCGCTGGAAGCACCGCCGCGGCTCGTTGCAGCTCACGTCGGTCACCATCACGCGCTTCGCGCCCGCCTGCCAGCACTGCCGGACGACCTCCGCCACCAGATCCGGATTGGTGTTGGCCGCCTGCTCCGGCGTCCGGTCCCAGGCAATGTTCGGCTTCAGCACCACCACGTCCTGCCTGCTGATGAAGCGGCCCATGCCGCCAAGATTTGCTATCGCCTGCGCGGCCAGCGCCCGCGGCTCGCCGCCCTGCACAACCGTCATCTGCGGCCACGCGGCATCCGCTGCCACGCGATGATCGCGCCGCGCCTGCGCAGCCTGCTCCGGGATAGGCCGGTTGCTGCGTTCGCTCAGCCAAAAGGCTGCGCCAGCCGTGCCCGCGGCCACGCCACCCACGCGCAGCAGTTCGAGCATGGCTTCGCGCCGCGTCATGCCCGCCGCATGCTTCTTCGCGCCTGCATCCAGCTTCACGATTTCGCCGCTTTCATCCGCCATGCCGTTCCCTCTTCACACTTCCACCAGCCGGATGCGCCCCGGATCGCAAGTCCCCAGCCGGTGCGCCGCATCCGCCGCCGTGACAATGTAATCGGGCCTGCGTCCCGCTGCCTCGAGCGTTGGCACTCCCGCTGCGGCGCGCTGGCGCTCGATCATCTGCCACGCCGTGTGATCCAGCGCTACGCGATCCTCGCCCACCACCAGTGCATTCGGATACCACAGCCGTTCCGGCCGGAAACCTGGGCCGCCGTCGTACACCGACGAAATCGCATCGCCGATTGTGAACCACACCTTCGCGCGCACGGCGGGAATCGCGTTGAGATCGGCCACGCCGGGATTACAGTTATTCCCGTGCAGCAGGAACGGGCGATCGACCACCCCATACATATTTTTCATCGAGAACGTGATGCCCGCCATATCGTGATCCTTGAGAATGGGCAGATTGATCACCATCGCGCACTCGCGGGTGAGAATCTTCGCCAGACGAATCTGCGTCGCGCCGCATTCGACCGGCTGGTCTTCATAGCCGCCCACGTCGTTGCCGTAGCAGAGCACGCGGCTGGCATCGGTATTCACCATCATGCCGCAGGCCGCGAGGCTGCGTGCATCGCGCTCCCACACCAGAATGTTTCCCGCGCGTACGCCCACCTGCTGCAAGCGCTCGGCAATCGCCAGGGTCAGCGCCGCGTGCGTCGAAATCCCGCGCCCGCCCAGCCCGTTCACCTTCAGCCCGATGGTTTTGCCGGCAAGAATATCCGCGGGAATAATGCTCTTCCATGCCTCGAACGGTTTGTCGCGACCGGTGTAGGCAGCAATCGCCTTGTCCAGCAGATTCAGCACACGCTGCTCGTCGGGTTGCGCTCCCGCGCCGTGTAACGACGCATCGTGCGCGATCACGACTTTCGATTTGCCCGCCGCTGCGTGCTGCTCCTGCATTCCGGCAAATGCCAGCTTCTCTGCAGCAGCCGACGAACCCAGCAGCACAGCACCCGTAGCTGCCTCTTTCAAAAATTCTCTGCGGCTTTTCATCGTCTCCTTGCCTTGTACCGCCGTTCTCCTGACCCGCGCACGTCCAGGGATCAGTACGAGATCACGCGGTCACAAACCTACAACCTTGCTTCCACGCCGTGCGCCAGCGCCAGCAGTGCCTGCTCGGTGCCGGGCGTGGCGTCATAGGCCACAATGCGCACCAGGTACGGGCCCTTGCGGAAGATCACACTCTGCTCGTACGCCAGCCCCGCGTCCCCCACTTGTACGTTTTTGGCGCCGCCCGAATTTCCCGACTCCAGAATCTTGCGCGCCCCCGCGGAATCTCCCATAGTGTAAACGTCCACCACTGCGTCCAACTGGTTCTGGTACTTGTAGTCGGACGTCGAGGTGGAAACTACACCGGCCGCAAGATACTGCTCGGCGTCGCCGTCAATGTACTGCCAAAGATCCTTGGCCTCATAGACGCGCGTGTCGCTCGATTTCTCCCATCCCGCCACTGCTCCCGACGGCGGAAGCGGTTCGACGGTTTTTTTCTTGCATCCCGCGCTTGCCGTCATCAATGCAATTGCAGCCGTGGCAACCGCCAGCATTTTTCTCCCTGATCGAGCACTTGGCAGATTCACTCTTTCACTCCTTCGCTGATTCACTCGCTCACTTCTTCACCGTCGGGTTAGCAGGATCTGACTGCTGGGGGAGCGGCTTTCGCCAATACTTGTCACGTACACGGCAGGGTGGTCCTGCAGCGGGCAGGCGAATTCGCAGGCGCCGCAGCCCACGCACCGGCTGGGATCCACGCGCGGCTGCTTCAGCGTCTTCGTCTTGCCGGCCGCATCCACCACCTCGGCCTCTTCGACATAAATCGCCTTGGGCGACACCGGGCACCACTCCTCGCACACTATGCAATCGGTGGCCATGGCCCACGGCAGGCAGCGCCCGCGGTCGTAAAATGCCGTGCCCAATCGGATGGGCTGATTCTGCGCCGCGCCCACGCCTACCACCCAGCCTTTTTCCTTGGGCGTAATCTGCCAGATGGCGCCGGTCGGGCAAACCTCCGAGCAGAGTACGCAACTCGGCTCGCAGTAGCCGATGCGCGGCGCCAGAGTCGGCGTCCAAAGCCCTTCCAGGCCGGCCTCGACAAGCGCCGGTTGCAGCGCATTGTTGGGGCACACCTTCATGCATTCTCCGCAGCGGATGCATCGCCCCAGAAAATCCGGCTCATCGAGCGCGCCGGGCGGGCGCAGCAGGCGCTCGTTGCGGCTCTTGCCCAGGCCTGTGTTGGCGCGCATCAAGGGCACCGCGGCTGCGCCCGCCACGAGACCTGTGATTGTCCGCCGCCGTCCCAGGTCGGGCGATGCCACTTGTTTGGGATTTGGGCGGAAGAAGCGGAACGTGAGCGCATGATCGGGGCAGCTGCCCACGCAGTTCATGCACATCAGGCACTCTGACTTCCGCCATGGCGAGCTGCCGATGGGATCGTCGCCGCCCTGGCAGTCGAGCAGGCAGCGGTTGCAGTTATTACACGCTTCTGGATCTTTGTCGAGCCCCAGCACCGACCACCGCGACACCGCGCCCAGCAGCGCGCCAAGTGGGCAGATGGCGCGGCACCACAACCGCGTGACGCGCAGACTCGCCGCCAGAATCAGAAGGAACAGAATCCCCAGCACCAGTCCCTGCGTAAAATGCGCCTGCCGGAACTCGAGCAGGAACGCTCCCAGCACCGCGTGGATCAACCCGCCCGTGGCTTTGATCGCGGCAATGTGACTGTGCTCCAGCGGCGTCAGCGCCGCGCGCACGATGTAGTTGAACGCTGGCAAAAGCGAGAGCCCGATGGAGCGCACTAACAAGCTGAATGGATCCAGCCAGCCGATCACCATCGACCCGAACCCAGCAGCCACCAGGCCCGCAATCAGCACCACATATTTGATGGTCTGCCAGCGCTTGTAGCGATTCGCTTCAATGCGCTGCTTGCCGCGCTTCGACTCCGACGGCATGTCGCCCACAAAGTGCTGCAACGTGCCCATGGGGCAGATCCAGCCGCAGAAAAAGCGGCCGAGAAACAGTGTGGGCACCAGGATGATCAGGCTCCACAACAGGCCGCGATAGAGCGCGTGGCTGGCGATGGCGTTCGTCAGCGCCACCAGCGGATCCCACTCGAAGTAGAGCCGCACCGGCCCGCGCAGGTGAATGTCGCTGGTCGTGCCCGGCATGGCGCGCAGCGCGGTAAACACCAGCAGCATAAGGAACAGCAGCAGAAAGAAGATCTGCGAAGTCCTGCGCCATCGCTGCCATCGGGAACCGGTCACCCACTCCTCCGCACGCCGCGCGTAGACTTGAGCCTTGGCCAAGATCATCAAGGCTCAGGGGAGGGTCGAACAGTGATCAGGATCACGTACTGGGGGTTGGAGCGCCAGCGGCGCACTTCATTCTCACAAGCGTCGCCGCCCCGGCAAGATCCCTCGCAGGTGATTGATCAAAGGTGATTTATGAGTGAGGCGATGCACCCCGCGCCGAATCCGTTATCAATATTGACTACGGAGACGTTGGGCGCGCAGGTGTTCAGCATGCCCAGCAGCGCTGCCACACCGCCCAGCGACGCGCCGTAACCCACGCTGGTCGGAACTGCAATCACCGGGGCGTTCACCAGCCCGCCGACCACGGTGGGTAAAGCTCCCTCCATACCCGCGCACACCACAAGCACGCGCGCCGATTGCAACGTGTGCTGCTGCGCCAGCAGGCGATGAATGCCGGCCACGCCCACGTCGGCCACCAGTTCCACGGTGTTGCCCATCAGCCGCGCCGTCACCGCAGCCTCCTCCGCCACCGGCAGGTCGCTGGTCCCGGCGCAAACCACGCCCACGGTTCCCTTACCCGCAGGCGCCTCGGTCTGCTTCAGCGTAATGGCGCGCGCCGCTTCGTGGTACTCCGCGTGCGGCCCCTGATCGTGGGCTTCG
>JBEKAS010000130.1:0-21603 GCA_050015795.1 Occallatibacter sp. | reverse complement strand
ACGCATGTGTGGAACTACGAGACCGCAACTCCATTTCTCTTTCCCACGTTTGCGCGGTCGTTGCGCAAGAGCGCCTTCGGGTATTCGATGGACGATGCCGGCGCCATGCATTTTCGACAACTGCTGCCGGATGGCAAGGCGCGATTGGGTTTCGCTGCAGCCGACGGCCAGATGGGGCAGATCATTCATGCCTGGCTCGATTGGAAGCTCTCCGGCGACGATCAGTGGCTTCGAAATCTGTGGCCACGAGTGAAGAAGGCTATCGAATTTGCGTGGGTGCCCGGCGGATGGGATGCCGGCCGCAACGGTGTGCTCGAAGGCGTTCAACATAATACCTACGACGTCGAGTTCTACGGGCCAAACCCGTTTTGCAGCATCTACTACCTTGGCGCTCTACAGGCGGCTGGCGAAATGGCAACCGCGGCCGGCGACAACGTGTCGGCGCAGGAATACAAGCAGCTCTTTGAGAAAGGCAGCCGATGGATTGACGCCAATCTCTTCAATGGCGAGTTTTATATTCAAAAGATCAAAGGGGTCAAGAAAATTGAGATTGCGCCGAGCCTTCAAGGGGGCATGGGCACCGAGAACCCCGAAGCACCGGACTACCAGGTGGGCGGCGGTTGTCTCGCGGATCAATTGATCGGCCAGTACCTCACAGAAGTCGGTGGGATGGGACCGCTGGTTTCGGCGGAGAACATTCGTAAGACGCTGCGATCCATCTATCGGTATAATTACAAGCCCTCGCTGGCGCACCACGATTCGGTGCAGCGCACCTATGCACTGAACGATGAAGCGGCAGTCGTGGTCTGCGATTATGGCAAAGCCGAGCGGCCGCAGATTCCGTTTCCCTACTACGCCGAGTCGTGGACGGGGCAGGAATACCTGGTGGCCGCATTGATGATGAACTGGGGCATGGTGGAAGAAGGCGTGGAGTGCGTTACAAACATCCGCGCCCGCTATGACGGGGAAAAGCGGAATCCATGGGACGAGCCGGAGTGCGGGCACCACTATGCGCGGGCGATGTCGTCGTGGTCGACGGTGGTTGCATTAAGCGGCTTTGTTTATGACGGCGCAAAGGATGCAGTAGTTGCCACGCCGCGCGTCCTGCACGACCGCTTCAATTGCTTCTGGGCGACAGGAACAGGTTGGGGCACGTTCGCCTACCGGAGAAAGGGCTCCGGGACGCTGTTCAATCTCGAGGTTATTGAAGGATCTCTGCGTTGCCGGTCGTTCGAGATCGCTGCCGCCGGCACGGCCGCCGATGTGCGTCGCGGAGGGAACGCGTTCCACGCGAATACGGAACAGCGAGGAGAGCGTTTGCTGGTCAGCTTCTCCGAACCATTCATCCTTGTGCCCGGAAGCGACATGCAAATTGAGGTGCGCGCGTGACATCCTCCGCCGCGCAGTGGAGCCCCCGGATTGTGTTGGTCGGCGGTTTCCTCGGGGCAGGGAAGACCAGCCTGATTTTGAGTGCCGCTGCGCAACTTGAGCGATCCGGCGTCCGCTGCGCCGTCGTGCTCAACGATCAAGGCGAAGAACTGGTAGACACACTGCACGCCAGGCAACGCGGAATTGCATCAAGTGAAGTCACCGGCGGATGCTTCTGCTGCAAGTTTTCCGATTTTCTCTCGGCGATTGAACAGTTAAGGACGATCGCGCCCGAGGTCATCTTCGCAGAACCGGTGGGAAGCTGCGTCGATATTGCGGCGACGGTGATCCGGCCTCTGCGGGAGGAGTTCGAGCTTTGCCGGCTGGCGCCCTTTACGGTGCTCGTCGATCCCAATCGCGCGGCATCCGTACTTTCCGGTGGCGCTGATCCCAATATTGAGTTCCTGATGCGAAAACAAATGCAGGAAGCTGATCTGGTTTGTACGGGCAAGGCGGATCTGTATCCTCAGACTGATTGCGCCCTCGAAGTGGAAGCTCGGCCACTTAGCGCCAAAACGGGATTTGGCGTTCGTCAATGGCTCGATGATGTGCTCGGTGGCAGATCAGGAGCAGGCGCCAAGGCGCTCGACGTCGACTACGGCCAATACGCGCAGGCTGAAGCCGCCTTGGCATGGCTTAACTTGAGCGTTGCATTCGAGCCGGAATGGGCAATTTCGCCCGCCGAATTGGTAGGCCCACTCTTCGACCATCTGGACAAGGCGCTGACCGCCGCCGGAATCCCGATTACGCATTTGAAGGTGATCGACCGCTCCCCCGCGGGCTGGGTGAAGGCATCCATCTGCTCGAACGGCACGGAGCCGGATGTCGAGGGAGACCTGGATGCATCTCCGGCAACCAGGCACGAGATCCATTTGAATCTTCGTGCTATCGGAACCCCCGATCAAGTTCGAGAGATCGTGAAAAAGCGAATGGAGAGTCTTGAAGGCAAGTTGCTCGATTTGCAACTGAGCTGTTTCAGCCCCGCTCCACCAAGACCTGAACGAAGAATTCCGATGCCTCGACCCCTGGAATAAGGAATGAACCTGAGTGATCCCGGCAAAAGATCGCAACCTGGTGGTCAAAAGCAACTTCATTCAATCCTGTTCCGTGTCGCGCATTCATGCCGGCATTGGTTTCGAACGGCATATTCTCCAGGATCGATTCTTGCGAATTGCGCACCGGCGTTCAGTCAATTTTGGCAATCAATTTTATATAAAAATTATGTAGGCAAATATTTGGCGAATCACAGTGCGTTTGATATTGACAATGAAATGACTCCTCTGCGAAAGTCAGGCTATCCAAGCCTTGGGAAAACTGAACCGTCTCCCGTCTGAGCCGTACCAGAGGAGGAGCTGAAATGAAGCCAAATGCGGATGTCACAATTCCTGTAAACCATCGGCCGGATTTAGCGATCCATGGTGGAACGCCGATTCGCAGTAAGCCGCTACCGCTGGAGTTTCCTGGCGTGCACCACATGGACGAAGAGGAGGTTGAGGCGGCAGTTCGCGTCTTACGCAGCCGATCACCGTTTCGCTACTACGGAGTGGACCTGCAGGGCGAGGTGGATGCGTTTGAGTCGGAGTTTGCCGGATACCTGGGGATCGAAAACTGTTTGGCAGTGAACAGCGGGACCGGAGCCCTCCATGTAGCCTTATCGGCAATGGGGGTCGGGCCGGGCCAGGAGGTCATTGTTCCCGCCTATCTGTGGGTATCGATCGCCGCCGCAGTCGTCAATCTGGGGGCGATTCCGGTGCTGGCCGATATCGACGACACTTTCGGACCTGATCCGGCCTCGGCTGCCGCCAGGATCACTCCGCGCACCACAGTCATCATTGTTGTGCACATGAGCGGAGCTCCCGTGAATGTGGAAGCGATTGCAAAGATTGCTCGCCAGCGAGGCATTTTTCTGCTTGAGGATTGCGCCCAGTGCGCGGGAGGCGCGATCGGCGGCAAAAAAGTCGGAACATTTGGAGACATGGCCATCTTCAGCTTCCAGATGAACAAGAACATGACCGCAGGCGAAGGAGGATGCATTGTTACAGGGCACCGGCATCTCTTCGATCGCGCCGTAGCATGCCACGACCTGGGCTATGCCCGCGATGCGAACGGCAGAAACATGTATGAGCGCCTGGACCTCTGCCTCTGGGGCCGCGGGTCCCGGTTAGACGAGGTGCGCGCCGCCATTCTGCGTGTTCAATTGCGGAAGCTGCCCAGGATCATCGAGCATATGCGCAGCAGCAAATACCGTATACGAAAGGGGCTGGAGCAGATCCAGGCAATCAAGCTGCGCCGGATACTGGATCCCTCCGGCGATACGGGGTGCTTTCTTTTGACCACATTTGCAACTCCTGAGCAGGCGCGCGAAGTGAACCGGGCGCTGCGGGCCGAAGGCATCGTTACCTTTCCCCAGGGTATGAACAACGTAATGATGACCGAGTGGGGGCTTCACATCTACTACAACATTCCCAGCCTGGTTCATAAAACGAGCATTGATAAGGGCCAATTTCCCTGGGAACTCGCGGAAAATCGCGAATCCCGGGCCGAGTACAGCAAGGGGACCTGCCCGCAAGCCGACAGCTTGTTCGAGAGAACGATGCTCCTCGCCATTCCGTCCAACCTTGCGATCAGCGATGAGGAAGATATCATTGCGGCGTTCAAAAAAGTTGTCCCAGCGGTTGCAGATTGCGCGACAGTCGAGACCCCGGGGCATGAATAAAGGGAGATGCAACGAGCAGGGTTGGAACCCTCGGCAATCAAGTCTGGGTTGCGGAGACGATAGCATAAGGGCAACCATAGTTTGGGCCTGATCTCTCTGCGAAACGGATAAGCCAAGGAAATGCCAGCCAAGAAATCGCAAATCGACAATTCGCAGACTCCCGGCAAGACGGAACAACGGGAACTGGGTATTCTTCACCTGATTCATGAAGGAGCCGCTTGCTCGAGACTCGATATTGCCAGGAAGATGGGGTTAAGCCCTGCCCTGATCACGTCTCTGGTTCGCAGGCTGATTGCTCGCGGGCTGGTAGCGGAGGCTGCGCCGACCTCTAATGCGGTGGGCAGGAAGCCGATACCACTGAAGATTCGCGGAGATGCGGGCCACCTGTTGGGGGTGGATATCGGTTCCTATTTCACGCACGTGGTCGTGACCGATCTGAATGGCCGGGTCGTCCATAAATCGCAAATCGAAACAGGAATAGCCGAAGGTAGAGTTGCGGTGCTGCGCCGGGTCTTCAAGTGCGTGCACGAGACATTCAAGGCGTCAAAGGCGCCGAAGGGCTCTCTCCTGGGCGCAGGAATCGCTCATTCCGGAGTGATTGACGCCAAGAATGGTGTGGTTCTTTCCTTTCCGAGACCCGGACAGATGGCCGAGTGGAAGAACGTACCCTTGCAGGCGATCTTCGAAAAAGAGTTAGAAATCCCCTGCCGGTTGGAAGACAGTGTGCGTACGATGGCAGTCGCAGAACGCGTTTTCGGCCTGGGAAAAGATGTCAACGACTTCCTCTTCATTGAAGTGGGTATGGGGATAGGCGCGGCCTTCTATTTCAATGGCGAGCTCTATTGCGGCGGCTGCGGAAAGGCCGGAGAATTCGGCCATATTACCGTGAATGAAGAAGGGCCGCTTTGTTCATGCGGCAACAGCGGTTGCCTGGAGAGCGTTGCCTCGTGCGCGGCGATGATTGAAGCAAGCCGAGCCGCGATTGAGCGCGGAGTGGATTCGAAGATACGGGATTTGGCAGGGGGAGATCCGGGCCGGATCAGCGTAGAACTGATCGCGCGGGCGGCGATGGAAAACGACAGCCTCGCATTTCGAGTTCTGCAAGAGGCCGCATCGTATATTGCGATTGGCCTAGCGGACCTAGTAAACCTGCTGAATCCTTCCCTCATCATCTTTGGCGGGGCATTGTTCCGGGCGGCTCCTCAACTGCTTTCAGATCCCCTCAAGCGCGTCATACGGCAGCGAGCTCTCGAAAAATCCGCGAACGATGTGCAATTGAAGGTCTCACCGCTGGGAAGTGAAGCTGGCGCACTGGGCGCTTCGCGGATCATCTCTGTGTGCGCACTCGATCACCTCTATCGATCTTGTGGAAATGCCTGAATCCATCCGGAGGCGTGGGCGGCTTGACGAAGGACTCGATTGGCGAAGCTCTCGTCTTTGACTTCGACGGCGTGATCGCCGACACGGAGCCGATGTATTGGCGAGCGTGGCAGGAATTACTCAAAGATTATGACCTGCCGTTCGCATGGGCCGACTATTGCCGGATCGGGCGCGGCATCCGGGACGAGGCGATACTCGTGTCGCTGGCCACAATGGTGTCTGATGCTGAGGTGATGACACGCATCCGAAAGAGGATGCCGGGGTGCGCAGAGAAGGTGCGCAGTTGGATGCTCGACCAACCGCCAATTTCGGATGCAACTGTGCAGCTCCTGAAGTCCCTGGAGGGCCGCGCCCTCGGTCTGGTCACCACTTCAAACCGCGCGGACGTCGAGGCGTTGCTTCGCCGCAAAGGGTTCGCCGACTGCTTCAAGGCATGTGTCTTTGGGGAGGAAGTTACGCGCCACAAGCCGGATCCGGCGCCTTATCTTCTGATCCGGGAAAAATTGGGCGTGCGCGGAGGAATCGTATTCGAAGACTCCGAAGCGGGTTTGCTGAGCGCCGCAAAAGCGGGTTTCAAGTGCATTCGAGTTTCCACTCCCGGAGACCTGCCGAAGTTGGTAGGCGATGCCCTTGGCCTGGCCTCGTCCCAATGACGATCTATAAACCTCAAGACCTACACCTATATGTCCTTGGCCGGTGCATTTGCCCCCGGAAACTCGAGTTTTGTTCTGTTTTACAGAGACTTCTGAACGATTTCTTGACAGTTTTGGAATCAATGGTTACGTTTGATTAGCATTGATCGACAAAAGCGACCTCAAAAGCTCTTGTTGTTTTATTAATGAAACAAAAGGATAGACTTGGGATCGCTTTCTGCTCTGGAGTGAACGCCAGCGCGATCTGCGGGTTGCAGGAACAGACGGCGAATGGCAACTGAGGATCAGGCGAGGAAAGGAACAGGATGATGAACAACAAGACAAAGCGGCCCATTGACGAGGGCGACTGGAACATGGCGTTTCTTTTCCCTGACGAGGTGGCTGCGGCAAGGAGCCGGAACGGGTTGGTGATTTTGCCGCTGGCGCCAGTGGAGTGGCACGGCCCGCATCTGGCGATGGGTTGCGATGCCCTTCTTGCGCACGCCTTTGCGCGGCGCCTGGCGCGCGAACTGGAGTGCCCCTATTACCCGCCGCTCTTTGTTAGTACCGAGCGCCAGCGCCCGCCAAAGGTTCTGGAAGCGCTGGGATTCGACAAAGACGCCCGCATCGAGGGCATGGATTTTCCCAACAACTCCGTCGCCAGCGCGTATTTCCGCGAAGAGGTGTTTGCGCTGGTAGTGCGCGACATTCTGAAGATTCTCTTCGACCGCATGCGTTTTGAGCGCGTGCTGATCGTCAACGGGCATGGAGCCGACAATCAGAAGGATGTGCTGAACCGGATCTGTCACGAATACAACGCCGGCACAGCAGGAACTCCACGCGTGTTTTGGGTTTACCCCGGGTTTCCTCGCTCGTTGCTGGCCGGCTCCATTGGCCATGCAGCGTCGGAAGAAACCTCGATGCTGGAATCCTGCTGGCCGGGCTGCACGGACATCTCCCGCCTGCCCGCCGAAGGCAAACTGCGCAACGTGGATTACGCAATTATCGATGGCGACACCTTCGATTGCGCGCCCACGCCCGACCACACCTTGCGGGAAGCGCAGGATCCCAGGTTCCACACCGACGTTGCATGGGGCGCCAAACAGATGGAAACGGCGGCACGCGAAGTGATTGAGGACGTGCGCAAGCTGTGGTTCAACGCAAAGGCGGGCGCTCAATGAACGCCGGCATTTTGATGTGCGTGCTGGGCGCCATCTCGTTTGGATTGCTGGGTTGCGCTTCAAAGATGGCGGAGAGAAAACGGTGCAATGCATCGGCTCTTGTCCTATGGATGATCACCTGGGCTTCGCTTTTCATGCTTGTCCGCTGGCTTACGCAGGCGCACAAGGTTCACGTGGGATGGGCCGTCATTGCTCTGGCGTTTGGGTTTGGGCTGATGGCGACCATTGCCTATCTTGCCTTCCAGCGATCCATAGAGTTTGGAAAAGTAACCGTAGGCTGGCTGTTCATGAATCTGTCGGCTGGCGTTCCGGCGCTGGTATCCCTGTGGATGTATTCCGAAAAATTGACGCTGCTGAAGTTCATCGCCTTCTGCCTGGCGTTGATCTCCTTGTTCTGTTTGTTTCAGGGCAACCGGCTGGAAGTGCGAGAGGCAACTCGTGAAAACTCCCGGTAGAACTACCTGGCTTTGGCTGATGCTCGTCATTCTGCTGACCAATGGAATGGGTGCGTTTGGGTTGAAGATTCTTGCCTCATGGAATCTTCCAGCCGCCGTCAAATTTCCCTACCTCACTGTCTGGTACGCTGCCGGGATCCCTCTGATTAGCATTCCGATGTTTCTCGGAGGAAAGCGAGGAGGGCTCAAAGAAGTGTGTTGGGGAGCATTGTTTGCGGTCCTGAGTCTCGGCGGCCAGTTGGCGATGGCGAACGCGCTGGACCTTGGGGTTCCGGGCAGCGTTGTCTTTCCGGTAGCAGTTGGCGGATCGATCCTGGTGGTCGCCCTGGCGGGCAGGTTGTTTTTCAGGGAAAGAATGCACCTTCTCAGTTGGGCCGGCGTCGCCATCGGCATTTTAGCCGTCGCCCTGCTCAGTGCAAGCTAGGTTTATTCAGAAGCAGTCCGCCCAGCGAAACCTGAATCGGTGGAATGCAGCGGAATTCGCCGGTGTCTTCCGGGGAATCTCGATGGAGTTATAGTTCCAGGCCCCGACTGAAGCCCAACCAAAAACAGTGGACCGGCGAAAGCCGCCTTTTCGGTGTCATGACTATGTTGAGTCTGCTCTGTTCGAGTAGCCAAGACTGGACTCCGATCTGTATCGCGGAAAGGGTTCAGGCTCATTTTGATTTGGGATGGGGTTTTGGCGAGATACAGCTGCGCAATGAGAAGCCCGTGTGTGGCTCGCGACGTCAGTTCCTGGCCGGCTCGCCGGTGGGAAGAAAGGCCGTCCCAGTAACCACTTTGCCGGAAGACAGAAGATTGCGAACCTTCTCCGGATTTGCCCCCACGCGCGCTACGGCAGTTAGCAGCAGATGCAAGGCCAGCGCCGGCTCCGTGCCCGATGGAAGACGGAAGATCCACGGGACGTTCGTTGCGGTGAGCGATTTGTCATCGCTCAGCGCCACGACCGGAACAAAGCTCTTCAATGCCAGTTGCTCAGAGAGATGGCTCGCGTTGCGATCGAGCGCAATGATCGCCAGCGCATGCTCGTCCATGAGCATATGAACAAGCTCGGTGGAAGCTGCTCCCCAGTTTTGGTCGCTGTCGACAGGCAGCAGTTGCCATTGTTGTCCAGCGCGGGTTTGCGCAGCGAGTTGTGCGGTCACTGCCGGCGATTGCGCGATCTGTGTTGCGTGCGGCCCGAAGATGACAACGCGCAAGGGACCTGCCGGCACGTCTCCCGTGTGCGGTCCGTTAAACGCAACGCCGTCTTCGCCTACGCGAGCGTAGGGAACTGGCGCTGCGGCAGACTGCTTCTCCATCGTAGCGAGGCGATAGGTGATGGTTCCGTTATGCACCGTGCCCAGATACATGGGCGCCACATTTTTCTGGTTTGGATCGAAGATCATGTGTCCGGTGACGCCGTCATACTGTTCGATGCCGGCCAGCGCATCGTGAATGCGCGCGCGGTTCAATCCCGCTTTGCAGATCGAGTCGAGCAGGGCATTCATGGCGTCGTAAGCAAGTGAGGCGAACTGATCGGGTTTCTCATTGAAGCGCGCCTCGAAGCGGCGGTTGAATTCGAGCCAGCGAGGGTCGTTGCGCGTGGGGTCGTAGGGAAAGACCGCCTCAAAGCCTTCTGCCGCCGGACCAGCCTCGAGCAGCATACCTGACCCAAGCGTGCGATAAGATCCGAAGACGCGCTGCTTCATGCCAAGTGCGCGCGCTTGCTTGAGGATGCGCCCGGCAGAAATTTCGTCGGCCCATAGAACGATTGCATCAGCGCGCGAATCCCGAATCACCTGAAGCTGCCGCGAAAAATCCGTGTCGCCCGGCAGAAACTTCTGTTCAATCACAAGAGGATGACCGAGGCGCCGTGCCGCATCGCGCATCTTTAATACGCCGAAGCGGCCATAGCGATTATTGACGCGTAGGAGCGCAACGCGCTTGAGTCCAAGCTCGGTGAAGATACGCCGCGCCAGCGTGTAGCACTGCACGCGATCGTCTTGCAGATCGGTAAAGTACCACGGGATGTAGGTCTCGGGAATGGTCGGATCGGTCGAGGCGGAATTGACAATCGGAATCTCGGCTTTGAGCGCCACGCGAAGAATGATATGCGTCGATTCCGAGCTGATGGAGCCGAAGATCGCCCAATCCTCGTCGTCGTAGATCATCTTGACCGCTTCGTTCGAAGCCGATCCCCAGATGGTGGGGTCTGTGGGCCGGTCGTCGCCATAGACCGCCTTGGCCTGCCAGTTGTCGTAGTCGTTGTGCAGCATCAGGCGGAATGGCTTGCCGCCGTATCCGCCGCGCGCATTGGCCTCCTCCACGGCGAGCTGCGCACCGTGTAGCATGCGCAGTCCGTAGACCTGATCGGGATTATGCTCGATGGGGCCGAAAAAACCGATGCGCACTTCGGTCAGGTCTTTCGGCTCGGGCAGGTCGCGGCCAGCACCCATATAGATGTTGGGATGGACGTAATTGACGTCGTAGGGCGTCGCGAATTTCGAATAGGGCCGCAGATCATCTGGCTCGTTGGCGTAGGGCGTAACGGTGCGATCGCGCGGCGGAGCCGGTGGATGTGCTCCGCACTCGCACACATGCATACTGTTGCCAGGACTTTGGCCCGCAGCATTCGACCCGCTCGCAGCCAGCAGGCACGTCGCAGCCAAAAACCACCCTGCACGCATCACTATTACTCCTCGCCGGTTGCCGGCTTGTCTGTCCGGAACATTGCGATGGCTTCGATCTCGATCAGCAACTCGGGCCTGCACAGAATCGCCTGGATGCCGGTGGAGGCAGGCAGCGGATCGAGACCCTGCTCTTTGAAGAACGCCGTCCGTTCTTCATTGAATGCTTCGTAATCGCGCTCGATGTCGCGCAGGTAACAGGTGGTGCGTACAATATCGCGCCACGTGCAGTCTTCACTGGCCAGCAGGCCGGTGATATTGGCCAATGTGCGCCGCATCTGCGCGCGAAAATCGCCGATGTGCACACTCTTGCCGTCTCCGTCGATCGATGCGGTTCCCGAGATGAGCAGGATGGTGACGCTGCCCAGATCGATGCGCATGCCGCGCGAAAACGAACTGGGCTTGGCGTAAGCGAAGGCTTCGTTGAGGACGGCGTGGTTGGTGATCGCGCGCTTTTTGATCGGCGCGTGTGAAATGGCTTCGAGAATTTCGGCAAATGCGCTCATGATGACGGCTCCTTACTTCGTTGCTACAGTGTTTTGTTGCAAGATCCCGTGACTTAAACCTTTGGCAGTAGCCACCCAAATGTCATTGTCCTGAAAGTCGACTCCGAGGATGTAGAGGATGTAGTTGTGCGCGGGTGCGGTGGTGACGGCGACTGACGTGACGTGGCCCTGTGCGTCGCGCACCAGCATCTCCGGCTTGCCGGTGGTGAGCGAAGGGCGATAGACGGCCCAGTTGACGCCGTCGTAGTAGGCGAGCCCTTTGTCGGTACAGAACCAGGCACGATGCGCATCGACGCCCTTCACAAAGTTGGTGAAGTTGGACGGCAGTCCGCTGTCCTTGGTCAGGAAGTTGTGCCAGTAACGGCCGTCGTAGCGGCTGTCGCCGAAATACGTTGACGCCCAGACAATATTGTCGACGTAGCTGACCGAGGAGACAATCTCGTGAATCAGCCCCTGATCTTTGAAGAGCACCATTTCGTTTTCGCCGTCGGGGTCTTCATATTTGTCCCAGCGGCCGGTAGTCTGGTCGTATTCGAGCAACCCGCTGCCCCATACGGCGAAATAAACCTTCGTGGCAGAAGCGGAGACGCCGTAAACCCAGATTTCAACCATCGGCGTGTTGCGTTCGTTATAGAGCGACCATTGGCCGGTGTGCAGGTCGAGCTTGCACGCGCCCGCGGCGGTGGCAACCCAAACGTTCTCGCCTTCTACCGATACGCCATAGACGACGTCGTTGCTCAGGCCTGAATTCAACTGTGTGTAGCTCTCAATGCGGCCCGCGGAGATGCGGCTGAGGCCGCCCATGGTGCCGGCCCACACATCGCCTGTGCGCTTGTCGAGCGCGAGTGAGAGCACGGCGCGGTGGGCGAGTCCGTCCTTGGTCGTGTAGGTCTTCCATTTGTGATTCTCGTAGACGGCGAGGCCGTTTTCAGTGCCGGCCCATACGCGGTCGCCATCGACGAGAACTGCGAAGACGTGATTGTCGGGCAGGCCGTTGGCTGTGGTGAAGTTTTCAAAGCGGAAGCGCGGCATGCGAGGTTCGGTCGCATGTGGGGCCGGTGATTTCGAAGCGGCAGACGGTGCTTGCGGTTCATGAAACCCTTGCGCGGCCGATTGCGATTGTGCAAATCCCAGCGGCGCAAATGTCGCAAACACAGATACCAGCAGCGCAGTTTTCCAAACTGAGTTGTATGCGCACTTCTTCATCGCGTCCTCAAATACTCGATCAGATCGTTCAGCTCGTCCTTGGTCAGGTCGTTCGTTCGTCCGTGCTTGTCTTCGGGGTTGTAGATGGTCCAAATCTCTTCGAGCGTGCGCGCCGAGCCATCGTGCAGGTAGGGCGCGGTAAGCGCAATGTTCGTCAATTGCGGCGATTTCAAAAGCCCGGAACTGTCGGTGGACTTGCGCGTGCCTACGTCGAAGGACTTCTGGTTTGTCCCCTTGGGGCCGCTATGGCAGAACGAACAACGGTTGTTGAGCGGAATGGGGTTGCCAAATTTGTCCTGGTCGCGCTCAAAGATCGCTTTGCCACGCTCTTGTGCTGCGGTGAGTTCGTAACCCGGCAGCCGCCAGCGATTGGGCCGCGGAGGCAGACTGCGAATATATAGGGCCAGGTCGGCCAGCGTCAGATCGCCGTAATTCTCCGAACGCCAGAAGTACTTTTCCGTGCGCGGCCCACACTCGGTCGGAATGTTGGGGTTGCCGCCGTTCCACTTGTAGGGCGCGGTGTCCTTGATGTCTTCGAGCAGTTTGTTGTCCACGATATCGATTCCGAAGCCGTTCGGCTCCAGATTCCACTGGAGGCCGTCGAAGGTGGAATCGATATGGCAACTGGAGCAACTGATCTGACCCTGGAAGGAATAACGCGCGGAATAGAATGTCTGCTCGCCGCGGCGCAGCGCATTCACTTGCTTCGGGCCGTCGAGTGTGATGGTTGTGGCAACGCGCAGGGCGCGCGTATCGATCACACTGATGGTGTCGTCGAGGCGGTTAGCGACGAAGAGCCTCCTTCCATCGTTGCTCAGTACAAGCCCGCGCGGATTGTGCCCTACGGGAATGCGCGCGACGACATAGTTTGCGCTGGCAGAGAGAGCGCTCGCATATGAACCGGAAGCAGGCCGGGGGTGCGACTGAATGAACCGGAGCAACTGCGGAATGTCGATTGCCAGCACACACTCCGAGCCGCCCACGCTCACGTACATGCGTTGCGCGTCGTTCGAAATAGCGACGCCAAACGGTTGCGAGGCGTAACGGTCGAGCTCGTCGAGCGGAACTTCGATGGGCTGGCCGACGCGAGAGCCGAAGAGCGTAAGCGTGTAAGCGAAGGCGCCGCCGTGCTCCAGGTGCGCCAAGGGGATGAGATTCTTGGGATGATATTCGGCAACGGCGCCGAGCCGGCCATCGGCTGAGAAAGCCAGATGAAAGACGCCGGCAATCGAGGGAAGCGGAATGCGATCGACAACAACGGCGCGCACCGCGTCGATGACGGTGATCTCGGACTCAGGCGGCGTGCGATTCTCAAGGCCCGTGCGGCGAGGCGATGGATTCGGATAGACGTGTGTTGCGTAGATTCGGCTGCCGTCAGGCGATAGAGTCAGGTAGCTCGCGCCGCGTCCGGCCATCAGGCGCTTTTCTTCCGCGCCGGTTTGCGCATCGAGCACGACCACATCATTCGAGATGCGATTGGCGACAAAGAGCCGCTTGCCGGCGCGACCCGCGACAACGCCGGAGGGCTCCGCGCCGACCGGCCAGGTTGCGATCGCCGTCAGGCTTTGCGTGTCGATGACTGAGAGCGTATAGTCCCAGGAGTTCGTGACGTAGAGGCGATCGCCCGTAGCAGAGAGCGCAATGCCGCGCGGCGTGCGGCCCACAGCGATGGTCTTGATGGTCGCGTAGCTTGACGCATCGAGTATGCGTACCTCTTCACTCTGCTGGCAGAGCACGTAGAGCCGCGTGCCATCGGGGGAGAAAAGGAGTTCGAGGGGAGACGCATAATTAAGCCACTCGCCGCCCGTGGAGCGCTCGTCGGCATGTGCGGGGCGATTCATCGCCGGCCAAAGAGCAGCCGCGAGCAGAAGCGCCGCGCCCATCGCGAGGGCTGCCGCGATTGCATGTGCTGCGGAACGGGTTGCGAGGAGCCTGTTCATTTCGGCTCCTCAATGGCTAGTACGCGATCAACGCCGAGTTTCTCCAGCGTTTGTTCGCGCCCACTGGGCCAATGCACGAGGATCTTGTCGATCGTCGTCACCGCGCCCAGACCGAAGTGCAGGCGCCTATCGTCCTGCGAGAGATAGCCTGAGCTGGCCACCCGCTCGGCGGTCCACCGGCGGCCGCTTGCGAACACCTCAACGCGCGCGCCGATGCCGTCACGGTTGCTCTTTCGAGCGGGACCAGGAGCGGCGCCGCGATCGCCGGGGCGCATGGCGCCGACAAGCTTGATAGCGATCCAATGGCCTGTGTTGGTAGAAACGTTGTGGAGTAGCGTGCCGGGCGCACCGAGATTCACCAGGTACGCATCCACTTTGCCGTCGTTCATGTAATCGGCGAAGCACGCGCCGCGCGCCACGGTGCGCTGGCTCAGCACCGGTCCGGCTTCAAGCGAGACATCTTCAAAGCGGCCGTTGCCGAGTCCACGAAACAGCGTGTGCTCCTGCGAAATGAGGTGAATCAACCCGCCGTGAAAGATGAGAATGTCGGGGTTGCCATCGTTGTCGAAGTCGTAGACGCCCGTTCCCCAGCTCACATATTGCGCGTTTGCCTGCGAAATCCCGTTCGATGCGCCCACGTCTTCAAAGCTCCCGCTTCCCGTGTTGCTCAAAAAGCGGTTGTAGCGCCCGTCGGTCACCCACAGGTCCAGCAGTCCGCGGCCTTCAAAGTCGGCAAAGACGGGCCCCATCGACGAGGTGGCTTCGCCGTTCTGGCCGAAGGCAGTGCCCGTATCGTTGGCAATCTCCTCAAACGTGCCGTCGTGCTTGTTGCGGAAGAGGAAGTTCTCCGTGCGGTCGTTGGCAACGTAGATATCGTCCCAGCCGTCGTTGTCGAAATCCGCGGCGGTCACACCCATGGTCCGGCCAACGTAGGCGCCAATGCCTGACTTGTCCGTCACATCGGTGAACGTGCCATCGCAGTTGTTGTGGAACAGCATGTTGGTTTCGCCGGCGTAGTCGAGCGGCCCCGGATAGTTATCGGCTGCGTAGAAAGCGCGATATTTGGGATCGAATTTGACATAGCGGCCAACGAACAGATCGAGGCAGCCATCCCTGTCATAGTCGAGCCATGTGGAGCTGATAGCCCAGCCATTCACCTTGATGCCGGCCTTCTCCGTCACGTCGGTAAAGTGCCCGTTGCCGTCGTTGTGATAGAGAACCACCTTGCCGTAGCCGGTCACCAGCAGATCCTGATAGCCGTCGTTGTCGTAGTCCGCCGCAGTCACGGCAATCGAGTACATATCCGGATCGAGGCCGGATTGCGCCGTCACGTCAGTGAAGTGTCCGTTGCCGTCGTTGCGATAGAGATGGTTGTGCGGCGGCGGGTTGGGCTTTTCCTTCAGCGGATAAGGATGCATCGAGTCGTCGAGCGGCCGGCCGCTGACCACGTAGAGCGAAGGAAGGCCCGAGTTGTTGAAGTCGAACCAGACGCAACCGCCGCCCGTGCCCTCCAGCAGCGAGCCCAACTGGCGCGAACCGAAACTGTGAGTGAAGTGAATGCCAGCTTGGTCGCTCGCATCCTCAAAGCGAATGGAGGGCAACTGCGAGGCCGGCACGACTCCCTGTGAAGCGACACCGGGAAGCGATGGGCCTGGAAGCGATGAATCGATTGCTGCTGGCGCAGATTCCTGCACAGCCGTGGTGGTTTGCGCGGCGGCAACGGGCGCGATCGCGAAAAGAAGAAGAAGGCGAAGATTCATCTCACTGGCCTCCCGTGGATGCGCGCATGGAGCTGGGCTTCGTCAGATCGACCGGCGTCGTGGTCCGCATCAACACTGCGGGGACGCGGTTTTCCGATGCGCGCTCCGGCCCCGCATGGCAACCAACGCAGTAGCGCTGCTCGCCGCTACGAATCCAAAACCAACCGTGCTCCTGGCGCAACACCGCGCCGTTGCCATCGAGCAGCGCAAAGCGGATGGGCCGGTTGGGCGGGACGCGCACAAAAAACGATCCGTCTTGTTCCACCGGCGCAGTGCCCGTCGCTACCGTGAGGCCATTTGCGTCCTGCGTCTCAAGGCGCACCGATGCGGGCGTTCCGCGCAGCGTGCCGTCGCGCGATACGCGCGCGTCGAGCGCCATCAGGTTCGCGTAGTTCCAGGGATGCAGTCCCGAGGGATGACGGTTGGGACGTAGATGTGGAGCAAGCAATACCGGATCGACGAGATCCATGCCGCTCATCGCCAGTACGGTCTCGAGCTTTCGACCGCGCGCATGCGACGCATCGCCCGGCTGCCAAAGGCCGATTGTGTAGTGCGCGCTGTTTGCCATCCGCGCGCTCAGCAGCCATGCGCCCGCATCGGCCTCGGCAAGGTCGCCTGCATACTGCGCCGGCGGCGCGGCGATCGGCTCCTCATGCGCCATCGCGGAAGTGAAGCGCGCCAGAGACGCGCCGTGGGTGAAAACGACATCGCCAGATGCAAGCTGACGGGCGCCCCAGCGGCCTCGCCCGTGATCGCAGCGATAGGATTCAACGCCCGAGCCGTCGGCATACACCAGATAAATCTCCGGCGTCGATCCGCTGCCAAGCGGAAATCCGGATTCAAACAAAATGCGGCCGTCGTGCAGAACGCCCGTGGGAAACACGCTGGCGTGAAGGTAAGTGAGCGGCAGAATGCCCGGTCCCGCCGTTGCATTCATGTAATTGAATTCGGGCGGACGGCCATCATCGGACGATTGCAGCTGAAATCCGTCCGACGTACGCTGCGCCCAGACCAAACGTCCGCCGGGAAGATGGATCGGGCGCTCAGCGTCGTCAGGAGTGGATTTGACCTTGCGCAGCGAATGGTCTTCGAGGTTCAACTCCCAAATCTGCCACCGTTCGTCCGCTGTCTTCTTTCCCGCGAACAACACCGACTTGCCGTCGTAAGAGACATCGGCGTCGGCCGTGGCTGCGAAGCCCGGCACCAGGGGCTCCGTCTTCCCGTCGTGCACCAGCAGAAGTTGTGCGCCGTTGGGGAATCGCTCGCCGCCGCGCAGCTCGGCAAGCGGTTTGTAAACAGGAGCAGCGGTGACGATGAAATCGCTGCCAGGGCGCTGTGACGGCGTGGACGCGAATCCACAGAAAATCAACAGTGCCATCGCAGCGGCGCCCGCCGCCAGCATCCGGGGCAACAGCCTCATCCCACCGCCTCCAGAGCCAGTGCTTGCGCGGCTTGCCGCTCGTCCCAACTCTCTCCGCGCAGGGCAATCCACGGCGCCAGGTCAGCCATCATCGCGTCAAACCCGGCAAAATCGAGTGATTGCTCGCCGTCGCTCCACGCATTGTCGGGGTCGGGATGCACTTCAACGATGAGGCCATCGGCGCCGGCAGCAACGCCGATGCGCGCGAGGCTCGGGACGAGATCGCGCAGCCCTGCGGCGTGGCTTGGATCGGCAATCACCGGCAAGTGCGTGATCTGCTTCAGCAGCGCGATGCCCGCGGCATCAAAAGTGTTGCGCATCGCCGTCTCGAAGGTGCGAATGCCGCGCTCGCAAAGAATGATGTTGGGATTGCCATGATCGAGGACAACTTGTGCCGAGCGCAGCAGGTCGGCGATGGTTGCGACCATGCCGCGCTTCAGCAGGATGGGCAAGCCCGATCGCGCCGCAACTTCAAGCAGCGTGTAGTTCTCCATGCTGCGAGAACCGATCTGCAGAATGTCGGCATAATCGGCGACCATCGGGACGTCGCACTCCGACATCACCTCGGTGACGACACGCAGACCGGTCTCTTCCCGCGCCTTGGCCAGCAGCTTTAGACCTTCGAGGCCAAGTCCGTGAAAGGCGTACGGGGAAGTGCGGGGTTTGAAGGCGCCTCCGCGCAGGATGCGCGCGCCGGCACGGCGAACGTGGTGTGCGGTGGCCAGGAGCTGTCGCTCGGTCTCAACCGAACAGGGTCCGGCCATGGTGATGAACTCGTCCCCGCCGACAACAACGTCGCGCACGCGCACCAGCGTGCGCTCGCGCCGCGCGCCGATCAGGACATCGGGAGTCTCGGCAAATCGTTCTTGCCAACTTTCGCGCACCCTAAGCGCTCCAGTCCGCCTCCATTTACTAGGGAAGCGTCAGTGTAGCGCGATCGAAGCTTCCGCGCCTCCACCGAAAGGTGGAGACGAGTCTGCGAGAAAGCCTGATTCTAAAAGCGTTAGGAGGAGCCGTGAGCTAGAGCTTGGAAGCGAACTGTTGCAAATTCGCGCCAGGAGCCAGCCGCCGTCAGGCAACCGCCATCGGCGGCGGCCGAAAGCCGAACGCGGCATCCACGATGGAAGCGATGCCGAGCGCGGTTTCGTCTTCAAACGGGCGCGCGGCAATCTGCACCCCAATCGGCAGTCCCTGGGGCGAGCGGCCCACGGGAACCACCGCTGCCGGCGCGGCCAATGAATTGAACCACTGCGTGTGACGCACGGCATCGAGATACACGACCGGCTTGCCGTCAATCGTCCATTTGCGCTCGCCATGCCGGAATGCAGGAATGCTGGAGACGGGGCACAGAAGCACTGGAAATTCGCGCATCTCCTCGAGCGTCTTGCCCCGCAAGATGTCGAGTTCCGCCCAGGCATTCAGAAGATCGGTTGCAGTGAGCGGCGACAGAATTCGCGCGATGGAAAGGAATTCGCTGAAGATCGGGCTCAATCGATGCTCCTTGCCGGCAATCTCCGGCGCGTAGAACATGGCTCCGCATTGCACGAAGAACTTCCACCACAGCTTCCTGAGCTGTTCGAGAGTGCCTGGACGGAACGGCTCTACGCGAAAGCCCGCATCGCGCAGCGCCTGCGCGGCGGCATTTACGGCCGCACGCGTCTCCTGCGTCACCGGCACCAGGCCATCATCTTCGAAGAAGCCGACTGTGTTTTTCCGCAAATCGTCAAGCGTAGGCTGGCGCAAGGCGAGCGGAGGGCTGACGGGATCGAGCTGATCCTGTCCGCTGAGTGCTCGAAAGAGCAACGTGACATCAGCAATGGTGCGCGCCAGAGGTCCGATGACACCAAGGATCGAGAATGGGCCCACGCAGGGCGGCAGGTGGCCGCGGCCAGGAATGCGTCCGGGCGTGGGTTTAAGCGAGCAGATGCCCGTGAAGTGTGCAGGCACGCGCACCGAGCCACCACTGTCACTTCCAAATCCAGCTGCCGAAAGCCCCGCCGCAATTGCCGCCGATTCGCCTCCGCTCGATCCTCCGGGCGTGCGCTCCAGGTCCCATGGATTGCGCGTTTGGCCGTGTAACAGGTTCGCGGTTTCGTAGGCCATTAGAAATTCGGGGCAGTTTGTCGTGCCCAGGATCAACGCGCCCGCCGCGCGCAGCCGGGCCACCAACTCTGCATCCTCCTTCGGAATCTCGCCCTCATGCAGAAAGCTGCCAATCTCGCAACGATAGCCCGCGGTGGCGATAGACGACTTGATGGTGACGGGAAGGCCATGCAACCGACCGCGTGGCTCCGGCGCGACATCAAGTTGCTTCGCCTGAGCGCGCACGCGATCCGGGTCGAAATCAACCAGTGTGTTCAGCGCAGGATTCAGCCGCTCGATCTGCCGAATATGCTCCGCGGCCAGTTCTGTCACCGAGATTTTGCGGGCTCGCAGAAGCTCTAGTTGACGCGACGCCGCAGCGAGAACGATCTCGCTCATCGTTGCCCTCCGGACGCCGCGGCTGGCCGATCGTCAAGCGGAGTGGAGGGCGCGGTCTGGAAGTTGAAGTGATAGGAGTGTACCGGCTCGCCGGAGTCGAAGCGATCGTTCCAGTTCAATTGGTAGTCGAGCGAGCCGGCATCGTCCGGATATTTTTCCGGCTTTGGATAAGGGTAGGTGCTCATGCCATGAAACGGCATCTGCGCCACGGTGAAAGGCGATGCATCCCACCAGTCCATATCTTTTTCGTAGCCATTGGCATAGAAAAAGTAGTCGCGCTTCCAACCGGCAGGCAAAGCCGGCAGCTTGCCAATGTCGAACTCCGCCGCAATCTCTTCGCCACTGCCAAAGACTACAAAGCGATTGTCAATAGCCGTCAGCAGCGGCGTTACGTCGCCCATGTGCGTGTAATTGCCGCGCTCGTGCTGGTACGAGCCGGTGAGGCTCACCAGGTTGTAGTCGTAGTCGAGGTCGCCCGTGCTGGGTAGGTCGATCTCCTTGGGGTAGCCGCGGAAGCGCAGCGTAGCCGATGCGAGCGGAGCCTCGGTCGTACGCGCCTCCGCATCCGTGCTTTGGTCGATCAGCACCTGGTCCCAGAAGATCTGCAAGTTGGTCATCAGGCGGATACGATGCGTGCCTGCGGGCAGCTTGCCGGTGAGATCAACCACGATCGTTCGTTCGAGACCAGCAGGGAATCCTGCATCGCCAGGGATACGCTGCCATGTGCCGTCGGGCGTTTGTGCCTCGACGTATGGTGGAATCTCCTTCAAACCTGCCTGCCATGCCGCGTAGAGCGATGTCGCGCTGAAGTAGTTCACATAGCCGGTCATCAGCAGCCGCAGGGGCGCGGCGGGCTTTACATCGCCAAGCTCGAGCGTGAGCGCATGCAGATTCGCAATGCCATCATAGGACAACGTCGTGAATCCGCTCGCAAACTTATGATCGCGGCGGCTGAGCAGATCGAGCACATCGCGGCCATTGCCATCCCACGCGCCTGCGGGGAGATGCACATCTGAGCTCGCTACGACGCGGCCTGAGGCAAACGGCGGATCGTCGAGGAAGCGCTCGTCGGGATTCACTTCAACCTTCGCGGGATGATCGACGGCAACCAGGCGCAACTGGTCGGTGTAATTCACCTCCTCCATCGGCTCCATGAAGCGCACGCTCACCTTGCCGTCCACCGGCGCGACGTTAGCACCATCCACCTTCACCCATTCACCGGGATTGGGAATGTTGCGGCGCGCGGGAGTAAACCAGTGCCCCACAACCCCCGCGCCAATCACGTCGGTGATGAATTTGTATTTGCGGCCATCCCAGACGAAGAGCACCGGGCACGAGCTGCCGCGGCGATCGGCTTCTTTCATCGCGATCACCGGCTGCTGCGGCAAGTCGATCTCGTCCTGCAAAACGCCGGTGGGCCACAGGATGCGCAGCAGGTCGATGCCCGGCGCCTGCCCTAGGCCAACAAGAATCTGCGGCGCAGCCTGCGTCTGGTAGCCTGAAGCGCCCGGCAACTCCCACTTCTGCCACAGGCCATTCGCGAAGACTTCGACTTTGACTCCAAGCGCGGTCTTGTTGTCGGCGAGGCCGGTCAGGTCGAGGCGAACGAAGTGATTCTTGTTTGCGCCAACGTTGCGCAGCAGAATCGGCGGAGCGTTCGCCTGCGTCACAATCAGGTCTGCAGCTCCGTTGCCGTCCAAGTCGGCAGCGATCAATCCGCGCGGCGACTGCAGGTGAACACTGTCGAGGCCGAGCGCATGCCTTACATCTTCAAACGTGCCGTCGCCGCGATTGCGGAGGACGCGAACCTGCGGGCCGGCACGGGTTTC
>JBEKAS010000129.1:0-11365 GCA_050015795.1 Occallatibacter sp. | reverse complement strand
CGGGCAGCGTCCGCCCGCTAGCGACTCCCCAGGAACTTACTGGCGACAATGGCGCGGGCGCTTTCATCACTCCAGAGAAGACGCTCCGGCTGGCCGCGCTCGATTGTGCGCCGCTTGCGACGGAGAGTCTCGCCCTTCGGCAGAAGGGTAACCTTGCGGCCTGGTATTCTCTCGCTCGACAGGTCGCAGACGCGCGTGAGCAGATGGACCCATCCTTCCGCATCTTCCCGCAGCACCTCGGCGGTCACAAAGCGCTCGCCGACATTTACCGCACGGGCGTTCCGCCTGCGGCTGCGCTTTTCCCACACGCGTTCTTTCCAGCGAACCACATCCGCTGCGATAAATCCGCTGCCGCAGGGAATCCATTTCGCCGTCACGTTTTTCGCTTTTTGTTACACATCTACTTACACACTTTCACATTGTGCGGAGATAAGTATTTTAGAATAATATAGTTACATGTACACTAAAAGGACTTAAAATCCGCAGACCTTTACCGGTCGTGGGGGTTCAAGTCCCCCTCTGGGCACCATAGAAGCAGAAAGTTGCGAAACGTATCTACCAGCCAGCCAAAGGGGTTCATGCCTCGAGGTAGCCAATTATGTAGTCAACAGGTCGTACAAGATTGGGTGCCTGGGTAAAGCGTCATGCCCAGAACACGGAACGAGAAAAAGCATAGAGGAGTATTCGAGAGATAACGGAAGCAACGTCTGGTGGGTGCGCTTTGTGAGCGGTGATGGCAAGCGCAACGCAATGTGCATCGGGTCGTTCAGTGATGCGGCGAATGCCTGGCCGTCAATGCGAAACTTCGTCACTTGCGGGCACCTTACTCCCCGCCGTTTTGTCCCCTGCCGTGGGGCGGTCACGCTCCGTTTTCAGAAATTCGAGGACCAACTCGATGTGCGCTTCCTGCGCCGTCAGAATCTCGCGAATGGACGTAGGGAGGTAGGTCCCCATGGCTTTGCTGTAGACATCGGTGACGGCGCCTTCCCCCTGCTCGGCCGTGACCAGCAGCGTGTGATCGCCGCCTATGAACCTGGACTTAATGCGGGCCCATGTGCGGTGAAGGGTCGCTGCCGCGCTACCCTTCTGCCGGAATGTGCTTACGCCTCGCTGGCGGAGGGCGGTCTCCAGTTCGTCGATAAATTGCGCGCGCAGCAGTGACTCAGCGAAGAAATATCGCTTGAGGGATTGATTCTGAAGCCTTTCGCCCACAGTGGCTAGTCCATCCTGGCTATCGATCAGAATTTCAATCACGCACTGCACTGCGGTATCGGACCGCAGCGGTTCTCGCATCAGTTGAGACACGATGCACCTCCGGGAGAAGAACCAAAGCCCGTTATGCCCCGAATACTTAAGGCCTCTAACGATGGTCGGCGAGTTGTGTGGATGGGCTGGCGCGCCCTTCGTGTGGCCGCCCACTGCAAGTCTGGGCGACTTCGACTGCGATCCCCGATTGCCACGGGTGAGGGGTAGTAACCTTCCGCCGGTGGAGGGTGGAGAAGCGACATGCTAGGGGGCCCAAAGCGACCCCTGAATGCTTCTCCCCAGTGGTCACGCCGTCCCGCTTAACCGATTAGACGCCCGAAAAGGGAAACTGGTTGCATCATTCTACATTCCGGGGCAATACCCGGTTGACGATCTTGAGTCGGGCGTTGCTTATCAGGTATCCCCGGTTGCAAACGAAATAAGGGGGCTCATTCCGGGCGAGCGAGCCTTCGCTAGTAGTGGTCAGGGGTGGCGTTTCCCTACTCTTCCGAATTGCCACCCGATACACCCGATAGGTGACATACGGTGCGGTACCCGCTCGAAAGAACCTAAATCCGCAGACTTTACCACGTTATGAGGGCTCGAGTCACCCTCCGGTGTCATGGAATCAACCATTTGGGATACCATAACCGACATGCATCAACAGCCCGAAAGCGGCCAGGAAGGGAGCCATCGCTCTCTGCAGGCCCTCGCTCAGTCCAACTCCAGTCCCGGCCCGCAGATGGTGCAGAGCCTGGGCCTGTTCAGCGCCACCACGATCGTTGTGGGGTCCATGATCGGCAGCGGCATCTTTATAGTCGACTGCGACATCGCGCGGCTCACCGATTCTCCTGCGCTCTACCTGGGCGCGTGGGTCATCACCGCGGTCATGACCATGATCTGCGCCCTGAGCTATGGCGAGCTGGCCGCCATGATGCCCAAGGCCGGCGGCCAATACGTTTACCTGCGCGAATCGCTCGGGCCCCTGTGGGGATTTCTCTACGGCTGGACGCTTTTTCTCGTTATTGAGACCGGGACAATCGCCGCGGTGTGCGTGGCCTTCGGCAAATTCCTGGGCGTCTTCTTCCCGACGGTTTCGAGCACGCATTGGCTGTGGCACATCGCGCACGTGCCGGCTATTCCCGTCGGCCCCATGGTGCTGGGCAACATGGACATCGGCGTGAGCACCGCGAATCTCGCCGGCATTATCGTCGTGATGATCGTGGCCGCAGTGAATATCTGCGGTGTGCGCTTCGGCGCCCTGGTGCAGAATGTTTTTACCGTGGCCAAGGCCGTCTCGCTTGCGGCTCTCGTGCTTCTGGGATTCACAATTGGCCGCAACGGCGCGGCGATTGCAGCCAACTTCGGCGAGCATTGGAGCCAGTTCTGGCGCAACGCGGGCTGGTCGTCGCTGCATCCCGTGCAGGTGGGCGCGCAGGGGCCCATCGTCATGGTCAACCTGATCGTGATCCTTGCCGTGGTGCAAGTGGGCTCGCTCTTTGCCGCCGACGCGTGGAACAACGTCACGTTTACCGCCGGTGAAATCAAAAACCCGCGGCGCAACGTGCCGCTCTCGCTCGCGTTCGGTGTCGGTTTTGTGCTGGTGGTCTATTTTCTGGTAAGTGTGGCATACATTTTGGTGCTTCCGTTGCATGGCGTCAAGAACGGCGCGACTGCCTTTGCACAGGGCGTCCAATACGCGGCCTACCCCGACGACCGTATCGGCGCCGTAGTGATCGAGCAGATCTTTCCCCACCTTGGCGGCTATTTGATGGCCGCGGCAATTTTGATTTCGACCTTCGGCTGCGCCAACGGAATTACGCTGGCCGGCGCGCGCGCCTACTACGCCATGGCGCAGGACGGCCTCTTCTTCCGCATGGTGGGCAAGCTGCACCCGCGCTACAAGACGCCGGCCGCCGGTCTCGTAGTGCAGGCCATCTGGACCACCATCCTCTGCGTCTCCGGCTCCTACAGCCAGTTGCTCGATTACATCATCTTCGCGGTGCTGGTCTTCTATATCCTGACTATCCTCGGGCTCTTCGTTCTGCGCATCAAGCAGCCGAACACGCCACGTCCCTACAAAGCCTTCGGCTACCCGTTCCTGCCGGGCCTGTACCTGGTGATGGCGACCGGCATCTGCGCGGCACTGTTGCGCTACAAGCCGCAGTACACCTGGCCGGGCCTGATCCTGGTGCTGCTGGGCATTCCGGTGTATGTGTATTGGTCACGGAGCGCAAGCGCAAGTTCCAACTCCGCGCCGCCGGCCGAGGTTTAAGGCGTGGGGGACGGGCTGACTTGGGTGTATCGCCTCCGGGGTATGTTAGAACCGCTTTGGCCGAGAGCGGATGTTCACCACCCCCCTCCCCCTCCCCATCTCTGTAAGCAAATATCTTGTTTTCATCAGGTTGCGCGACACGCTGGCGCGTAAATGATTGAAAAGCCATATCCTTACCCGCAGATATTAGAGAGCAAAGGAGTTAGGGGCCGTGGATGGTGATCGATGGGCCGTAGACCGTGAACCGTGAACCGTGTGGCTGAGTGGTAATGGGAACAGTATGCGCCGCGAAGGGGAAATTATCTGCAAAGACAACGACTCAGGGGCCAAGAGATCGGTGGGTTAGCTGCGGCGCGGCCCTGATGTAGGGGTGAATAGGGCTTGACAAGGCCGAGGGTTGTCGCCGGCACTATGATTCGAGTATGAGCGTAGACGAATCGAAGTTTCCCTACGGTTATGTGCCGGAGCACCTGAAGGAAAGGGTGAAGAACCACAAGAACCTTTCCTCTATCGAGCGGTTCAATTTGATCGCCGAGTTGAGTGAAGCTGCGTGGGCAAAGATAGGCGTCGTTCGCGATCCGAGCAAGCCGATGGATAAGACGATCCGGCGGGTTGAGCGCAAGCGAGGATGATGCGCGGCGCGTTCCCGGCGGCTAAATGGTCTGAACGTGCTCGCAGGGCAAGCTTCGGATTTTTGCCTCGCAAGAAAAGAATTTAGTCTGACCGTATGAAACGTCTACATCCGCGTTTACCTTCAGCGGCCATGTTGGCACGTTGGTTACGGGCTCCTTGAATGTGAAGGGGAAGCTTTCAAGTATTTGCCACGACATTGGCCTGCTGAGAAGGAACTTCCTTGACAACTCCTCGCAGAAGCCGGTCTGGCTGCTCGTTCTGACAGGGAATACGTAGTTTGCGGCGGGTCTAGGGTCATCGACGTATTGGGCGACTTGTGTCGAGAAGTACCTTACGCCGTCGAAATCTGGCTCGCTCTGAATCCACTGCAACAACAACTGAGGTATTACGTACTCAGGGACAAACGGGTTGCCTCGGTGTTTCACTCGCACAGAACATGCAGCGAACAGAGGCCAGCAGATTGTATGTGCAAGGATAAAGTTGTAGCTTGCCAGTTCCCTGCAGTAGTTGATTGGGTGAGTTGCCATGAACGCAGCAATCATGGCGGGACGAAACCCGAGATCTAAGACCTTGATGCTCGAATCATCGGCGGCCTTGAATCGGGAGATTTGTAATTTTTCAAAACTTGGCCTTTCTAGCTCCTCCCAACAGACCCAGATCGAACCGCCGAGATAAAGACATGGCAGGCCCGAAATGCTATAGCGCTGCGGTTTCACTAACGTACGCATTTCAAACGGAATGTGGAAAAGGTCTCTTCTTGTGAAATCCGTCAAGCTGCCTACTCGGATCCTGTAGAGGAATTGAAGGTGGCTGGACACATCCTGCGAGACTAAGTGGGCAAGGTGTGGTTGTATTGCTCTTATTGCGGATTGAAAATGTTCGTATGCTCTGCTCGGGTGGCCGTTGAGATAGGCCTTCATTGCCGCCAAAATGCCGTCACACAAGGACTGCACGGCGGCCCTGTTTGCCTTGAAATCCGTACTCAGCAAATCATCGCCCGTCAGGCTATCTGTCAGAGCGAGAAACTCGTCGAACCAGTTCTTAAGGAAACTCCCGTAATCTTCCTCGGAACGGCTCCTCGGCAGTTCAAGAAGGTCGTTGCTGAATAGTTCGATAATGTCCATCGTTGGCATTTAAGCACATATCCGCAAGATTGCGGTCGTGTCTCCGTCTTGCCCGGTGATCCAAGTCTCTATTCTCAGGCCCGGAGATCCCGCTGAACGAGCAGCCTCTACTGCAGCAGCGTCCCCTGCTCGCCTTCGTGATTGCCGTTCCCGTTGCCGTTCAGTTCTTCAGGCGGGATGATCACTGCTGCGGCGACCTTGTCATCCGGTTCCAGGCTGAGCAGCCGCACGCCTTGCGTGGCGCGGCCGGCTGACCGAACCGTCTTGGTGTCGATGCGGATGATCTTGCCGAACTGGCTGATCACCATCAGCTCCGACGTGTCGTCGACCAGTTGGATGGTATTCACCCGGCCCACGCGTTCGGTGACGGAGAGGTTCTTGACGCCTTTGCCGCCGCGCGTCTGGAGACGATACTCTTCCACGTCAGTGCGTTTGCCGAATCCGTGTTCCGTGACGGAAAGAATGCGATAGGCGCCTGGTGCGTGCTCCTTCGGCGTAACTGCAACGCCAACCACGTAGTCGTTCTTGATCAATGCGATGCCGCGCACGCCATAAGCCGGCCGGCCCATGGAGCGCACGTCGCTCTCCTCGAATCGGATCGCCATTCCCAGGTGCGTGGCGAGGAAAATAATCTGCGAGCCGTCGGTAATGCGCGCCGCTACCAACTCATCGTCCGTATCGATGCCGATGGCGATGATGCCTCTCGACATCACATTCGAGAAATCCTTGAGCGGCGTCTTCTTCACCGTGCCCTTCTGCGTGGCGAAGAAAATGTACTTGCCCTCTTCCTCGAGATCGTGCACCGGCAGAATGGCGCAGACTTTTTCGCCGGTCTGCAGGTCGAGCAGGCTTTGCATCGACTTGCCCTTGCCCGCGGCGCCCACATCGGGAATCTCGTAGATCTTGAGCCAATAGACGCGGCCGATGTTAGTGAAGCACAGCAGATACGAATGCGTGGAGTCGACGATAAGCTGCGCGACAAAATCTTCCTCGCGCGTCTTCATGCCCATGCGTCCCGTGCCGCCGCGGCGTTGCTGGCGGTAGATGGAGATGGGCGTGCGCTTCAGGTAGCCCTGGTGGCTCACCGTCACCGCAACCTGCTCATCGGCGATCAGGTCTTCGAGCTGAAGCTCCGCGCCTTCGTCCACAATCTCGGTGCGGCGCTTGTCGCCGTACTTCTGGAGGATTTCCTCGAGCTCCTTCACAATGACCGAGCGCAGCTTCTTCTCGCTGCCAAGGATCTCCTCGTACTCTGCGATTTTTGCTCTGACCTCGGACAATTCTTTCAGGATCTCGTCGACGGAGAGCTGCGTGAGCCGGTAGAGCTGCAATTCCAGGATGGCATCGACCTGCCGCAGCGTGAGTCCTTTTTCCTCGTGAGGTCCGGGCTCGCGGTCCAGCCGGATGACGATGTCCTTGCCCTTGCCCCACGCATAAAGGTTCTCTCTCGCGTCGACCCGCGAGTTCGATGCACGGATAATCCTGATCACCGTGTCGAGATTGTCGAGCGCGATCTTCAGGCCCTCCAGAATGTGCTCGCGTTCGCGCGCCTTGCGCAGCAGGAAAACCGCGCGCCGCTGCACCACGTCGATGCGGTGGTCGATGAAAAGCTGGATGGCGTCGGCCAGGCCCAATTCCTTCGGCTGGCCGTTGGTCACGGCCAGGAAGATCATGGAAAAACTCTCTTGCAGCTGCGTGTGCTTGTAGAGCTGGTTCAGCACAATCTCAGGCTGCGCGCCGCGCTTCAGCCCGATCACCATCCGCATGCCGTCGCGATCGCTCTCGTCGCGTGTCCATTCGGTGTTGGTGTCGATATCGGAGATGATCTTGTTTTCGACCAGCTCGGAGATGCGCTTGAAGAGCAAGGACTTGTTTACTTGATAAGGAAGCTCGGTGACGATCAGCGCCTGGCGATCCTTGGTGACGTTCTCAATGGCCACCCGCGCCCTCATCAGGAAGCGGCCGCGGCCGGTACGGTACGCGTCCACTATTCCCGCGCGGCCGTAGAGAATGCCGGCGGTCGGGAAATCGGGCCCATGCACGTGCTTCAGCACTTCAAGCAGGCCGCCTTTGGGGTTCTTCACCAGCGCGATGGTCGCGTTCAGCACCTCGGTCAAATTGTGCGGCGGAATATTGGTCGCCATGCCCACCGCGATGCCGTTGGAGCCGTTCACGATCAGCGTCGGAATCCGCGTGGGCAGCACCGACGGTTCGTCCGTGGTTTCATCGAAATTGGGAACCATGTCCACGGTTTCCATTTCGATGTCGGCCATCATCTCTTCGGCGATGCGCTCCATGCGGCACTCGGTATACCGGTAAGCCGCCGGCGGATCGCCGTCGACCGAGCCGAAGTTGCCCTGACCGTCGACGAGCGGGTAGCGCAACGACCACGGCTGCGCCATGCGCACCAGTGCGTCGTACACCGACGAATCTCCGTGCGGATGGTACTTCTTCAAACACTCGCCAACCACGCCGGCGCACTTGGAGTACTTCTTGTTGTGCTGCATCCCCTCACGGTCCATCGCCGTAAGGATGCGACGATGCACGGGCTTCAATCCGTCGCGGGCGTCAGGCAGCGCGCGCCCGATGATCACCGACATGGAGTAGTCGAGATAGGAGCGGCGCATCTCCTCTTCAATGTTGATGGGAATGAGGTTCGTGCCGCCGGGAGGGTTCGCTCCGTCGAGAGGAAGCTGGGGATTCTGGTCGTCTGCCATAGTTTTTTTGAGGGCTTGCAGGAAGGCGGCAAAAAGTCCAGAAAAAGCAGGGCCGGGTCCGCAGCTCTTAGCTTCTATTTTAGAGGTTCGAGGGGCCTTTTAGCAAGGCTGGAAGATGGAAATAACTCCTTATATTTCTTTACTTTATAAATGACTTCGTGTTTCGCCGTACCGAAATGCGCACTCAGGCGGCAAGGCGCCTTCCGGCCTTTGACCGAGCCGGCCGTTTGCGCCGTTTTGCGGTTTGTTTCCTGGGTTTCGAGGCCTCGCTTCCTTCGCCAAATCCGCTCAGAACAACCGGCGCCCGGTCGGGGAATTCCACGGTCAAGGACAGTTTTCCGCCGAGGCCTTCGACATAACTTCGCAACGTGGAAAGATAAAGGTCCGTGCGCTTTTCGATGCGCGAAACACCCTCCTGACCGATTTTGAGCTTTTTGGATAGCCGCGTCTGGGTGACCTTGCGCAGGCGGCGCATCTCGCGCAGGTTGATTTGCTGGCGAATCTCTTCGGCACGCCGAAAAACTTCCGCGCGTTCTTCCTCCGGCATCTGGTTCAAAATCTCCTCGAGCGAAACTGTCATGGCAATCTCCTCACTTTGCGCGAAATGCTTGCAGATACCGCTCGAAGCGCGCGTCTGCGATGCGAATCAGGTTGCGGTAAAACTGGCGCTGTCCCACGCATGCCTTGTCTCCAGCCACGAGCAAAATGGCTTTGCGCGCCGGATCAAAGGCGAAAGCCACGCGCCAGACGCCGCCATCGGCTTTGAATCGCAACTCCTTCATGTTGGCGTAGCGCGATCCGTTCAACGTGTCCGCCTGTGGACGGCCGAGAAGCGGACCCTTTTCGCGCAGATTCACCATCAATCCGGTGATTTCCACTCTGGCGTGTCTGGGCAGTTGCCAAAACTCCCGGACAAATTCGTCATGGAGCGCGACTTCCCAGTTGCTTTCATTATGCTCCGCAAGGCCTAATGTCTTCAAGTGCATCTTTCTCTTTCTATACCAGCCCAGTCAGGCTCAGCACGCAGAGTACCGCCTGCAGCGCCACAATGGCTCCCGCCGCGCCCAGCGCCCAGCGTCCGCGCGGCCCGTCGTACGCGTCGGCCAACGCGCCGCCGACAAACGTGAGAAGAAACGGCTGCGCCCAGAGCCACGGGCTTCCTGGAGAGCCCGTCATGACGAGCACCATCGAAACCAAAGCGCAGAGCAGTGGAGCTGTGTTGCCGAAGTAGCGCGATTTGCGCGCCCCCAGGTACAACACCGCAGCGGCACACGCGGCAATCGTGATGCCGCCATTGGCGAGCGAACCAAAGAACCGCCGGGCCGGATCCAGCGAGACCCACAAGAATCCTGCCCCCGAGCGGAAGACATAGCTCGACGAGTCGGGCGAAAAACCGTAACACGCAAAGACAAGCACCAGCGCGCCCACCGCGGCAATCAGCACCACGGGCAATATCTGGCTCCTGTGCCCCTCGGCGACCCAAAGCATGGCCGCCAGGCCGAGCAGTGCGGCAAGCGGCAACGCCACGATATGTGCAGCTGCCGCAACGCCAAGAATCGCGGTGAGCAGAACCATCCGCGGCCGCCACTTGGCAGCCGGGCCCTGCATGGCATGGGCAACGCCAATGCAGGTATACACGCCGCCATAGAGGCCCAGCGCCGCCAGCACTTCCGAATTCGGCGTGACGCAGACGCGCAGCACCGAGGGCGAAAAACAATAGAGCGCCAGGGCCGTATAGCCGCCCAGATTTCCGTAAAGCCGCCTCGTGACCCACCAGATGCATCCGCCCAGCAGGAAGCCGGCAAATAGAAATGGCAGGCGCAGCAGCAACAGGATGTGTGTCATTTGATGGCGCAGTTCCCACGTGCTCAGCTCGCCGCCGCTCTCCTGTACTACGCGATTCTCCGGCTTGCGCAGCAGATCGAGCCCACGCTCGGCAAGAAGATTCAGCGTGAGCGGAAGTCCGGCCAGCCGGTATGCCAGAATGCCGTCGTGAATGTTGCCGCAGGAGGTGTAGTAGCCGGCCAGGGGCGAAGGCTTTTCCCAGGTCTCGCGTCCGCAACGCGCGTACTGGTAATCGATGTCAGTCAATGTCTGGCGGCTGATGAGCCAGAATCCCTGCAGGAGAAAGAGGGCCAGCAAGCCCGCCGCGATGCGTTGCGGCAGATTGAATTGAAAGCGGCGGAGGGCTTGAAACCGGTGCGTCATTCGTATCCGTCATTCGTATAGTGGAGACGTTAACAGTCTAAACGGAGCTGCGGGGAGACGCGGGCATGCGCCTGACACCTTCCGCGGCGATTTCAACGGAAACCAGTGCTATGCTTGGCTTGAGTCTTCCATGAGCACCGTCTACACGCTCGGCCATTCAGCGCACACATGGGAGGAGTTTGCCGGGCTTCTGGCAGGCCATCAAGTTGAAGTGATTGTGGACACTCGGTCCGCGCCCTATTCCCGCTTTGCTCCTCAGTTCGACCGTGAAATCATGCAAAGAAAACTGACCGAAAGTGGGATCAAATACATTTTTCTGGGTGAAGAACTCGGTGGCCGCCCGGCTGATCCGGCGTATTACGACAAGAGCGGGCATGTGCTCTACGGCCGCATGAAGTCCGACCGCGCATTTGTCAAGGGAATAGAGCGATTGGAGCGCGGGATCGCCTCTTTTCGGGTGGCTCTGTTGTGCGGCGAGGAAGATCCTGCTCATTGCCATCGCCGCCTGCTGGTGGGGCGCGTCCTGGCCGAGCGTGGTCACGTGCTCACCCACATCCGCGCCGATGGACGTCTGCAAACGGACGCGCAGGTAACTGCCGAGTCCGGCAAGCCTCTGGAAAGCGGGCAACCTGCCCTGTTTGCCGAGTTGGACGAGGACCAATGGAGATCTACAGCATCGGTTTCACGAAAAAAAGCGCCGGCGAGTTCTTCGGCGCACTGAAAGCCGCCGGCATCGAACGCCTGCTCGATGTGCGCTTGAATAACACATCGCAACTTGCGGGCTTCGCAAAGCAATCCGACCTCAAATACTTTCTTGAGGAGATCTGTAACGCTGCGTATGAACACGAACCCCTCCTCGCGCCTACGCAAGAGATTCTAGACGCTTTCAAAAAACAAAAGGGGAGCTGGGAAACTTATACGGAGGCCTATCTTGCGTTGATCCGGTCGCGAAAGGTCGAGTCGGTGCTCTCGAAAGAAAACTTCCAGAAGAAAACTGTTCTGCTGTGCAGCGAAGACACCGCCGAGCACTGCCATCGCAGGCTGGCGCTCGAATACCTGCAGCAACACTGGAACGATGTAGTCATTCATCATCTCTAGATCTGAGTTCCGGAGGTAAGTCAGCTCTATGAGCGTCGACCGGATTCTCTGTCTTGCGAACTCCT
>JBEKAS010000128.1:0-11371 GCA_050015795.1 Occallatibacter sp. | reverse complement strand
TACACCTTCGCATGGAACGCCATCCTGAATTATGCGTTGCTCAACATGGCCAGCCTCGTCTACGCCGCCGTCACCGGCGTCTGGAAGATGAAGCAGATTTATCTCTACGGCTACTCGCCGCTTTGTGCGTTCATCCTGCTCCTCGGCATGATGGGCAAACTGCCGCGCGTCGGAACTTCCACGCAGGGCGAAGGCTGGGAACGCCGCTATTTTTACGGATCCGTCTGGACCGTCACCGCCGCGCAAACCTTCCTGCTCGTTCTCTGGAAGACGCTTCCGGAGAACTCCACCGGAAGTCTCATCAAGCTCGTGGTCTTTGTCGCCGTCCTCGTGGTCTTCGGCATTGCCGCCGCGCGCGGAATTCTGCCCCGCACCCGCCCCATCGTCCCCGGCGAGTTGATGGTTTCGGACTGAGCCAGCGTCCTGTCTCTGAGGTTCGCATCAAAAAGACCCTGTCATCCTGAGCGGAGTGCGCCGCGCGACCCGGGGCCCCCACGGACAGGTCTTCGTCCGTGGGGTGGTCGGGCGACAAACGGAGTCGAAAGCCTGCCCTGAGCGAAGATTGCAAAGCAATCGAAGTCGAACGGGGACTTGCGGTTGTTCTTTGACAGGCCTGGATATGCTTGATGGCCTGCAACAATGAGAAAGATGTATTTGTTGATTTGGCCTGAGCAGAATTCCTCATTAGCGACGAGAACCTGTAGCGCCGGTCTCCAGACCGGCTGTAGCGGGGGCCTCCAGACCCCCGCAGGGCAGGCCGGCGGTTGAAAATGGGCCGTTTTATCTGCCACCGAGACGTCTGTGAGAAATGCGGGCTAAGTCTCGCAATGCCGCAATCGCTTTGCTGCGAATGCCCGCTGACTGTGCGAATGCCCGCCGACTGTTTGAGAAGTTCATCAACCAGTAATTGACGAATTGGCGGTAACTCGACCGGAGGAGCCAAAACCTAGAAAACGGCTACCGTCGCGAACGGCGGCGGACTTTATTGGCAAACTGGGAACGGCGGCAGCTTGAACTTCGCGGCATCTGCCGCCGACAAGAAACACCAAGTGTCAACGGGCTGCATTTTCTCTATTCCCGAACTGTCCAGCACTTCCCTTATTCTCGACACGGGCTCAGCGACAGCGTATCCACCTGGCCTCGCATACTCACCAGGATCACCCTTGTCCGTGCCCCCTGAAATGAGGCCCACAAGCGTCTGCGGCGCAAAAGGGGCATTGCTTAATACGGGGCTTCCGCTGCTACCGCCAATAATCGTGGGTATGTCAATTATGAAGGCCAAGCGGTCGAAGTACCTCCCCTCTACCTGAATCTCATCCTCGCTCGGGTCAACAAGGCCAATGATGCCCTGCCTCCCCAACGGCACGTGGCGCAAGAACGTCAAACCAGGTTCGTTCAACGGAAAGCCAAACACCAAGACCGGCGTCGGCGGCTCCGCGTTCTCCTTCGCGAGAAGGATTCCCTTCCAATCGGGGCATTCGGTTGGGCAATACCGGTACGCCTCGAGACCACCGTGATCGGCGATCTTCATCGCTGCTACGTCAACAGGAAAGTGCGTCGCGTCGCCATCGTCCGAGTGCAATACCCAGCTCTCGTGAGGCATCGTCAAACGAACATCCACCGACACCGACGTGCCGTCCAGAGCCGTAGCCACCGACCGCACTATCGCCGTGTACGAGAAGGGCTCACGCGCCACATGCCCGGCAGTGACCACATAGAGGGCATCCCCATTCGAGACGAAAAAACCCGTCGCCGTGTGAAGCGTTTGCCCGTCCAGATATTGGAGCTGAATTATGGCGTGCTGCGCGCCTGAATAAAAGGTCTCTGGCTTAGGCGCCTGACCTCTTACGGAGAATCCCGAGAGCCACAGAATGCAGAGCCACTCGCTCCAGAGCGCATTGAGCCATGGAGCCTTCATAATTTAATTGTAGGCCCGACGGGCTGCGGTAGAGACGCACGCTGGTGGGCGTTGCGATGCCCCCTCACGCCAGTCATACTCCCGACATATGCCGCGGGGGCTAGTAATTCAGTTCAGCCCGAATAGTCGCCAATCCGGAACTTACTCTCGCCGATTCTGGCTCGATTCCAGCTCATCCCACGGACTTGTCAAGCCCTATTCGCCCTACACCAGGTCCGCGCCGCAGCTAACCCACTGATTCCTTAGTCCCTCGGCCCCTTAGTCCCTCAGTCGCCGTCTTTGCGGATAATTTCCCCACATTGGCGCACAATCGTTCTGTGAATCATGGTTTCCAGACTCGGGGTATGGAGAGATATACCCTGGCCATAAGTCCTTTGCTCTCTAATATCTGCGGGTAAAGATATGGTTTTTCAAATATTTGCGCGGCAACGCATCGCGTAAAGCAATGAAAACAAGGTATTTGTTTACAGAAATAGGGGGGAGAGGGGGGTAGGTGCCAGGGATATAAACCGGGCAGAGGTCCGACGAACTAGACCGGGCGCATCCCCGACACTGCAACGCGGGCTGTGGCGATCTGCATCGGGCCTAGCCCCAAAAAGTCGGACTCGCTCCCAGCCGCACGACCAGGTGATCCAAATCACATTTGACCGTCACCCCCGAGCGGTATAAGAAGGTTGCTATGTGCCTGGCGATTCCTGGAAAAGTCGAAGAGATCACCACCGACGGCCTCATCCGCATCGGCCGCGTCAACTTCGGCGGCGTGGTCAAGAAGGTCTGTCTCGACTACGTGCCCGAGGTCGAGGTCGGCGACTACACCATCGTCCATGTCGGCTTTGCCCTCTCGAAGATCGATGAGGAGACTGCCGAGCAGACCCTCGCCGATTTCCGCGCTATGGGCGTACTCGATGAAGAACTGGCGAGCGAAGAAGAAGCCTTTGCCCGCGCGGCCCAGCGGCCGCAGTCGCGTTGCCCCGATGGCAGTTGCGAGGCAGCAGGGCCGCAAGTTGACGAAACAGCAAGTCAGCTAATTCCCCCCAAACGCCAATGAAGTACCTCAACGAGTTTCGTGACGGCGGAATTGCTCGGGCCTTGGCGCGCGAGATCGCGCAGGTCACCACGCGTCCCTGGAAGATCATGGAAGTCTGCGGCGGGCAAACGCACTCCATCATCAAGAACGGCATCGATCAAATGCTGCCGGCAGGGGTGGAGATGATTCACGGCCCCGGCTGCCCCGTCTGCGTCACGCCACTCGAACTCATCGACAAGGCGCTGGCCATCGCGGCGCAACCCGGCGTCATGTTCTGCTCTTTTGGCGATATGCTGCGCGTTCCCGGCACCGAGGGCGACCTCTTCCAGGTGAAGGGCCGCGGCGGCGACGTGCGCGTTGTCTATTCGCCGCTCGACGCCGTTGACCTCGCCGTCAAAAACCCTGACAAGCAAGTGGTCTTCTTCGGCGTCGGCTTTGAAACCACCGCGCCCGCCAACGCCATGAGCGTGCACCTGGCGAAGCGCCGCGGGTTGAAGAATTTTTCTCTGCTCGTTTCTCATGTTCTGGTCCCGCCCGCAATCTCCGCCATTTTGCAATCGCCCGGCAACCAGGTGCAGGCCTTCCTCGCTGCCGGCCACGTTTGCAGCGTTATGGGCTACTGGGAATATCCGCCGCTGGCGGAGAAGTTCGGCGTTCCCATCGTGGTTACTGGCTTTGAGCCGCTCGATCTCCTCGATGGCATTCGCCGCGCGGTGGTGCAGCTTGAAAGCGGCCGTCACGAAGTGGAGAACGCCTACAGCCGCGTCGTCACATTCGAGGGCAATCGCCCTGCGCAAGAGCTGTTAAGCGAAGTCTTTGAAGTCACCGATCGCGCCTGGCGCGGCATCGGCATCATTCCGCAAAGCGGCTGGCGTCTCAATGCCGACTATCGCGAGTTCGACGCCGAAGAGCGCTTCCATATCACCGGCATTCACACCGAGGAGTCGCCGCTGTGCCGCGCAGGCGACGTCCTCCGCGGAGCCATCAAGCCCGCTGAGTGTGCTGCGTTCGGCAAGGAGTGCACGCCGCGTCATCCGCTCGGCGCAACCATGGTTTCCAGCGAAGGCGCCTGTGCTGCGTATTACAACTACGGCCGCTTCCTCTCCGCCGAAGAACTGGCGGGGGCGGGGAAGGCAGCTGTTAGCTCTTAGCTGCTAGCTTTTAGCTTTGTCTTGCGAGTGCCAAGCCTGTTGCTTCTACCTTCAGTGCCGTAACGCAAGAATGGCCAATAGACTGAGTAGGAGCTAAGAGCTAAAGGCTAATAGCTAAGAGCTTGGAACAAGATGACCGATAACGCCAAAATTGCCGTACCCGATTTCGCCAGCTGGTCGTGCCCGCTTCCCCTCGCCGACTATCCCACTATCGTGATGGGCCACGGCGGTGGCGGCAAGCTGGGCAACGAGCTGGTCGAGCATCTCTTTCTGCCCGCATTTCGCAACCCGGCGCTTGAAAACCTGGGTGACGCGGCCGTGCTTGAAACTGCAGGTGCGCGCCTCGCCCTCAGCACCGACTCCTTCGTCGTGCAGCCACTGTTTTTCCCCGGCGGGTCGATCGGCGAGTTAGCTGTGAACGGAACCGTCAACGATCTGGCCGTCTCCGGTGCAGAGCCAAAGTTTCTGAGCGCCAGCTTCATTCTCGAAGAAGGTTTTACGCTGGCTCAGCTGGCCGCAATCGTCGACGACATGGCCAAAGCCGCAGCAACTGCGGGCGTGCAGATCGTTACCGGCGACACAAAAGTTGTCGAGCGCGGCCACGGCGACGGCTGCTACATCACGACTGCCGGCGTGGGTCTGCTGCGCCCCGGCATTCAGGTGGGCCCGCATCGCGCCGAGGTCGGTGACGCGATCATCGTTTCGGGAACCATCGGCGACCACGGCATGGCCATCATGAGCGTGAGGGAAGGCCTCGAATTCGAAAGCCCCATCCGCTCCGATTGTGCCGCGCTCAACGGCATGATCGCCGAAGTCCTCGACGCCGCGGGAGTTGCAGTCCACGCCATGCGCGATCCCACGCGCGGCGGCCTCGCGTCTACTTTAAACGAGATTGCGCACTCCTCCGATGTTGGCGTTGCCATCGACGAGGGCCAGGTCCCGGTGCGGCCCGAAGTGCAATCCGCGTGCGAGTTGCTCGGCCTCGACCCCGTGTACGTTGCCAATGAAGGCAAAGCCGTCTTCTTCGTCGCGCCCGAAGCTGCCGACCGCGTGCTGGCAGTGCTTCGCGCGCATCCTCTGGGCCGTGACGCAGCCCGCATCGGCCACGTGACCGCGGAACACAAGCACATGCTCGTGGCGCGCACCGCCATGGGCGCCAACCGCGTCATCCCCACCATGATCGGTGAGCAATTGCCGCGCATATGCTAGCGGCCGGTTGCGGTTCGTGCGCCTTTCACTTCTGTCACTCCTTTCACCTATTCACTCGCCTTCTCCTTCTTAGTTCTTTCTAAGTACATTCGTAAGCCAAACCCGCTTAAGTTCAGGCCTTTCTCACTCAGTCGCCGGCTTTCCCCGCCGATAGATGAGAAAAGGCAAAGACCGCGGCCGCGCCAAACCAGACGCGCTACGGCCTTTGTCTCCCTGGAAGGCCGGAATGTCCGCTCGCATAAGAGTCCTCTCATCTTTTGCTGCGTTGCTCCTGCTCGCCGGGTGCGACGGCGATCTGCGCACCGCGATTCCCGCGAGCGGCTTCACAACCCCTGTCTTCACCACCCCTGTCGACGAAACGCGACTCGTCACCCTTAGGGGCAGTGTGCCGCTGCTGGCGCGCACGGGTTTCGACGAAGGCGTCATTGACAGGAGCACGCGTCTCGACCGCATGCTGCTCGTCCTCCAGCCTTCTGCTGCGCAGCAGTCCGCGCTCGATGCCCTGGTTGAAGCGCAGCAGGATCCTGGATCGCCGCAGTATCAGCAGTGGCTCACGCCGGCCCAGTTCGGCGCGCAGTTCGGCGTCGACAGTTCCGACCTGGCGCTTGTCACGGCGTGGCTCGCGGCCCACGGATTCACGGTCGAAGAGATTTCCTCCGGACGGCGCTTGATCGTTTTCTCAGGTACCGCGGTCCAAGTATCCAGCGCCTTTCACACCGAGTTGCACCGCTATGCCGTGGACGGCGTGAAGCACATCGCCAACTCCAGCGACCCGCAAATCCCCGCGTCGCTCGCCGGAGTTGTCGGCGGCGTGGTCACGCTCAACGACTTTCGCCGCGCCTCGCAAATCGCGTCGCAGAAATCGTTTGCCACGCAGCCGGAATACTCCGCCGGCAGCACGCATAACATTTTTCCGGCGGACTTCGCCACCATCTACGACCTCAACCCGTTGTACAGCGCGGGCACCACCGGCTCCGGCGCTGCCATCGCCATTGCCGGACGCGGCAACATCAACCTCAGCGATGTCGAGACCTTCGGTTCCATCGCCGGCCGCGCAGCCAACACGCCCTCGGTGATTGTCGACGGAACCAATCCCGGGCTGGTCACCGGCGATCAGGACGAATCCACGCTCGACGTGGAGTGGAGCGGCGCGGGAGCCCCGGCTGCCGCGGTGAACCTGGTGGTTGCGGCCTCCACTGCGACTACGGACGGCATCGATCTCGCGTCCGCGTACATCGTCAATCACGCCACGGCGCCGGTGGTGAGCGTGAGCTACGACAGTTGCGAGCAGGAGATGGGCGCCGCGGAGCTGGCCTTCTACAACAGCCTGTGGGAGCAGGCCGCGAGCCAGGGAATGAGCGTCTTTGTGGCCTCAGGCGATGCGGGCGCGGCCGGATGCCAGCAAGGCAATTCCACCTCGGGAACGTCCGCAGCGGTCAACGGGCTGTGCAGTTCGCCCTATGCCACATGCGTGAGCGGAACGGAATTCAATGAAGGCGCAAACCCCGCTCAGTATTGGTCCGCAACGAACTCTGCCGCATACGGCTCCGCGCTTGGCTACATTCCCGAAACAGTGTGGAATGAGAGCGCGCTCGACGGCGGCACGGGGCTCTGGGCCTCGGGCGGCGGCGCGAGCGTGGTGTACAAGCAGCCCGCATGGCAGCAGGACGTAAGCGGAACGGCCGTGGCCGGTGGCATGCGCGCCGTGCCGGATGTCTCGCTTTCGGCCGCAAATCACGACGGCTATTTCATGGTCGAGAACGGTACCTTCTGGGTTGTCTCCGGCACCTCGGTCGCGGCGCAGTCGTTTGGGGGCATCATGGCCCTGGTCACCGCAAAGGAAGACGGCAAAGGCCAGGGCAGCGCGAATCCTCGCCTTTACGCGCTGACGAGTGCGATTCCAGATCCATTTCATCCCACGCCGTCCGGCAACAACACCGTTCCCGGCGTGGAGGGATTCAGCGCAGATGGCGCGACGTACAACCTTGCTACGGGCCTGGGATCGGTGGATGGCGCATTGCTCGTCAACGGCTGGAACACGAGTTCGACGTCCAGCTCTGCAACGCTCGCTTTGATGTCGCTGGTGCAATCGGCGACCATCGCCGCAGATGGCTCAGTGACAATTCAGTTCACCGCCATCACCGGAGGGTCGTTCGCCGGAAACGTCAGTTTTTCTGTGAACGGCCTGCCGAGCGGAGTTACGGCAACGTGGTCCGCGAACCCGCTCACACCGGCGTCGAGCGCCAGCACCAATACCGTGTCGCTGAAACTCACAGCCGCTCCGGGAGCAGCCTTCGGCTCCACCAGCGTTGTGGTTTCGGCGACCGGCGATGGCCTGACCGCGGAGAAAACCATCACGGTCACGGTAGCGACACACGTGAACGGCTGCGCCCGATTCAGTCTGCTGCCCACAAGTTGCAGGCCGCTGCCGAGAATGTCGATTACATAGGAAGAAGCGGAGTTAGCGGGGCTGACGGAGTTGGCGGGGCTAGCGGAGTTAGGGGCCGGCGCAGAAGCAATTACTCGAACAGCGCGAAGGCTTCCTTGATCTGGTCGGGGAGTGTTGCGTGCACTTCCGGCAGCGAGTAGCTGATCTCGAGCACCGCCGCGGGAGGTGTCCCGAGCGCTTGCAGGGCCTCTGCCGTAGCCGGCCAGTTGATCGTCCCACCGCCGGGCCACAGGTGCTCGTCTTTCATGCCGTGGTTGTCGTGCACATGCACCGTGGCAATGCGGTCGCCCAGGGTTCGAATCGCGTTCGCCGTTCCCACCGTGATATGCGCGTGGCCAAGATCCAGGCAAATGCCGACATTGGTGAGGCGCCCCATTTCGAGAATCGTCACCAGATGCTCCGGCGTCGTGGCCTCGCTGAGCAGGTTTTCCACCAGCAGGCGTACGCCGAGCGGCCGCGCAAAGGCGCCCAGGTGTTCCAGTGCGCTGAGCGCATATTCAATGGTGCGCGGCGACCACTCATCGTCGCGTTCGCCAAGGTGCACAACAAGATTGCGCAGCGGGATGTGCTCCGCCGCTTCGAGTGCACGCTTGATCTCATCCATGGCGTCGATGCGCCGCGCCTTCTCGGGGTGTAGCACATTCACCGCGGGCGCGCCGGCACGGCCCATCTCGCGGTCGGGATAAAGCGGGGCATGCATCGAAAAGGGCTCGAGCGAGTTCGAGCGGAACCACTCGGCCAGCTCGGCCACATGCTCGCGGCTAGTGTAGTCGAAATGCTGGCGCGCGGCAAAGATCTCCACCGCCTGCACGCCGGAGCGCTCCGCGAGCTCAAGCAGCCCCGGGTGCAGACGGTGATTCAGAAACAGGTGAGTCGACAGAACGCGCAGCATCTTTTGTGTGGCCCCTCGCGCCGGATCGTGATGAACCCCAAACCGAGTGCTCCCTCTATTCTCGCATTTTGACAAGGGTTTCTCGCTTCGTTGCCCTTGCTGTTCATCGTGCGGCAGACAATCAGCGTGGCGGATCGGATGCGCCGCTTGCGCCGCAGCCCCGGCCGTTTTTCGGTTTCGTCGGGACGATCACCCCTCGCCCACCGTCTATCATCGAAACTATCGCGGCGCGCGCCGGCGTGCCAATCCGTTTGTGGGAGTCTGAACGCGTGAACGCGGTGTTTTGGATTGAAGGAAATCCTGCTGTGCCGCTGGCCATTGTGCTTTGCCCATACGGTGGCAGCATTCTCCAGGACGAACTGCGTGAGATCGCGCGGAGCGGGGTCCAAACGCTGGTCTCGCTGCTTGAGCCCGATGAAGCCGATTGGCTTGGCCTGAGCGAGGAAAGTGCGCTTGCCGGGGAGTTGGGCATGCACTTTCTTTCTTATCCCATTCAAGACGTTCATGTGCCCGCGAACGAGTCTACGTTCCGGACCTTTGTTGCGACTTTGGCCGGTCGCCTTCGCGCCGGAGAGCGCATTGGCATGCACTGCCGGGGAAGCATTGGCCGGTCGCCGCTCACCGCGGCCTGCACGTTGATCCACCTCGGCTGGGACGCAAAGGACGCTTTGGAAGCCATCCAGGCGGCGCGGGGCTCCGTGATTCCCGATACCACGGAACAGTTGCGATGGATTCTGAATTACGAAGCGCAACCATGAGTGCCGAGCAGCCGTGAGCGACAAATTGCCCAAACCGATCCCCGACCCGATCCCCGACCCAATCGTTGACCTGAGCTTTCCGCACAACTGGCAAGCCGAAATCCTTGCTGCGCGGCCGTTGATTCTGCCGCCGCGTCACTTTATTTATCCGCGCACGGCCGAAGAGGTGGAGCGCGGCGCGCTCGAAGTGATGATTCGTCCCGACGCGCCGCATGCTCAGCCATTTCTCGCCACATGCGCTCTGGGATTTCGCGATCCGGCGGCTCCGACCGGGCTTTGGTCTACTCCAAAACCAGAAGAAATCTGTGCCGTCGCGGGAGGTTACGCCTACCTCATTGACACCGCAACCCCCGATCGCTTCACGATGATTCCCTACCGGCCCGTGCTGGAAGTGTGCGCGGTGGTTGCGGAAGGTCTGCTCTTGTTCGTCGGCCACCACTCCATTCTCGCGTGGGGGCCGAGCGAGCAGGCGTGGGAGTCGGCGAAACTCTCCGATGAAGGCGTGGCCGTTGCCGGTATCGACGGCGGCGTGTTGCGCGGAACTGGCTGGGACATTAGGAGCGATCGCGAGAAGCCGTTCGCGCTCGACCTGCGAACCGGATTGCTGCTTCCCTCGCGCGCCGGTTGACCTTCAATCGGCAGCCACGCTTTGTTGCGCCGCGGGCGTCAAGCGCTGGTATGCCGCGTAGACGCCCTCAAACACTGAATCCCAACTCGCGGTCAGCGCGTAGGCGCGCGCAGCCTGGCGCATCGCGGCGTGGCGCGCAGGATCCGCAAGGATCTCCGTGATCGCCGAAGTAAATTGATCGTCGGGCACGATGCGGCCAGCCACGCCGTCGCGCACGATGGTGCGCGGGCCGCCGTCGGGGGTAACGATGGCAGGCACGCCGCTGGCCAGCGCCTCCAGCACCACATTGCCAAACGTGTCGGTGTGCGAGGGAAAAACAAAAAGGTCCATGTTGGCGTAGGCGCGGGCCAACTCTTCCCCTCGCAAGACGCCGGTGAACTCTGCTCGTTGCAATCGCTCGCGCAGCCATGCCTCGTCGCCGCCGTGGCCGACGATGAGAAATTTTTCCTGGTTCTGGTCGAGATCGTGCTCAATGTCGACCAGCAGCCCGATGTTCTTCTCGACGGAGAGCCGGCCGACGAAACCGAGGGTGCGGACCGGATCTTCAGGATCGCGTGTTCGCTTGGCGGGATGGAAAAGTTCGGCATCGACGCCGCGCGACATCAGGAAACAGGGGCGGCCGGTAGAGCGCTCGAGGAGCGCGCACAGCTCGGGGTTGGGGGCGAAGAGGACCCTTGCCTTGCGGTAGAACCAGGCCGCAATCGCCAACGCCAGCTTTTCAATCATCTGGCCGGTCGCCGTGGAGTGGCGCCTGGGCAGCAGGCGCAGAAACCAGTTGGCGCGGCGCGCCGCGTACTCGTGTACGTTCGTATGCCAGCTTGCGGCCAGCGGGACATGCATGCGGCCCGCCAGGAACGCGCCGAGGATTCCCACTTCGCTGGGGCCGGTAATGTGAACCAGGTCGGGTCGGAACCGCTTCAGCACGTCGCCGATGAGAGGGAGGTGGCGCAGAAACACGGGATCGAGGCGCAAATCCTTTTCAAGAGGGAAGGAAAGAAAACTGCGCGGCAGCTCGAGGGTCCAAACATTGCCGTCTTCCACTAAAGTTTGCGGCCGCTTGCCGGCGCGCACGCAAAGAAAGGGAAGATTGCGCCGTCGCGCGAAGGCCTCAAAGTGGCGGCTGGTGTGGGCGACCCCGTTGATCTCGTGGAAGGAGTCGGGAAAATACGCGACGCGCGGAGGGGTGATCACGGCAGCGGCGTTAGCGGGGTTGGCGGAATTAGCGGAGTTGGTGTGCTCTCCCACCCTTTCGGCGATGAAACTGCCAAAAGGATGGGGCACGGGAAGGTTGCTCGTAAAGCGGCCATAAACTTAGCGCACCGACTGCATGGTTTCGTAA
>JBEKAS010000127.1:0-11427 GCA_050015795.1 Occallatibacter sp. | reverse complement strand
AGGATAAAACTCCCACACGTCGTTAATCCAGTAGCCGACGGCGCTTGGATCTTCTTCATAGCCACCAAAGAGCCAAAGATTCCCGCTGGTGTCAGTCCAACTTGTCGCAAGGTAAAGACTCCATGGATTGTTCCCGGCCGCAGGTACGCTGAGAGTGCCATAGACTCCCTTCCAGCCGCTTTCAAAGTTGGGGCACGAGTTCATACCGCCCCACCAGGTCCATACGCTTGCGGAGGGGCTGTATTCCCAAAGGTCGTTGGGATAGCACTCGATTTCTCTGACGTCCCAGCCAAGGCCTCCATAGATCCAGAAATTGCCATTGCGATCTGTCCACCCCGTCGCTTCGGAGCGGCCTCCAGGAATGTTTCCAGCCGCAGGCGTCCCCAATGTCCCGTACACACCGGGCTGGCCATAGCATTCGTCCGCCGCCGCATCGTAGCAGGGGAGTGTGCTGCTCCCGCCCATCCATGTCCATTCATTCGTAGAAGGATCGAATTTCCAAAGGTCGTTGAGTTCCCCAACGTCGCCATTGGCGTCAAAGCCGTGCCCCCCAAAGAGCCACAGATTCCCCTTTATGTCGGTCCAACCGACAGCATAGACGCGGCTGCCAGGCTGGTTCCCAGCGGCAGGCGTATCAAACGTCCCGTAGATGCCAGGTTGGCCGGAGCCGGTCAAGGGGCTATATGCGACCGTGCTGTTTCCGGCCATCCAAGCCCATTTGGCGGTTGAGGGATTGTATTCCCAAAGGTCGTTCAGGGAGCCTTGAATCCCAACGCCCCCAAAGAGCCAGAAATCTCCCTTGCTGTCTGTCCAGCTAACAGCGCCCCAACGTCCCTCGGGGACATTCGTTGCAGCGGGGGTCTGTAAAGTGCCGTGCCACCCGGGCTGGCCGCAGGCGCCTTGGTTGGGACAGTTCGGAATCGCGCTGGCTCCGCCCATCCAGGTCCATTCATTCGTCTGCCCCTGCGCGGGCGGACACACAAATCCTTCGGCGCATAGGGCCAGGCAGATTATCGCCAATCCGGTCGCTCGGTGAGTCCATGTCGTTGACCCTGCTGCTGCACTCGGGATTTTTAAAACTCCTGACGAAGATGAGAGCAAATAAAAATTCATGGCATTCCTTGCGCTCCATGCTCCGCACATCGGGCGGGGCTGCGCTCTCGCATCCCCCTACGATCCGGGGGGACCGCTCAGAGAAATTCAGCAACTCAGAGCCCAACAATGAATTTGCCCTCATTGTATGCCGAAAATGACCCGTCTGCTCGATGAATACTTGTGGGCCATCGGCGGATCAATTCCGCAATCTGCGACGTGGACCGTTGTCGTAAATGCAACGTCGGGCTCGCTCCTGCACACCACCTTGTTTTTCGATCACGGTGAACTGACACTAAGCGCTAGCAGCTCGCAACGAAAAGCTGCCTCCGCGCATCGCGCCGCCAGCGCACGAGCAACGCCAGCGCAATCACGATCAGCGCCAGCGTGAGCCCGATCCACAATCCGTAGATCCCGCGCCGCAAGCCAAAGCAAAGAAAAAACCCGAGCGGCAATCCCAGTACCCAGTAGCCCACCAGGTTGGCCCACATCGGCGCCTGCGTTTCGCCGAGTCCACGCAGTGCGCCTGTCGACACGGTCTGGATGCCGTCGAAGACCTCGAAGGCCGCCACAATGCCCAACAGCCCCGGGCCCACGGCCAGCACACGCGGATCGCGAGAAAATAACTCGATGAGCGGTCGCGGCCACAAAAGAAAGGCCAGCGCTGCCAAAAGCATGAAGCTCGTTCCCAACGCGAGCGCCATCCATCCCGCGCGCCGCGCCCGCGCCGCATCGCCCGCGCCCACCGCGTGGCCCACGCTTACCGCGGCCGCGGCGGAAATCCCCAGCGGCACCATGTACGTGACGCTCGCGTAGTTGAGCACAATCTGGTGCGTGGCCAGCGCGACCGGCGTCAGATACCCGGCCGAAAGCGTGGCAAGATTCCATGCGCCCACCTCGAGCAGAATTTGCCCAGCCGCCGGCGCACCGAGTTGGAGCAGGCGCTTGAGCCGCGCGGCCTGCGGTGCGGCCCAGTGCTGGAACAGCGGATGTCCGCGCCCGCGCTCGTAGCGCCAGGCAAAGCCCAGCAGCGCCGCGGCCATCGTTACCCGCGCAAACGCAGTCGAGATCGCCGACCCATTCACGCCCAGCACCGGAAAACCGAGCTTGCCGTAGATCAGCACCCAGTTCCCAAACCAATTGACCAGGTTCGCAAGCACATAGGTCACGGTAATGACGCGCACCTGGCCCACACCCTGCAGATAGCGCCGCGTGGCCCCGTAGAGCAGCAGCGGCAAGGTGCCCCAATTCAGCAGACGCAGATATCCGCTCGCCGGCCCGGCAACTTCCGCCGCAATGCCGAAATGCGTGAAGCCGAGGCTCGCCAGCCAAATTCCCAGCATGATGGGCACGGCGGCAATGCACGCCAGATACACGCCCTGCGCCAGCCAGCGATGGCACTCGTCATGATCCTTGCGCCCGTAAGCCTGCGCCACCAGCGTATCCAGCCCCAGCATCAGCCCCATGCCAAAGATCGAAGGCGTATAACAGATGGCGTTGCCCAGGGCCACAGCGCCGATGGCCGCCGGACCGAGACGTCCCACCATAATGGTGTCCACGACGCCCATGGCCATCCAGCCCAGCTCGCTGAGCACCACCGGCACGGCCAGCGCCACCATCGCGCCGAGCTCCCGCCTCCAGTTGGCCGGTTCCTGTTCCACTTCTTCACTCTAACTGCGCCGGCTCGATCGGCAGGGGACGCTTGCAGCAGAGTTTTTCCGTGCTGCACAGTAAACGCAGCTCACACGTGTAGAGACCACAGCATCGCTTCAGATAGGTGCCGTCATAACGCGAAATATGTCCACTTCTGGGCACGCACTTCACCCCCGGCCTTCTCGTTCCCTTGGCGCCCGGTCCCTCGGTCCCTCGCTCCCCTATTCCCTGCTTTTCACACCGCCGGCCGCAGCTTCACCTGCTTCGCCGTAATCACAATCTTCGCGGGCTCCAAGTTCACGTGCCGCACGTTCACCTCGGCCACAATCTCGATCGTCCCGGCAGTCTTCGTCGATTGCACGATGGCCTGCGCCAAGCCGTTGAAGAGCGAGCGCCGCGGCTCCTTGTCGCTCTCCTGGCAGTTGGGATCGCCGTTGCCCACGCCGATCAGTGCGCCTTCGCCCATCACCTTGAAATCGACCAGCACATCGGCGGTGGGCACGGCGCGGCCCTGGCTGTCCACTGCCGATACCGTCAGAACGCTCAAGTCCTCGCCATCGGCATCGATCTCCGTGCGCTCAGCCTTGAGCCGCAGCGCCACGGCGGGGCCCGTGGTCGTGCGCTCTTCCGTCAGCGCCAGCTTTCCGTCCTTCCAGCCGTGCGCCGTGATCGTGCCCGGCTCGTAGCGCACCTTCCACTCCACGTGCCCGAGCCGCGGAACCTTCTGCCGTCCCAGACTTTTGCCGTTCAGCAATAATTCGACTTCGTCGAGGTTCGAGTGCACCCACACCGGAATCTCGTCGCCTTCCCTGCCCTCCCAGTTCCAGTGCGGGAACAGGTGCAGCACCGGCTTCTTCGTCCACCACGCCTTGTAGTAGAAAAAGTTGTCCTTGGGAAATCCGCACATGTCCACGATGCCGAAGTTCGAGTTGATCGACGGCCATCCGTAGGGCGTGGACTCGCCGCGATAATCGAAGCCGGTCCATGCAAAGCCGCCGGCCAGCCACTCGCGCGTGCCGTAAAACGACCACCACTCCTCGGCCAGCTCAGCCCATTCAGGGTGATTCTCATCGTAGGCGCTCAAGGTATTGCGCAGGGGATCGGTCTGGTAAACGCCGCGCGTCGAAACCGTGCTCGCCGTCTCCGATCCAAACACCGCCTGCGTGGGATGCTTCTTGTGATAATCGTCGGGAAACTTCAGGTTGTAGTTGAAGCCGATGATGTCGAGCGCCTCCGACACGCCTTTGGAGTTGTCGCCGTTCACCGCCGCGGAAACCACGCGCGTGGGGTCGAGCTCGTGGCAGCGCCGCACCATGGTGGCGGCAATCTTTGCGCCCTGCTCCGCCATGTCGTTCTGCAGATGCCACTCCTCGTTGCCGATTGACCACAAAATGATGGAGGGCGAGTTCCGATAGCGCCTGATCATGGTTTCGAGCTGCGCCATGCCTTCGGGGCTCGAGCTCATCTGCCGCGTCTCGCACATCATCATCATGCCCATGCGATCGCACGCCGCAACCAGCTCGGGCGTGGGCATGTTGTGCGAAGTGCGAATTGCATTGCAGCCCATCTGCTGCAGCACGCCGATGCGGAAGGCCTGCAGCCGGTCCGGCACAGCCGCGCCCACGCCCGCGTGATCCTGGTGGTTGCAGGTGCCCTGAATTTTGAGCGGCTGGCCGTTGAGGAAGAAGCCGTGATCGGCGTCGAAATTCGCGGTGCGGATGCCGAAGGTGATGCGCTCAGCGTCGCGGACGACATCGCCGGTTTTCAGCGAAAAAACTGCAGAATAGAGTGTGGGCGTTTCAGGCGACCAGAGCACGGGGGGGGGAATCGTGAGTATGGCGGAATAAGTTACCGATCCACCGGGTCCAATTTGAAGTGGCGTTGCGGCACTGCCGCGATCAAGGCCGACTAGGTTTCCTTCCGAATCGAATATCTCGCATTCGGTGTGGGCGGCCTCGGTTGCAGCGCCCCAGTTGCCGAAAATCGCTCCAACCGACAGAGCGGCGTCATCCGCTTTGAGATCGGCCCGCACGTAGCTCTCCCATGGAACGAAATGCAGCGTATCCGTCGTGGTGAGCCACACATGCCGGTAGATTCCCGCGCCTTCGTAGAACCAGCCGTCGCCAAAGCTCGCGTCCACGCGCGCCACGATGCAGTTTTTTTGGCCGACGGCGAGAAAATCCGTGATGTCGAAGCGGAAGGGCGCGTAGCCGTTGTCGTTGCGGCCGACGAAGCAGCCGTTCACGAAGACGAGCACATCACGAAAGGCTCCGTCGAATTCAATCGCGACGCGACGGCCCGCGTCGCTCGTCGGAATCTCGAACTCCTTGCGGTACCAGCCCACGCTGGTCTCCGGATAGCGCCTTCCCAGCGGCTTGTACCCATGCGACTGCAGCGCCTCATCGCGGACGAAGGGCAACTCCACCGCCCAGTCGTGCGGCAGGTTGAGCGCGCGCCACTTCGAGTCGTTGTAACCCACTTTGGCAAACTTGAAATCGCCGGTTTTTGCAAAGTCATCCTGGCTATTGCCGAAACCGAGATCGCGGGCGGGGTCAGTGCCATGCCCAAACATAAACTTCCATCCAAAATCGAGCAGAAACTGCTCGCGCGGAGCGATTGCGGAGGCGACGGGCACGGCGCCCTGCGCGGAGTTTTGCCCGGCAGCTTTCGGGTCGCGTGCAAACAAGGCGGCTGTGCGCGCCCACGCGGTGCGCGCCATCAGGCTGGAGGTGGAAAGCGCCAATCCCGAACCAAGCAGATCGCGGCGGGAGATATGCGTCATGGAGAGCCTCTTTCGAAGAAAGATTGCCTGCCGCACGCCCAACCTGAACTGAACGCTGGTTTGGTGCAGGCCCGAATTCCTTAGCGCCGGACAACCTCGCACTATAAATCAGTCCGCGGCGACGAGTAAACGCTTTCAATCACATGCTCGATCCTCCGGCCCGCAGGTATACTAATGAGGAACCGCAGCGTTCTCGCAATTTCTATCGCGGAGAGATGGCCGAGTGGCTGAAGGCGCACGCTTGGAAAGCGTGTTTAGGGGAAACTCTAACCTGGGTTCGAATCCCAGTCTCTCCGCCAGTAAATGGTTTATAGCAGTCCTTTAGAGTCCAATCCAACCCATCAAGTAGTTGATTCCAAATATTCTACCCTCCACAACAGTCGAGAGCGGTACCATAGAAGCCACGAGAGCGTGGGGGTATTTGGGGGGGTATTTTTATTTTCTCCTGGGGGTATTTTCCCAAACGTGAGCGTTAGAGGGGGAGAGAATGGCACTCACGGACATCGAGATTCGTAAGGCCAAGGCAAGAGACAAAGCGTATCGGATGGGCGATGGAGGTGGCCTGTACATCTGGATTACTCCAGCCGGTGGCAAACTCTGGCGCTGGAAATATCGGCATGAGAACAAGGAGAAGCTTATGTCGTTTGGAAAGTATCCAGATACCTCGCTCGCTCGCGCACGCGATCACCACGAAAGGGCGCGCCAATTGCTGGCTATTGGGACTGACCCGATGGCACAGCGGAAGAATGACAAGATCATGCAATTGACTTCGAGCGCCAACTCGTTCAAGAGCGTTGCGTCATTTTGGATGGAGCAGTGCCGGGTTGGGAAGAGCACACGTCATGTGGACTATGTGAAACGGCGACTTGAAGCCGACATCTTGCCCCGCATTGGAGCGCGGCCGATTGCTGAGATTGAGGCGCCGGAACTCGTAGCGTTGGCCAAGGCAATTGAACGGCGCGGCGCCCGGGATATCGCCAAACGCGCACTCGAAACAGCGGGGCAGGTATTCCGATATGCCATCGCCTACGGTTGCACAAAACGCAATCCCGCGAGCGAGATTCGTCCAAGCGACATACTCAAATCGACACGCAGGGTCAACTACGCTCGTGTGGATGCAAGGGACCTGCCGCAACTGCTACGTGATTTGGAGGTTTATCGAGGTACACATGTAACGCGCCTAGCGGTGAAACTGATGGCGCTCACTTTTGTACGCACCAGCGAACTTATAGGAGCGCGATGGAAGGAATTCGATCTGGAGGCGGCCCGTTGGAATATCCCAGCGGAGCGCATGAAAATGCGCATCCCACATATCGTTCCTCTGGCAAGACAAGCTATGGACGTCATCGACACTCTTCGAGCACTCACCGGCAAAAGCGACTGGCTTCTTCCTGGGGATCGCGATGCAAATAAGCCAATGAGCAACAACACAATTCTGAAAGCCCTTGAGCGCATGGGCTACAAAGGCAAAATGACTGGTCACGGCTTTCGCGGTCTGGCATCCACTATCCTGCACGAGCAGGGCTACGCACACGAACATATCGAATTACAGCTTGCCCACGCGCCGCGCAACGCCGTCAGCGCTGCTTACAATCATGCACTCTACCTCGAACCACGCGCCAAAATGATGCAGGACTGGGCAGATTTTCTGGAACGAATCCAGCGGGGTGGGAAGGTGCTGCCTTTCCGCGGGAATGCGGCATGAACGGTTATGCGATTCAGGTCACAGGGTCCATGGGAACGAATTGTCGATGAATTTTGTTAGCGCGCCCGGAGGCAGACATTCCACTCTAGTCATTACAGAAAATGAAGTTAGACCGAGCACACTTGTCTCAACGAAACGCCCTGAACCACTTGAGTCATTTAATGGACCATTTTCCCACATGCTTCTTCCGCAGACTTCAGGCACAATACGTTTAACCAACTGGGCGCTAAGCAGCCTTGAATTTAGGGGAATGGATTTTGCGAGTCAGCCCAGGTTAGCTTGAAGCACCAGTTGCATACGCATTAGCCGCATCACCCGCATCACCCGCATCGCCCGCTTCGCCCGCATCGCCCGCATCGCCAGTCTGGCCGCATCACCGTTTGTTCGCACCCCTCGTTTGGCCCGCATCACCCGCATGGCCCAATAGCGCCGATAGATTTGGGCGCTCGGACAAAAGGAGGAAACGACGGTGGAAGAGACAATTTCAATTTCGATACTTCGGTTAAAAGCAGTGAAAAGCCGTATCGGTCTCTCCAAGAGTGCGATTTATCTGGCGATATCGCGTGAAGAATTCCCACGACCTATCCAACTCGGGCCCCGCGCAGTCGGTTGGCTGGAATCTGAGATTGAGGAATGGATTCGTGAGCGCGTAAAGCATAGCCGGATGCTGCCATGAATCCACAGCGCATTGAAAAGCAAACACCAGGAGCAGAGCATCCCGGCAAGATCAAGACGCGCTCGCCGGTCTCGCCGCTGCAACAGGCTGCGCAACAGTCGGTCTTTGATGCTCCGACCGATGCACCAGATGCAAGCGGTGAGGCTGTCCCGCGAACGGTGATGCGCGGCACGGATACCCTTAAGCAGCACCCAAGCCCGGGGGCCAAATCGCCGCTTCCCCCAGGTGCCGAACCGCGGAAGACAGGTGAACTCCGGCCGCATCCGGCGATGGTGCAGTGCAACCTGCTGCCGACCGCAGTTCAGCTTGAGCCGCTGCACAAAGCCGGCATGCGGATCTTTGAACTCCCGTTGCTGATCTGCCACGACGGCACGATCATCGACGGGTACAAACGGTGGGTGATCGCCAAGGATCTCGGGCACCCGACGCTGATGTGCATGGTACTCGTCAAGTCAGAGGAAGATGCCCTGCGTCTGATCCTTGAGAACGCCTGTTCCAGGAACTACCTGAACCCGTTCTGCCGTTACGCTTTGGCCCTCACCCTGGTGGAGCCCCTTGCCGCACAGGCGAGTGAGAATCGGGTGCTGGGTGGCAGGAAGAAGCAGTTGGCAAAACTGCCAAAGGATCAGAAGATAGATGTTCGCAAAGAGGTGGCACGACTGGCAGGCTGCGGGGAACGAAACGTCGACGAAGTCCGACTCGTCCTCGAGCGCGGTATCGACCGGTTAAAGACGATGGCACGTGAAGGAACTATTTCAATCGACGCGGCGGCGAAGCTGGCCGAGAAGGGCGAGGAGCAGCAAAGATTTGAACTCGCAGTCCGGCAGTCCAGGCGAGACCAGAAGAGGCGGATTCGGGTTCTCAGCACCACCGGCCTTGATACGGCCATGCTGATGATCAAGAGGCTGATGCCCCTGCTTGAGAAGGCCGTGAAGGTTGAGGAGTTGGCAAAACTCCAGCCTTTGGTCGAACCGCTGATTGAAGCCTTGAGGGGAGAAATCCATGTCGCCGTCCGGGGAGAGACGCTCCAATCTACGCCGGTTGCTTGAGGAGAACCGACAGTATTGGGACCATGACGGGGTGCGGCTGTATGCGCGCTCTAGCATTGCCCAGGCGCTGTTGTGCGGTACCGAAGCGCTCGGTGCCGAAGTGTACTCCTTGATTCTGGGTGAGACGCGCATCGTCCCCAACTCCTGCAAATCCCGTGCATGCACTTCCTGCGGCTACTGGCAAACCATGCGATGGCAACGCGCGGTGGCCAGCCAGCTGCCAGACATCCCGTATTCAGGCGTGATCCTGATGATGCCGCGACCCTTCTGGGGTCTGCTGCAAAAGAACCGCAACCTGCTCCGGGCGATTCCCGAGCTTGCTGCCGGCGTGCTGACCGACTGGGTCCGCGAGTGCTTTGAGGCAAAGATCCCCGTTGTGTCCGTGATGCACACATTCAACGCGAAGTTTGAGTTCAGCGTCCACGTGCATCTGGTTGTGGGCCAGACGGGCCTGCACTTCGGCGGGGATGGCATTGTGCATCACATTTACCTTCCCAAGGGAGTAATCCGCGACCGCTGGCGTCGCGGGCTGCTTGACTTTTTCGAACTGGCTGTCAGAAGGGGAAGTCTGCAATCAACACGGAACGAGCGCATGCTGTTGGCACTGATCGCTAGATATCGTACCCGCCGCTGGAAGGTGATCATCAGCGAGAATCGCGGCATACGGCAGATTCTGGGCTACGTTGCACGCTACGTTCGCCGCCCTCCGATGGCCGACTACCGGATTCAAGGTTGGGACAAGGACAATGTTCGCTTTCTCTGGCGGGACAAGAAGAGCCACGGAATGGTGCGCGAGGAGATCCTCCCAGTCCAGCAGTTCATCGGGCGGTTCATCGACCAGATCCTGGACGAGGGAATGCATAGCGTGCGCCATTTCGGACTCCTGACCCCTCACGCAAGAAAGTGCCGGTACGAGGCGTTTCTCCACCTCCTGCCGACTCCGAGGCCGCGGCCGGTCAGGCGCCTCCGATGGGCCTCCTCTATCCGGAGGACATCCGGTCGGGATCCCTTGATCGACTCTGCTGGCAACCGAATGGCGCGGACTCGCCACCTTCTGCCAGCGAACAGGAAGGCCTCTGCAGATTGATAAACCCGAGCGTCGAGATCCGACACCACCGCGGCGGGTTGTTTGTCTTCCACAGTTGAACTCAACCTGCTTTACCTGCGCAGAAGCACCACTCGCGTACCCACACTCTTGCCAGAGGCTCGCTTCCTTGAGGTTGTGGCCAGATTCGGAAAATGCCAATGCCATCGTTTCCGGATTCTTTAATTTCCTATAGATCGAGGCTGGGCGTTGATCCGGCCACGATAGAAGACTGGGAAGCCGGGCGGCTCAGCCCACCGGCAAGAGCTTGGACCTGATCGGAAGAGCTCTTCAGATTCGGTAACGGTGATGAGTTGGTCATCTGTTCAGCTTCTGCCGGCCACACGCCGTGGGACCACAGCATTGCTGGATGCTACGGCGTTTATGGTTACCAATTCAGAAAGGACCGCGGCGCACAGCCGCCGCTGCGCCCGCGCCCATGGGCCTAATGTAGGTGGACCGAAGGTCGCCGAGCTCCATTCGTGCAATGGGCGCGAGGCCGGGATGGATGGGGTGGCCGATCTCGTTGCCGAAAAAACAGATGAGTGGCATGATCACGAGTCTCGAAAGCACGCCGCCGGCGAAGATGACGCCTGCAACGCGCGGTCCGATACGGAATTTATGAGGCTTCTGCTGCCTCGAAAGTAGCGAAAATTCGCCGCAATATCGTCACTATTCTATGGACAGGGAAAGCACGGACGGCCGATAATCCGAGGCGTAGTGACCTGCTTCCCATATCTAGTGGGCATTCCCGGCCTCCGGGAATCCAAGGAGAAAAATCTCTTGCGTAAACTGGGAACCTTTGGGCTCCCCATCTCTGCATGCTTTTCGCTGGTCCTTGGCGTCTGCCAGGCTCAGAACGTGCTGACGCATCATGTGCGCCAAGCCACGCAGGACGGAACCGCGCGCTTCATCAGCAACCCGCCTTCAACGCAGACCTTGCAACTCGTGATCACTTTGCCGCTGCAGAACCAGGATGAGCTCGATGAATTCATCAAGAATCTCTACGATCCCACGAGTCCGTCGTACCTCCAATTCCTCACGGTGGACCAGTTCACCGAGGAGTTCGGGCCCACGCAGGCGCAATATGACGCTCTGGTCAATTTCGCCCAGGCGAATGGGCTGACCGTGGTGGGTACTTCGCCGAACCGCTTGAACCTGCAGGTAACGGGAAGCGCGGCGAGTATTCAGAGCGCGTTTCATGTGAACCTCGGCGTATATCAGCATCCGACCGAGAACCGCACTTTCTACGCGCCGGACAGGGAGCCGACCACGAATCTGACGTTTTCGCTGTGGCACGTCTCGGGCCTCGACAACTTCTCCATTCCGAAGCCCGCCAGCTTGACGCAGATCCCGGCCGGCTCCAGTTTCAAGTCCGACGCCACC
>JBEKAS010000126.1:0-11518 GCA_050015795.1 Occallatibacter sp. | reverse complement strand
AGAAGCAGTACTTGCAGTCGAGATTGCAGATGGGCCCGATCGGCTTGGCCAGCACGTGGAAGTCGGAGGTGCTCATCGAGGACCCTCGGGAAAGAGAGATGCAGCTTTCATTATGACGCGTGGGCGGGGGATTCTTGTCTTTCCTAGAAGCGCTTCCACATCCCCGCAGCAGCGGCGCGGGATTTGGCCATCACTTCCTGCTCGTCGAGGACGAGCAGTTGCCTCGAGTCCATCACGATCTGGCCGCCGATAAGGACCGTCTCGACGGCGCCTCCAGTGAATCCGAAGTGAATATGGCCGTTGAGATTGGCCGCGTTCATCGGCGTGGGCGGTTCGTAGTTGACCAAAATAATGTCAGCGTGGGCGCCGGGAACGAGTTTGCCGACAGGACGGCCGAAGCATTCTGAGGCGATGGCGGCATTTTCCTGGAAGAGCATCTGCGGAGGCTCGGCCCATGCGACGCGCGGATCGCCGGCGTGATGTTTTTGCAGTAGATTGGCGGCCTTCATCGACTCGAACATGTCTGCGGTGTAACCGTCTGTTCCCAGGCCGACGTGGACGCCGCGCCGCATCATCTCCAGAACCGGCGCGCAACCCACGGCGTTGCCCATGTTGGACTGCGGATTGTGGATCACGTTGGTCCCTGTCGCACTCAACTCCTCAATATCGCGCTCGTCGATATGGACGCAGTGCGCCAACAGAGTTTTGGCCTTCAGGATGCCATAATTCTTCCATCGCTGGATAATGCTCATGCCATGCTCTCGCCAGCAACTCTCCGCGTCCGAAGCGGCTTCGGCAGTGTGCACGTGAAATCCCGCGTCGAGTTCCGCCGCTACCTGGCCGCATTGCACAAGCGTCCCGTCGCTGAGCGTGAACGACGCGTGCATCCCAAAAAGTCCGCGCAACCGGTCGTCCTCCGAGTCCTTGCAGAGCTGAAGAAACGCACGATTTTCCTCGATGCCCTGATGCGTGACTTCGGCGCCGTCGCGGTCGGAGACCTCGTAGCAAAGGCAACTGCGCAGGCCGGTTTGGCGGGCGACCTTGGCAATGCGGAGCAGGCTGCTGGGCACGGCGCCGGGGCTGGCATGGTGATCGAAGATTGTGGTGACGCCATTGCGGATGCAGGCAATCATGCCCACCATCGCGCTCCAGTAAACGTCGTCGAGCGTGAGCGTCTTGTCGAGCCGCCACCACAGCCGCTCCAGAATCTGAGAGAAGTTGCCGGGCGCGTCTTCTTTCAGCGCCATGCCGCGGGCGAAGGCACTGTAGAGATGCGTGTGCGTGTTGATGAGGCCCGGCATGATCACGCGGCCGTGCGCATCGATGAATTTTGCGCCGGGATGTGCGGCGCGCAACTGGGCAGTCGGGCCGACAGCGACGATCAGGCCGTCACGAATGGCGACGCAACCGTCTTCGAGGTAAGGCTGGCGGTCGTCGTGCGTGATCAGGCGGCCGTTGCCGACCAGCAAATGCGCAGACTGCTCCCCAGGCTTCTCCATGGTGCAATGGATTCTAGCCAAACCAGTTGCCCAAGTGTTGTGATTCAAATCACATTGGGGCGGGGGCGTATTGAAGGACAATCAATCCACGCATGGCCGCGGGCGATTTCCCTCAATTAGCTGCCGCTGCGGACCCATGCAGAATTCAACTTTGATGGCGGGATGCCGGGCTCCATCGACTGGCATTCGGAACCTCGGTTGATCGGAAAGCACGATGGCAAATCTTCAAGTCAACATTTGCGGGCTGGATTTCAGGAATCCCATTCTGCCGGCGGCGGGTCCTCCGTCGAAGGACGGCGCTACACTGCAAGCCGCTGCCAACGGCGGTGCGGGCGGACTAGTGACCAAAACCATTTCTGTGCAGCCGGCCGAGGTGCCGCGGCCCTGCATGGCAGAGATTCGCGGTGGATTTCTGAACACCGAGTTGTGGTCGGAGCTGTCGAAAGAGCAGTGGGTCGAAAAAGAGTACAAGCTGGCGCGGGCAACGGGTCTTCCCGTCATCGTGGGGCTGGGCTACTCGGCCGCGCAGATTCGCGAGCTGGCGCCGCTGGTCAAGCCATTTGCCGATGCTCTGGAACTTTCGACGCACTACGTCGGCAACAACATCACTCCTATTATTGATGCGCTGTGCGCGGCCAAGGAAGCCGTGGACGTGCCGGTGTTCATGAAGCTGAGCCCGCACCCGAACATTCAGGAGATCGCCCTGGCGCTCGAAGATGCCGGCGCGGATGCACTGGTGATGATCAACTCCTTCGGGCCTTGCCTGGGCATCGATCTTGAAACCGGGCTGCCGCTGATGGGCAGCAAGGACGGGTTCGGATGGCTTTCGGGCGCGGCCATCAGGCCTTTGGCATTGCGTTGCGTGTACGACGCGGCGCGCGCGGTAAAGATTCCCGTCATCGGCGTGGGCGGCATCAGCAATGGCCGCGATGCCGCGGAGATGCTGATGGCCGGCGCTTCGGCGGTGCAGGTTTGCACGGAGGCGATTCTGCGCGGGCCCACGGTCTATGCAAAGATCGCAGGCGAGTTGAACAAGTTTCTCGACGATCATGGCTATGTCTCGGTGGACGAAATCCGCGGCCTGACGGTGCGGCTCATGCGCCAGCGCGGAGCGCCGCACTCTGCCGGCCCGCCCGAGGTGAATATGGAGCGCTGCTCTCTGTGTGGGATCTGCGAGAAGAGTTGCCCGTATGGCGCCATTCATACGAACAAGGAAGCCGGGATCCTCGAGATCGACGAGGAGAAGTGTTTTCATTGCGGGCTGTGCGTGACGCGCTGCAAGCTGCGGGCAATGACCATGGCGTTGTAGAACCGGCTGCATCTGGACGGCCGTGAAAGGGCACGACTTCAGTCGTGGCGAAAAAAGCGGAAAAGCCCGGGGCTTTGGCCCCTGAGGCACGTTTTTGATCGGCACGCGCTGGGAGAAACAATGCACGCTCACAATATTCAATTCGTGACCGGTCTCAAATGCATTCATTGCGGGCGCAGGTATCGAACCGAGGAGGTTGACTACTATTGCTCCGCCTGCGGCTATCACAACGGCATTCTGGATGTGCAGTACGACTACGAGGCAGCGCGGGAGGAACTCAACGCGGAGACGCTCGCAGGCAATCGCGAGCTCTCCATGTGGCGCTATCTGCCGCTGCTGCCGGTCTCATCTCCGGATCTGATCCCGCACCTGCAGGTGGGATGGACGCCGCTTTACGAAACGCCGCGCCTGGCCGGCGAGTTGGGCGTTGCGCGTTGCTGGGTGAAAGATGAGGGCCGCAATCCGACAGCATCGTTCAAGGATCGCGCCAGCGCCGTGGGCGTGGTGAAGGCCCTCGAAAAGCATGCCGCGCAGATCACATGCGCTTCCACGGGCAATGCGGCTTCGTCCCTGGCGGGATTTGCCGCGGCGGCAGGGATTCCCGCGACAATCTTTGTTCCCGCGCGCGCGCCCCAGGCCAAGGTCGCGCAATTGCTGGTATACGGGGCACGCGTCTTCTCCGTCGAGGGAACATACGACGAAGCGTGGGAACTGTGCATGAAGGCCAGCACTGAGTTTGGCTGGTACAACCGTAACTGCGCTATCAATCCTTATCTCATCGAGGGCAAGAAGACAGTTTCTTTGGAACTGGCAGAGCAGTTTTCGCGGCTCACGCCGGGTCGTGCGCCGGATTGGGTCGTGGTGTCCGTCGGCGACGGGTGCACCATTGGCGGCGTGTGGCAAGGCTTGAAGGAGATGCACCATCTGGGCATTCTTCCCCGACTGCCGCGCATTCTCGGCGTGCAGGCCGATGGCTGCCAGCCATTCGTCACCGCGTGGCGTGATCGCAGCAGCCTCACACCGTGCGCAGCCAGCACTCTCGCGGATTCCATTGCTGTGGGTCATCCGCGCAACTTCGCCAAAGGCATGCGCGCGGTCACCGAGTCAGGCGGTGCGTTTGTTGCCGTCGCGGACGAGGAGATTCTGGAATCGATCACTCTGATGGCGCGCAAGGCAGGCGTCTTTGGCGAACCGGCGGGCGTGGCTGGCGCGGCTGGCGTGCGTCGGGCGGTGGCGGAGGGCATCGTCGGCCGCAAGGACAGTGTGGCCCTGATCATGACCGGAAACGGATTGAAAGACATTCAAAGCGCCATGCGCGCGGCGGGCAGCGCCATCACTGTGAAACCTGAGATCGACGAAGTGCGCGACGCCGTGCTGGATGTAGCGCCGGTCTCCAGACCGGCTGTCGTGTGGGCGTCCACGCCCGCACCCGGCTAGCGGGTCAATACGCATCGGGAAGGCTGAGAATAGGTTGACGTTTTTGCACGAGAAGAAGACACGAAAGAGGGAAAGTTCGATGGCAAAGATTCCATTCGGTCCCAGTTATAACGAAATGCTCGATCCGGGCCTGATCGATAAGGATGTGCGCGCGAAAGCTCTCGCGGCTTTGCACGAGAATGAGCTGGACCCGATCAATTTGTTCAATATCACCTGGAAGGATGCGGGCAATCAGGTACGCAAGGTGGTGCTGCCGCCTGCGCTCACAGGCATCGACGCCAATGTGGTGGTAATGCTGGGCAGCGGATTCCCTTCCGGCTCGCACAAGGTAGGCGCGGCCTACAGCACGCTCATGGAGGGCATGGTCGACGGCGAGATTGTTCCCGGCGAGCACACGATCCTCGGGCCCTCGACGGGCAATTTCGGCATCGGCACCGCGTATATATCCAAGCTGCTCGGATTCAGGGCCATCGTGATCATGCCCGACAACATGAGCAAGGAGCGTTACGCGCGCATTCAGAAGTATGGCGGCGAGCTGGAGCTGACGCCCGGGTCGGAGTCGGACGTGATTCTGACGCTCGAAAAAACGCGCGAGCTGATGAAGAACCCCAAGAACAAGGCTCTGGCGCAGTTCGAGCTCTTCCCGAATTACCGTTTTCATCGTCATGTGACCGGCGGCAGCGCGATTGACGCGGTAAAGGGCGTGGGCAACGGACGCATCGCCGGATTTACGTCGGCGCCGGGCTCGGCGGGAACCATCGCAGCGGGCGATCAGATCAAAGCTGCGTTTCCCGAGGCAAAAATTGCCGCACTGGAGCCGTATGAATGCTCGACGCTGGCCAACGGCGGCTGCGGGCAGCATCGCATCGAGGGCATCGGCGACAAAATGTGCACGCTGATCCATAACGTGCTCAACACTGATTTCGTGATCCTGATCAAGGACGAGGAAACCGTGCAGGGAGTGAAACTTTTCCACGACGGTGCGGAGTCGTTGGAGAAACTGGGCGTCGCTCACGAAGTTGCACAAAGTCTGCGCGATCTGTTCGGGCCTTCCGGGATCTGCAACGTGCTGGGCGCAATCAAGCTGGCGAAATACCTGCGCCTGGGGCCGGGCGACAACGTGGTCACCGTGGCGACGGATGGGATCGATCGCTATTTTTCCGTACTCGACGAGATGAACCATCGTTACCTCGATCTGGCCGGGCCGGTTCTGGACCGCTGGGCGCACGACATCTTTCTCGGCGCGTCGACCGAGCACGTCTTCGATTTCCGCACGCCGGAGATGAAGGAGCGGCTTTTCAAACAGAAAGAACACGACTGGCTGAAGTTCGGCTACACCAAGGAATTTCTCGATTCGATGCGCAGCCAGCGCTTTTGGGACGCGCAGTACGCCAAGGTGCAGGACTACGACCAGAAGATTTGCACACTGCGGCCGCGCGCTGCTGAGGAACAGACGGTATGTTCCAGTTCACGCTGAACGGACAAATCGTCGCGGTTGAAGCGGACAAAAATCTGCTGGAATATCTGCGCGCCGACGCGCGCATGACCTCAGTTAAGGATGGCTGCGCGGAAGGCGTCTGTGGCACCTGCTCGGTGATCGTAAATGGGAAAGCGGTGCGCGCGTGCACCCTCACCGTGGCCAAGGTCCATGGCAAATCGGTGACCACGAGTGAAGGCCTCTCGCCGCGTGAGCGCGACGTGTATGCGTGGGCCTTCGGCGAAGTGGGAGCCGTGCAATGCGGATTCTGCATGCCCGGCATGTTGATCAGCGCGAAGGCTCTGTTGGACGCAAATCCCACTCCCACTGCGGCCGAAGTGAAATCCGCCATTCGCTACAATCTGTGCCGCTGCACCGGCTACGCGAAAATCGAACGCGCCATTCAATTGGCCGCGACGGCGCTCAACAACGGCGGAGCGCATGAAACGGAGCGCACCACGGGGCGCGTGGGCGAACGCATCGTGCGGCCGGACGCCCACGAAAAGCTGCTGGGAACCGGCGAGTTTGTCGACGACATGAATGTTCCTGGGATGTTGCATGGCGCAGTGCTGCGCGCAAGGTTTCCGCGCGCGTTGGTGAAAAAGATCGACGTTGCGGCTGCGCGGGCGTTTCCCGGCGTGGAAGTCGTGCTCACGGCAAAGGATGTTCCCGGCGAGCGCTTGATTGGCCATGTGGTCTACGACTGGCCGGTGATGATTGCCGAAGGCGAAGAGACGCGCTACGTGGGCGATGCGCTGGCTGTGCTGGCTGCAACCACCAAAGAAGCGGCGCGCCGGGCCATTGAGCTGATCGAAGTGGAATATGAAGAGCGTAAGCCGCTGCTCTCGCCTGCGGCGGCGCTGGCCGAAGATGCGCCGAGGCTGCACCCCGAGGGAAATGTACTGTCCACAGCGGTGCTGAAGCGCGGCGACGTCGAGCGCGCCATCGCCGAAGCAAAGCACGTAGTGACAAATCACTACTCGACGCCGCGCCAGGAGCACGCGTTTCTGGAGCCGGAGAGCGCGCTGGCTGTGCCCACGCAGTGCGGATCGTTGACGGTCTACACCGCAGGGCAAAGCGTCTACGACGATCATCGCGAGATTGTGCGCATGCTCGGCGTGGCGGGCGAAAAGGTGCGCATCGTCAGCAAGTTTGTGGGCGGAGGGTTTGGCGGCAAGGAGGATATGTCGGTGCAGCACCACGCGGCGCTGCTGGCCTGGCATAGCGGACGGCCCATCAAGCTCACGCTGAGCCGCAACGAGAGCCTGCGCGTGCATCCCAAGCGCCATCCCATGGAGATCGATTGCACTACGGCATGCGACGAGAACGGCAAGCTGACCGCCGCGCGCGTGCGCCTCGTGGCCGATACCGGCGCATATGCCTCGTTGGGCGGGCCGGTGCTGCAACGCGCCTGCACGCACGCCGCTGGGCCCTATCAAATCGAGAACGTGGACATTGAGGGCCGCGCGATTTACACCAACAACATTCCTTCAGGCGCGATGCGCGGCTTTGGAGTAACGCAAACCTGCTTCGCCATGGAGAGCAATCTGAATCTGCTGGCGCGCGAGGTTGGCATCTCGCCGTGGGAGATGCGCTTTCGCAACGCCATCGAGCCGGGCGGCGTGCTCTCGAACGGCCAGATCGCCGACGAAGGTACGGCGCTGAAAGAAACGCTGCTGGCGGTAAAAGACGTAATCGATGCGCACCCCGACGCGGGCATTGCCTGCGCCTTCAAGAACACGGGCAAGGGCGTGGGCGTAAAAGATGTGGGGCGCGTAAAACTCAAAATCGAAAACGGAAAAGTCGTCATCTGCACTAGCGCGGCCTGCATGGGGCAAGGAATTGCGACAGTGGTAATGCAGATTGTGGCCCAGACCACTGGACTCGACAAGTCTCTATTCACAGTGCACGCGCCGGATACCGACGTGACTCCGGACAGCGGCACCAGCACGGCTTCTCGCCAGACAACCGTTACCGGTGAGGCGGCGCGGCGCGCGGCCAGCGCACTCAAGCAGGAATTGAGTCACCACACGCTTGCGGAGCTCGAGGGCGAGTCGTTCTACGGCGAATTCGATTGCGTAACCGACCCTATGAGCAGCGACAAGCCGAACCGGGTGAGCCACGTTGCATACGGATACGCAACCCAGGTAGTGCTACTCGATGCAGCGGGAAAAGTCGAGAAGGTGGTCGCGGCGCACGACGTGGGCCGGGCCATCAATCCCAACGGCGTCGAAGGACAGATCGAGGGCGGCGTGGTGATGGGTATGGGCTACGCGCTGACCGAGGAGTTTGCCGTGAGTAACGGAGCACCGGTCGCGACGTACGGCACCATCGGCCTGTTGCGCTCCACGCAAACGCCCCAAATCGAGTGCCGCATCATCGAGAAAAACCAGTCGGAGTTGGCGTATGGGGCCAAGGGCGTGGGAGAGATTGTAAGCATCCCCACCGCGCCGGCGATTGCGTGCGCCTATTGGCAGCGCGACGGCAAGCTGCGCACCAGCCTGCCGATGAAGGAGACTCCCTACAGCCGCAGCCGGACGAAATAGGGCTTTTGTCAGACTTCACGCAGTTGAGTATCATAATGCACAAACGCACCGCAGTGATCAGCGCCGTTTACCACGCCATCGGAATCCGCTTCCGGAAATTCCCGGTGCGTCCGGAAGACGAACCCCAAACTTTCACTGAACAAGCAGTCTCAAGTGCTGCCGACTGAGGATGAATATGCCCGCCACAATCACAATTGACTCCGCCCGTTTGCTCGCCGCCGCAAACGCGCTGGAAGCGGACATGGTCCGCTTTCTGCGCGACATGGTCGCCATTCCCGGCGAAAGTTCTCACGAAGGTCCCGTCGTTCAGCGCATCAAGCAGGAGATGGAACGCGTGGGCTTCGACGAGGTCCGCATTGATGGCATGGGCAACGTGCTGGGACGCATCGGCTCAGGCAAACACGTGATCATGATGGACGCGCACACCGACACCGTCGGTGTTGGCGATCCCAAGGAATGGTCCTGGGATCCGTACAAGGGCAAAGTGGAGGATGGTTTCATCTACGGACGCGGCTCCAGCGATCAGCGCGGGGGCATGGCCAGCATGGTTTACGCGGGCAAGTTGATCAAGGATTTGGAGCTGGAAGGCGACTACACGTTGTGGGTTGTGGGATCGGTGCAGGAAGAAGACTGCGACGGCTTGGCGTGGGTCTACATTCTCAAGGAAGGCGGTATCCGGCCGGAGTGCGTGGTACTCACGGAGCCCACCAATCTGCGCGTGTACCGCGGACATCGCGGGCGCATGGAGATCGAGGTTCACATGCGCGGACGTTCGTGTCATGCCAGCGCACCGGAGCGCGGCGACAATCCGATTTACAAGATGGTACCGCTGATCGCGCAGATCGAGGAGTTGAATACGCGTTTGCGCGACGATGCGTTTCTTGGCAAGGGAACGATCGCCGTCACCGAAATTCGCTCCATGTCGCCGTCCCTATGCGCGGTGCCGGGCGCATGCTCCATCCATCTCGACCGCCGGCTCACCGCTGGGGAGACGCTCTTGAGCGCGGTCGCCGAGGTGAAAGCGCTGCCGGCGGCGCAAGGCGCGGAGATCGAGGTGTTGCAGTACGAGACGCCCAGTTATACCGGCCTCACCTACCCGATGCAGAAGTACTATCCCACGTGGGTGCTCGAAGAAGACCATTTGCTGGTGCGCTCGGCCGTTGCGGCGTATCGCACGCTCCACAATGCCGATCCCATTGTGGACAAGTGGGTCTTCAGCACCAACGGCGTCGGCTCGATGGGAATTATGGGCGTGCCGTCCATCGGCTTCGGTCCCGGTGAAGAAGACGTCGCGCATAGTGTTATCGAACGCGTCCCGATCCGCCACTTGGTTGAAGCGGCACAATTCTATGCTGCCTTCCCCCTGGCGTACGTCGCCACGCTGCAAGGTTCGAAGGTCTGAACTGTATCGACTCGGCAGGTTTCGAGGAAGAGGTGTGTGTTGGAAATGAGAAAAGCGCTGTTTAAAGGCAAGGACTACATCACTACGGAAGAATACCGCGAAGCCGAGATTGAAATCCTGCTCGACGTATCCGCCGACTTGAAGCGTAAGTTCAAGACGCGCGTTCCGCATCGCTATTTGCCCGATCAAACCATCTTCCTGATGTTCTTCGACAAATCCACGCGCACGCGCAACTCGTTCGAGGCGGGAATCACGCAGCTTGGCGGCCACGGCCATTTTTTGACCGCCGATGTGATGCAAGTCTCCCATGGAGAAAGCGCGAAGGATACGGGAATCATCCTCTCCAGCTACGGACATGCCATCGCCATCCGCCATGACCTGATTCCGGGCGAGGGCAACGCGTACATGCGCGAAGTTGCGCGCTGGGCGGATGTGCCGGTGATCAATATGCAGTGCGACGTCGACCATCCCTGCCAAACGCTGGCCGACCTCATGACCATCCGCGAGAAACTTGGACGCAACCTCCGCGGACGCAAGCTGGCGGTAACGTGGGCCTACGCGCCGAGCTACGCCAAGCCGCTTAGCGTACCGCAAGGATTGATCATGTTGATGCCGCGCTTCGGACTGGACGTCGTGCTGGCGCATCCACCCGAGTACGCGCTGATGCCGCAGACGGTCGAGGCGGCGCGAGAGAACGCGCGGCGCGCCGGAACTAAGTTCGAGATCGTGGACAATATGGACGACGCGTTTCGCGACGCCGACATCGTCATTCCCAAGAGTTGGGGCTGCCTCGAAACCATGGGAACGAACCCCAAGGAGTCTCTGCGGATCGCCGAGGGATACCGGAACTGGATTTGCAATTCCGAGCGCATGAAGTTGGCTGCGGAAGATGCTTTGTACATGCATCCGCTGCCCGCTGATCGGGGCAACGAAGTGACGGACGAGGTCATCGATGGCCCGCACTCTGTGGTGTACCAGGAAGCGGAAAACCGCCTGCACACCGCCAAGGCGATCATGGCGCTGACCATGTCGGAGCAAGAGATTGTTTATGAGATGACAGGCTCTTGAGGCCATGACCGAAACACTGGTGATCGCACTGGGCGGCAACGCCATTACCAGGCCCGGCGAATCCGGCGCCATTCCCTTGCAATTTGCCCACACCGCGGAGACACTGGAACTTCTCAAACCTCTGTTCCACGCCGGTTCACGGATCGCCATCACCCACGGCAGCGGACCGCAGATCGGCAACATCATGATTCGCGTCGAGGAGGGCGAGCGGCGCGTTCCGCGCTTGCCGCTCGACACTTGCGACGCCGATTGCCAGGGCGGCATGGGCTACATGATCCAGCGGCTGGCTTGCGAGTTGTTCCGCCGCGAGGGAATCAAGCGCGAAGCGGCTACGCTCATCACCCAGGTGCTCGTGGATCGCGACGACCCGGACTTCCAGCATCCCAGCAAACCGATCGGGTCTATCTATGACGCCAACGAGCTCGCTCAAATCCGCAGCAACTGGCCAGACTGGATCATGCGCGAAGTCTCGCGAGGTGCCTACCGTCGCGTCGTGCCTTCGCCCCGCCCGTTGCGAATTCTGGAGGCCGAAGCAATTTCGTCGCTGCTCGACGCCGGCGTCGTCGTGATCGCCTGCGGAGGCGGGGGCATTCCGGTGGCCTGGGAAGACGATCGTTTGGTGGGTGTGGAAGCCGTTGTCGACAAGGACCTCGCTTCAAGCATGCTGGCGACGCACGTGCGCGCTCACAAGCTCATCATTGTTACTTCGGTTGATCGCGTAGCGCTCGACTATGGCCGGCCCAGCCAGCAGTGGCTCGACACGATCACCATGGACCAGGC
>JBEKAS010000125.1:0-11655 GCA_050015795.1 Occallatibacter sp. | reverse complement strand
TTGCCGGCTGCTCCGGCTCGGGCAAAACCACGCTGGCCAACGAAATGGCCCGCATGCTGCGCGGCCTGCGCTTCCATCTCGACGACTACTATCTCGATCTCGGCCACATGCCGCTCGAAGAGCGCGTGCAGCAGAACTTCGACGATCCGTCGATGATTGAGATTCCGCTGCTGGCCGAGCATATTGCCACCCTGGCGCGCGGAGACACGATCAACCGTCCGGTCTACGACTTCGCCACCTACACGCGCGTGCCGGGCCGTACCGAGCGCGTCACCTCCGGGCCGTTCCTGATTATTGAAGGCATCTTCGCGCTCTACTTTGAGGAGCTGCTGCCGCTTTACCAGCTGCGCATTTATGTCGACACGCCGGATGCGTTGTGTTTCGAGCGGCGGCTGAAGCGCGACATGGATGAACGCGGAAGAAGCGAGGAGACGGTGCGCGATCAATGGGAACGGCGCGTGCGGCCCTCGAGCATGACGTTCGTGCGGCCCTCGGCAGCCAACGCCGACGTCGTCGTCGACGGTTCCGATGCGCTGGATTGGAAGGTGGAACGCGTGATGTCCGAGATGCGCAAGCGCGGGCTGCTGACGGGGGCGGGGTGAAAGACAGGGACCGAGGGACCGAGGGAACAAGGGAACGAGATGGCAGCGGCTGAGGGAAATGGGGATTAGGGTCCGGATCGCTTGCCGCGATCCGGACCGTTGTTGAGCCAGCCTACTTGCTCTGGCAGCAGCTGTCGGTGCAGCCACCCTGGCAACACGTCTGGCCGCACTTCCCCTTGCAGCAAGCGTTGCAGTAGGCGGCCTTGGCCGAGTTCGGCGCAGCGTACGCGAATGTGGCGATGGCGATCGCAGCAGCAAACGAAATCATTGCGATAGCACGTTTCATGGAATTCTCCTTTACGTGAGTGTTGCGTGAAAATACTGAAGCCTCGTAAAAGACTGCTTCAGGTGCATGCACGTCAGGAGGTGTTTAGATCCGGAATACCTGGTTCAGGATGTAAAGAGGGGGAGACGCGGATCGGGTTTCGATGCGCGTGAAAGATGCCGCTGACGCTTTAGCGGTTGCGGGTGCGACGGGCAGCGCGATGAAGGCGATGGACAGCGCCAGCCGCAGTTTTTCTGATGTGACGAAAGGCGCAAGCGCCTGCGGAAAAACGCGAGTGCAGCAGTTCGGCGAACATTCGTTCGCTGAGGCCAGTCCCGCCATTGGGCAATCCGCGCCCATGCCGTCCATCGCCATGGGACACTCGGGAACGCCGGCGGCAGGTTGAGCTGGCGCACAAGCTATGGCCGCAAGAACTGGTTGGGCGGCAAAAAATGCAATTGCCAGCATAGCGACGAGTTGGGAGGACCGCTTCATCCGATGATTTGACGTTAAAAACTGAATTCGGTAAGGTCTGTGAGCTAGATCACATCAACCATTCTACGCCCCGGAAGCTTGCTTACGAATTCAGCGGAGTTGTGCGCCTTACTTACCGCCGCTGGCTCGATTCGGTATAACTGTTATACATTTTGGTCACGCTTTGGAAATCTACCCGTGAAGAAGAGGAACTCTATGTCGAAAACACTTGAATCCCCCAAGCCGCCGACCGCCGATGAGATCGCGGAGATGGCCGACAGAGGCGAAAATGTCTCTCGCTTTTTCTCCGGAAAAGGCAAGATGATGCCGCCCATTCAGCGCGTGAATGTAGATTTTACGGCCCCCATGCTGAACGAATTGGACGACGAGGCGCGCGCATTGAATATCAGCCGCCAGGCGGTGATTAAATCTCTTCTGCGGCAGGCTTTGGATCGGCAGCGTTTAGCGCGGAGGGCGCGATAGACTCTACTTCTCCCTCAGCGCCGCCACGGGCACCAGCATGTCTTCCTTGCGCATTACGAGATTCGTAGCGTTGAGCGTGGCCAGCTCAAAGCCGTGGCCGTGCGTGATGGCGTCCGTCGGGCAGGCCTCGACGCAGTAGCCGCAGAAGATGCAGCGGTTGTAGTCGATGTTGTAGACCTTGGCGTAGCGCTCCGACGAGGAGATGCGGGTTTCGGCGGTGTTATCGGCGGCTTCAATATAGATGCAGTTTGCAGGGCAGGCCGCGGCGCACAGGAAACACGCCACGCACTTTTCCAGGCCGTCTTCGTCGCGCTCGAGCACGTGCGCGCCGCGGTAGCGCGACTCGAGGACCGCTCCGCGCAAGGGGCCGGGACCGTCAGGGTAATTCTCCACCTCGGTGGGCGCGAACGCCTCGCGAGCGGTGATGCTCATGCCCTTGGCGATGCCGGCGATGTTGCGCACGATCGACATGCGTTCAGTATACGATGGAGGCAGGGAGAGCCTAATGAAGCTTACAAGCGTTGCCACCGCCATCATTCTGGGACTATTGAGCTTGGGGGCGCTTGCCGCACGCGCGCAGAGCCCGCAGCCGCACATGCCGATGGGGCCGCAAACGTCCGAAATGACGGCGCAGGTGCCCGCGCCCGCGGAGGGGCTGAAGATCACCTTCGGCGATAAATCCGCCACATGGACCGTGGCCACGCTGGCCAGTCTGCCGCACGTGACGGTCACCGTCTACAACGAGCACACCAAGGCCAACGAGACCTACTCCGGCGTGCCATTGATCGCGCTGCTCACGCCGCTGGGCGTGAGCGAACACCCACGCGGCAAAGATCTGCGGCTCTACGTGGTGGCCGAGGGCTCGGACCTCTACGAAGTGGTGTACTCGAGCGGCGAGATCACGCCGGACGTGAGCAGTTCCACGGTCATGGTGGCCGACACAGGGAACGGCAAGCCCCTTGCGGACAGCGGACCATTGCAGTTGATTGCCACAGGGGAGAAACGCCCGGCGCGGTGGGTGCGCAATCTGGTTGCGATCAAGGTCTTCGCGGCCGAGTGACGTAAGGCAGGTTTCAGGTTTCAGGTGTCAGGTGTCAGGGGCCTTTCCTGCTCTCGGCAAAGTTGGGCGCCCGGCATAAAACGTCGCGCGCAAAAATCAGGGCCGCATCCCCGGTAGAGGGTGCGGCCCTTGGTGACTGCGCGATCCGCGAAGCCTCTAGCGATGGCCCCCGGAGCGGCCTCCGCCGCCTCCGCTGCTGCGTACTTGCGGCGTGACGTGGGGGTCGGCATGCAGCGGGCGTGTTTCCGCTGTGGTGGACGGCCTGGTGTTGTTCCGCGCCGCATACTGCCCGCGCTGCGTGCTGTAGTTCTGCTCGTGCTGCACCTGCGTGTTCATGCGCGGAGCGGTGGGCTCGCGGTACGCATTCCCTTCCGACGCCCGCGGTTGGGCCTGGACGCCATTCGGTCCGCCGCGATAGCTGGTACGACCGCCGTTACTGCCGTTATTGACGCGCACGTTATTGTTGACGCGAACATTGGCGCGGTAGCTGTACACGTTGTGCACCCCGCGCCCGTTGATGTTGTTGTAGACGCGGTTATAGAAGAAGTGGCCGCCATTCCAGTAGCCGCCTTCATAACCGAATCCAACGTAGCCGAAGCCGTAATTGATGCCGCCATACCAGCCGATGTGCATGCCCCAGTGGCCGGGGTACCACAGGTAGCTCCCGCCGTAGAAGCCCCAGTAGCCGGGAGTCCAGAGCCCGCCAACGTACGGAGGCTCGACCCACACGCCGGGCACCCAGTAGTAGCCATAAGGACCCCAGCCCCAGTAGCCGGGAGTCCAGATGTATCCATCGTCCGGCGCGGGCGGCTGCGCATAGTCGGGCAGCGGTGGCGGAGGCTGAGTCGCTTCCTCTGTGGGTTGCTCAGCGGGGTTGGAATCGTCGGGATTCTGGCCGGCGGGCGGCGGAGCCTCGGTGGTATAGGACTGCCCGTTAGGTCCTTGGCCCGAAGTATCCGGCGCCAGATTGGCGGCTGCGGGATCGGGTCCCTGGTCGGGAGGCGCCTGAGCCTGGGCAGCCAGAACGACATTGAGGCTTGGGGTTTGGCCTGGCGTCATCTTCAGGTTCGATCCAGCCAGGCAAAGAACGGCCACGAGAGCCAGCGGTATGCAAAGTGCGAGTCGAGAATAGCTTTTCATCTCAACCTCCATTCGATTGGACACGGTTCGTGGTACAGAAGTCTCGGAATTCTAGGAAATTCTTCGTAGCGCCGTCAATCGCTCACGTGCCCTACAATCGACAGGCCGCGATTGTTGGGCGGCTGCGGAGTGAAGGCGCCGATTAAGGTGACATCCGCGGAATCTGCCGCGGATGCCTTGTGAAACGCTGCTACTTGGGATGTTCTTGCTGCTGCGGAGCCGCCTGGTGCTGTTGCGGCTGCGGAGCCGCCTGGTGCTGCTGCGGCTGCGGAGCTGCCTGGCGTTGTTGTGGTTGCAGTGCCGCCTGGTGCTGCTGTTGCTGCGGAGCCGCCTGCCGCTGCTGCGGCTGCGGAGCCGCCTGCCGCTGCTGCGGCTGCGGAGCCGCCTGGCGTTCTTGCGGTTGCGGAGCCGACTGGCGCTGCTGCTGTTGCTGAGGAGCCTGACGCTCTTGTTGCTGTGGAGCTGCCTGGCGCTGTTGCTGTTGCTGAGGAGCCTGACGCTCTTGTTGCTGTGGAGCTGCCTGGCGCTGTTGCTGCTGCTGTTGCTGAGGAGCCTGACGCTCTTGTTGCTGTGGAGCTGCCTGGCGCTGTTGCTGTTGCTGTTGCTGAGGAGCCTGACGCTCTTGCGGTTGCGGAGCTGCCTGGCGCTGCTGCTGTTGTTGCTGCGGAGCCGTCTGGCGTTCTTGTTGCTGCGGAGTCGCCTGGCGCTGTTGCTGTTGCTCTACATTCCGATTGGTTCTCTGCAACGCCGGTGGAGCATTCACATTGCGATCGGCCGCAAGCGGCTGCCTCACAGCCACATTCGCCGGGCGGCCATGATTCGCGCTGGCAAACTGGGCCCGGTTGGCGCCGGCGGCACGCTGATTCTGCACTTGAGTGCTCATGGGCGCGGTGTGCGGCTGATGCATCGCCGTCAGCTCCGCGGGACGCGCCCGCGCCTGGATACCACCCGATCCGCCGTTGTAACTCACGCGGGAGTTGTTGGAGTAGCCGGCCAGCGAGCGGCTGTAGAAGTTGTGGGCCAAAGAGATGTTGATGTTGTTGACCGAGCGGTTGTAGTAGAAATGGCCTCCGCCCCAGTAACCGCCTTCATAACCGAATCCAAAGTAGCCAAAGCCGTAGTTGATGCCGCCATAGTAGCCGATGTACTGGCCCCAGTAGCCAGGGTAAAACCCGTAGATGTTATTCCAGTAGCCCCAGTAGCCAGGAGTCCAGAGTGCGCCCTCGTAGGGAGCCTCAACCCATGCGCCGGGCACCCAGTAGTAGCCGTCCGGAGACCATGCCCAATAGCCGGGCGTCCAGATGTAGTCGTCGCCGGGAGCCGGCGGCTGGTCGTAGTCGGGCAAGGGCGGAGGCGGCTGGGCTGAGGTGTATTCAGGCTGCTCTCCGTAACCTGGATCGTAGGACGACTGGTCCGGCGGCGGAGGATTCTGCTGGTAGCCGGGGGCGGCGTTGGATTGGTACTGCGGAGCGCCTGAGTTGTCCGGAACGGGGGGCAGGTTGGCCGCCGCCGGGTCCGAGCCCGGGTCCTGCGTGCCCGCCTGGTTATCGGCCGAGGCCAGGGCTTGACTCTGATGGCAGCCGGCAGTTGAAAGTGCTATTGCCAGGGGAAGCAGGGCAAATCTTGCAAGTCTGAAAAGTTGGCTCATTTCGCGCCTCCATTCAGCTTGGATGCTATTCGCGGCGCGCGGGGCAAAACTGCTCTCTATTGACCACTAAACGCTCATCTTAGTGGCGAACGCCCGGGTGCCCCACCCCCGTCGCGCTTTTGTTTGCGGCTAGGGTGGGGTTACCGTCAATGGCTCACGCGCCCCCCCGCGGACTGGCCGCGATTGTTGGCCGGCGGCGTGGTCACCGGCTTGCGCTGCGGTTGCGCGTTCAGCAACTGCTGGCAAAGCGCCGAATCCTGGCCGCGCTCCAGGCCCTGAATGGCGTCCTGCCCGCGGCACAGGCGAAGTTTCATGGCTTCGGCATCTTCGCGAGTCAACTCCACGGTGCGCTCGAGGCCGGTCATCGCGTCCACATCGTAACGGAAGATGGTGTCGCTGGGCTGCCGCTTTTTGCCATAGTCGAAGTGGTTCCACGTGCACAGATAGGCGCGGTTCTCCGCTCCGGACATCAGGGCATAGACCTGCGTCCAGGTCACGTCAGGTGCGCTGGGCGGAATGGCATTCCACACCAGAACTCCCTGGCCGCCGCGGATCCAGCGCGCCACCCACTGGTGGTGCGCAAGGTCGTAGCGGAAGCTCGTGAGAAAAGTGCTGGCCGCGCAGTCGTGGCAGTTGTCGTAGAGAACGGTCAACTCCTCGGGAGCATCGTCGGCGAAGTGTTCCCAGTCGAACCAGCGCAGATTCACGCCCTTGAGCAGCGGCGCGACGATGTGGCTGGTGAGCGATGCGTTCCAGACCGTGAAGCTGTCGTCGCTGGGCGGCGATTGCGGCCCTGCGCGGTCGGTAGTCACCACCAGCGCCGCGTCGTAGACCACACCGATCTCGCGGATCGCGGTCCATTTTTCCACCTGCAGTGAGCGCGCGATCCACGCCACGATGTTCTGGTCCTTGGAATCGTGAAAATCGATCCAGCGGAAGGTGCCGGAGGTCTGCTGGGCGCCGAGAGGAAGAGCGAGGACGATGATGACGGCGGCAAAAAAGATGCGCCTGCAATGATCAACCCGCATGGGTTTAGATATAACAGAGCGGGGTTGTTGGGCGGCGTCGTCTTCAGGTCCGGCGCTGGAGCGGTCTCCGACGCTTAGGGAGTGATAAACTGGCCGCAACATTTGGGGAACGCGGAAATGGACTGCGAAACATGTGGCAAAGAATCGCCGAACGAGTTCAACTTTTGCCCACACTGTGGGAAGACTTTTGTTGCCGGATCGTCAGTGGATGAATCGCCAGTTTCAGCCCAGGATGCCAAACCCGCGATTGGTATCCCGTCGGACCAAACAGCCCCCGCAAGAGGTGGGCTGGGCGGAACAGCACTCAGGGCTGGCACTCTCATTTTTGGGGCATTCGCTGCCATTAGCCTAGTGGTATCGATTAGCAAGGGCCTTGTTCCGATCTACCTGCTGGAAGCTGCCTTGTGGGCGGGGGCTGCATGGTATTGGCAAGCGAAGAAAACCCACGGTGAGGTCGCTAAGGGCATCGTGGCTATTCTTGCTTTGTTGGTCGCGATTGGCGAGACTGCGCATATTGTCATACAAGCCGATTCAACCTCGCAACCTCAGCCACCTACCGCATATGCTCTGCTGTTTGGAGCGCCGCAGGACAAGCCGCGTCCTGAGCCGTTACCGCCTTGCCCCTCGGGCATTCGCGCCGGAGCGAAGATCGCCGAAATTGCGCCTGACCAAGTTGAAGGTTCTGATGGGCAGTTGTGGTATATAGCGCCTGATAGGGAAACAGGGGAAAAGGGTGGCTGGTACTTTCATTTCACCGTCATAAACCATGCCAAGGATTTCTGCCTAACAGCCATAGAATACGAAGTAGACCTTGAGTCAGATGGTGGCGCTATTTTGAAGGGACACGGGAAGAAGCACATAGATACGCTCTCACCTGAATGGAAATATACGCCCCACGAGAAAGATCCGGATGATTCGGTGACATTCGCGGTGAAATCGACGAAGGGCGCTCTAAGCACTTGGAGAATCACAGGGGCTTATGGTTTTCCACAAACGGTCTCTGTTCCGCGGTGAGCTAGGTCGGAGATGCCCCGCCCAGAGATAAACGTTGGGATATGGACACGAAAATGGCGAAGGATTTCGAAGAGAAGTACGCAAGACACCTTGAATGGAACCGGGACACAAACGGACGCCTGTATTACGTACTCTGGGCATTGTTCCTTGGAGGCTTTGTCTATAGCTTCCAGATGCACCGCGCTGTGGGCTGTTATCAGGCGCTGGGGGTAGTGGCGTTCCGAGTGCTCGCAATCATTGGATGTGTCGCCAATTTCTTCTACCAGGAGAATGCCATCGATTCGGTCGGACAACTGCAACAGCAGCTAATGAGGACGGATAATTGTCTATGGCTGCGCAATGAGGCTAAGCTGTCAAAGGATAAGATTCCCCAAGAGGAATGCCAAAGGGCAAATCGGCTGGCAGATGAGGAGGAGTCGAGGGCAAAGCGGCATGGGCACCAGGTTGAATTGAGAGACCGCGTCGGAGAGTGTTTACGCGTCTCCCTCCTTGTCATAACGGCTCTCTACCTTTCCCTCGCGCTCTTGCTCTCGTTCGCCTTCTACCCGGTTTAGCGGCCTGGCAGGTGCAATACTTTTTGGCGGATACAGTTCCCCAGCAGTTAATTCGGCACGGAACTCCCGGGCCCAAAGCCTGTGCTCCTGGGCCTTGATCCGCCCCTGAATGCTGTTGGCTGACGCCAGATCACCGAGGCACGCATTGAGGAACGGATTCAGCCCCTTAGGTCGGCCCCTCGAGCCTTTCTACAGCCCCAGCTTCGCCCACATCGCGTCGACCTTCGCTTTCGTCGTGCGGTCCATCTCGATCATCGCCGGCCAGGGGCGCTCGAAGCCTTCGGCCTTCCATTTGCGCGTGGCGTCTATTCCCATCTTCGACCCGTAGTTGGGCAGGCGGCTCGAGTGATCGAGCGAATCGACGGGGCCGAGCATGAACTGAATGTCGCGCTCGGGATCGATGTTGTTGGCCACGCGCAGGACGACCTCGGGGATGTTCTCGACGTCGCAGTCCTCGTCGACCACGATGATGCACTTGGTGAACATGGCCTGGCCGAGCGACCAGATGGCGTTCATCACCTTGCGCGCATGGCCGGGATAGCTCTTTTTGATCGACACGATCATTAGGTTGTGAAAGACGGCTTCCACGGGCAGATTGATGTCGACCAGCTCGGGGATGGTCATCTTCATCGCCGGCAGAAAGATGCTTGCGACGGCTCGGCCCATCCACGCGTCTTCCATGGGCGGCTTGCCGACAATGGTCGCGGCGTAGATGGGATCTTTGCGGTGGGTGATGCAGGTGACATGGAAGACAGGGTACTCGTCTGCCAGCGTGTAGAAGCCGGTGTGGTCGCCAAAGGGGCCTTCGGAGCGCAACTCGCCCAGCTCCACGTAGCCTTCGAGAACGATCTCAGCGTGGGCGGGCACTTCGAGATCGACAGTTTCACACTTGACGATCTCGACCGGCTTGCCACGCAGGAAGCCGGCGATGAGGAATTCCTCAACTTCCGGCGGTGCGGGAACGATGGCGGAGAATGTCGTTGCGGGATCGGTGCCGATGGCGACGGCCACTTCAAGTCGCGAGCCTTTCAAGTTGCCCAGCGCGAGTTGCGGAATTGCGCCCGCGGGTTGATCGGGAATGGTGACTGCGCCACCGGCGGACTCGGCCATCATCGCCACTCTCGCAGCCGACGCGTTCAGCGCGGAATCCGACTCGGCGCCGGCCGCTGCTGCCTGGCGCAATGCCTCGCGATAGTGTTCCGCGGCCACCTTTTGCCGCTGCCAGTGCATGCCGGTGGTCTGGCCGTCGTACACCTGCATGCGATACATGCCGATGTTGCGCTTGCCGGTGCCCCCTCCTCTTCCAGGATCGCGCGTGTGCACGCAGGGCAGCGTGATGAAACGCCCGCCGTCATGCGGCCAGCACTTGAGGATGGGGAAATAGTTGAGATCGAAGTTGTCGCGCCGTACGACTTCCTTGCATGGGGCGTCTTTGGCGCTCACGGCTTTGGGAAATGCGCTGGCCAGCGCGCCCAGTTGCGGCAGCATCTTGAGTTTGTCGAGCAGGCCCTCGGGAGCCTTCACGTTCATCAGCGCGTGAATGCGTTCGGCGATCTCGTCGATGCGGTCGACACCGAGCGCCAACGCCATGCGCCGCTCGCTGCCGAACTGGTTGATGAGGACCTTGTGGCCGGGGTGGCCTTTGACATTCTCAAACAGAAGTGCCGGGCCACCGGGTGCATATTTTTCGCCGAGCGCGATTGCGGATGCCCCATCCTTCGAGCGCTCTTTGCTCGAAGGGTGGGAAGACGCCCCGATCTTGCTCACGCGGTCGGTGATCTCGGTGATTTCGAGCTCGGGCGAAACTTCTTCGCGGATGCGGCGGAGCTCGCCGTGTTTCTCGAGCGCTTTGATCCAGTCGCGCAGATCGTCGTATGCCAAAAGCGTGCTCCAGACAGGCGTTATTTTACATCCCTCATCCTAACGTAGCGCCGGCCTCCAGTCCGGCGCTACTCATGTGCAAACGCGCTGCGCTTATGTGTGCCGGCTATCCCACTCGCCGCGGGCACGCAAGTTGGCGATCTCCTGGCGCGCCATCTCCTGTGCGCGTTGGTGGTCGGGCTTTCCGAGGCGGTTCAGAGGCATCTGGCCGGGCTCGACGATGATCCAGTGCCGTGGCCGCATATAGGTCGCAAGCGAGCGCGTGTGGCGTTCCAGCTCCTGCACGGCGAGCTCGACGCCCGGCCGCTTTTCGACCACGGCCACCACGCCCTCCCCGGCCACCTCGTGCGCCACGCCGACCACGATGCAACTCATGACTTTCTCCGCAAGGTCGCTGATGTGCGCCTCCACGTCGCCGGGAAACACCTGGTAGCCGAACGACTTGATGACCCACTTGGCTCGTCCCGAGAGATGAATGCCCGCGGCAGTCCTGTAGCCCAGGTCGCCGGTGTAGAGATAGCCGTCGCGCGAGATGGTCCTGGCGGTGGCGGCGGCATCGTTCACGTAGCCGGCGAAGGTCTGCGGTCCGCGAAAGCAGAGGTGGCCGATCTCGCCATCGGGCAGTGCGTCGCCGGCCAGGCCGTCGTCGCGCATGGGCTGGCGGATCGAGCATGGGTACGCGGGCATGTCGTGGCCGAGGCCGTCGAGGATCTTCTCGCGCTCTGCTGCATCGACGCTCACGTAAGTGCAGAAGCCCGCGCTCTCGGTCAGCCCCAGTCCCGTGCCCACCACCGGCGCCATGGTGGCAAGTTTATCTACGAATGGCCGCGAAACGGCATTGCCTCCGTAGGCGGCAAACTTCAGACTCTTCAGTTCGTAGCCGCCGTAGTCCTTCAGCATCCATTCCAGGTTGAACATCACCGGAATCTGGCCGAGCAGCTCCACGCGGTGCTGTTCAATGGCGCGCAGCGAGCGGCCAGCGTCGAAGACCTCAATAAGAACCGCGGTCCCGCCGCCGAATAGCGTTGTCATCAGGATCTCGGTTTGCGCGCCGACATGCGAGGCGGGCAGATTGACGAGCGAGCGCGTGCCGCTGTCTCCACCGAAGAACGCGCCGCACAGGCACATGTTCTGCGACGTAATGTTGCGATGCGTGAGCAGCGCCGCCTTGGGCGAGCCGGTGGATCCCGTGGTGAAGATGACCAAGGCGCCGTCGTCTTCTGTGATGGCTGACGCGGTCGCGGCTAGCTCGGCCGCGCCGGCATCGGGCGTGTTCGCGGCAGTACGCGAGGCGGCTTCTGCCAATTCGGCGTAGGAGCGGAAGCCTTCGTCGGGGTCGGCCGTGCTTACGGTGAAGAAGTGCTCGGGCGATGAACTTTTTGCCGCAACGGCGCGGCCCATCTCGCGGAAATCGATTGGACCATAGAGGCCAAGACAGACGAAGCCGCGCGGGTGCAGCATCTCGACCACGCGAAGAACCTCTGCGGCGGGTAGGCGCAGGTCGAG
>JBEKAS010000124.1:0-11668 GCA_050015795.1 Occallatibacter sp. | reverse complement strand
GTCGACCGCCTGGCGGCTGCGCTCTTCCATATGCGCCGAGGCCACCTGCTGCAGGTCGTCGATATCGTAGACGAAGATGCCGTCGAGCTCGTTCATCTCCGGATCGACGTCGCGCGGCACGGCGATATCGATGAAGAACATGGGCCGGTTACGCCGCTTGTGCAGGAAGGCCTGCCCGTGCTCGCGCCGGAAGATGGGATGCGGCGCGCCTGTGGAGCTGATGACGATGTCGGCGCGGCTGGCCGCTTCGTAGAGTTGCTCGAATTCGATAACCTGCGGCGCCACCCCGCCGGAAAACTCCTCTGCCATGCGGCGCGCGCGCTCGGCGGTGCGATTGCTGACCAGGATGGCACCTGCGCCCTGCTGCACGAGGTGCCGCGCGGCTATTTCGCTCATTTTTCCCGCGCCCACCAGAAAAACCGTGCGCCCCTCGAGCGAGCCGAAGATTTTGCGCGCCAGATCGACGGCCACCGATGCGATGGAAACAGAATTTGAACCGATTCCGGTCTCGCTGCGCGCTTTTTTCGCCGCCGCAAACGCGCTTTGCAGAAGATGTCCCAACTGGTCCGAGACGGTTCCAGCGGCGCGCGCCACGGCGAAGGCTTCTTTCACCTGGCCAAGAATCTGCGGCTCGCCCACCACCATGGAGTCAAGGCTCGCGGCCATGCGGAACAGGTGACTCACTGCCTCTTTGTCGTGGTACTCGTACAGGTGCGGCGCAAGCACTTGGGCGTCGATGCCGAAGTAGCTCGACAGGAAACCGGCGACCTGCGCGTCGGGGCTTTCCACGGCAACCAGCAGCTCCACCCGATTGCAGGTGGAGACGATCATGCACTCGGTGACTCCCGGCGTCGATGCCAGCGCGCGTGTGGTTTCTGCCAGATCATCGCGGCCGATGGCGATCTTCTCCCTGAGCGCGATGGGCGCCGTCTTGTGGTTCACGCCAATGAGTGCAAGCGTCATTGGGAACCGAACCTGTGCACCTGGCTGAAGAAGTTGACGGCCCAAACCGCCATCATCACGACCAACGCCCCGCCGGAGACATAGGCGGCCCTGCGGCCACGCATTCCCATGCCGCGCCGGAGCAGGAGGAGCGTCGCGTAAACGATCCACATGACGAACGAAGCGAGGATATTGGGATCGAGAAAATAGGCCGCGCCCAACGAGGTTTCCTGCACCAGGACGGAGCCAATCAGCAAGCCCACGGTCATGCAGGGAAATCCGAATTCCAGGGTGGCCAGAGCCAGACGCTCGAGGGTGTCCAGAGGCGGGAGCCATTCGAGAGGCTGCCAGCGCTGTGTCTTGCCGGGCTTGTGCTTGGATTTGATGCGCCGCTCCTGCACGAGATAAAGCATCGACGCCAGGAGACTGAAGCAAAGGGCCGCATAGGCTAGCAACAGGGCGATGATGTGCGCCACTAGCCAGCTCATCCAAACCCGCTGCGAGGGGAAGCGGTAGCGATCCGGCCCCAGCGAGGGGATGAATACGAGGAAAAACGTCGCCGGCAAGGCAAAGATTCCAAGGGAGATAGCGTCGTAGAGCCACCACACCAGGAAGAACAGGCCGGCCACGGCAAAGCCCAGCAGCGACTCGATCTCGCGCACGCCCACCGGCATCAGGCGACGCGCCTGCACCAGCATTTCGACCACCGAGACAAAGTGGAAAAAGAAGGCCAATCCGCCCAGGTGCACGCAGGTTTTGCGCCAGGGCAAGGATTTCGAGAGCACGGCGGGGAAGATGGCGACACATCCGCCGGCATACAAAATGGCCGCAACTCGTAGCCAAAGCAGGTACATGGCAGTTCTTACCTTAAAGGCGTTACCGATCAGTATACTGTGATGCAAATCACCTAAAAGCAGCGATCAGGCTCCAACCGGCACGGGTCGGACCAAAGGGATCGTCAAAGAGGCTCCTACTGAGAGACTCCAAGCCATATTTGCCCCATTGCGTTAGCGCGGCTACTCCGGTCCCGTCCTGTGGAGCTGGTCGAAGAAGTTTCCCCGGCATCGACGGGGACTGAAGTGGACAGAACACGCGAGAGAAGTCACTTACACATGGAAGTCGCAAGAGTTTGCGTATTGTCAACTGCATGGCCGGTAACTAATTGATTCTACGCATGCCGTTTTGGAATGCAACGTGCAGAAAGAGGCTGGATGCATTGGCGACTGCTGACGGGACCTGCTTGGTCTTTTCGGTCAGGCATTTGTCTCTCTTCCTCTTTCTCCTGAAAACCAATGTGCTCCTGGGGGTCGTGCAGTGGGACTCGGTGCGAGTGCTTCCTCCCAGCACTCGCATTTTGTACGAGCTACGTCGAGTGAACCATTGAACACCAAGGCCCTTCGCTTTGGCCCGCGCCGGCAGAGGGTGTAACCAGGGCGACTCCAGGAGAGACATGAAGACGATCACAAAAGTTTCGATTCTACCTGCGCTGCTGTTTGTCCTCATGATTGCGCAACCCACTTTTGCAGGGCCCGTCTCCGGCTGCGTCAATGGGCCGAACAACGTTGCCGGAGATACTACGTACGTTGATTTCACCTGCGACCTTTACTATTCTCCCACCTCCTACAACATCGATCTCACGCCGAACCTGACGTACGATGGCGCAGGCTTCTACGACAACCTCGTCGGAGCCGGTTATGCTGTTGTGATTACGGGCGACCCCAATACGCTAAGCGATGACAGCAGCGGCCTGTGGAACCAAAGCCTCTGGGATGCAGTTCTCTACTGGCCGGGCGATCAAGACGCTGGAACCGCCAGCGATGCCCTTACCGTGTATTGGGCCGGCAATTCGGATTTCCCGTCGGTTGCGACCGTCGAGAGTTTTGATCAAAACCTATATGGGGGCATTTTCCCCGATCAGGCTTTCTTTGTGGAGGACAACATCCCCGATGTGACGGTATACGGCGGGTATCCCGACACCTACAACGTCGAGACCACCCCGGAGCCGACCTCCCTGCTGCTGCTGGGAACGGGCCTTGTGGGCCTGGCAGGAATGTTGCGCCGCAAGCTGAGAGGCTAAGAAACTCTCGTCGTCTTCGCTGACGCTGGAGTGCCAGCGCTGGCGTGAGTCTCCTGATGGCCGCGCCGGCTTACGGCACGGCCACGAGCGCGTTGCGTGCGCGTCGAAGGGAAAGTTTCGCCCGGCGAACGCGAGCCATTTAGGCTCTCTCATTCATATTCGACGCACGCCGAGGAAGATGGCGCCCGCCGACTTATCTCGACACCGCCTCCTCACAATGAACGCCAATCTGCAAATACAACGAATACAGAGCCCTCCCTCCCCCGGCGCCTACGCAGTGCGGCGGACGCCGGGGCTGGAGCGTTTCATCCGAATGCCGAGACCGTTACTGCTTTTTGGCAACGTACGTGGAAGTCCGGCCCGTGATCTTGTCGTTATCGACCACAGTCATCGTCTTGCCGTTCGCCGAGACAGTCATTGTTGAAACATCGACGACCATGCCGTCCCGCTTGTCGGTTTCCTCAATCGTATTCGCATTGATCTTCTTCAGCGAGACTCCGTTGTAGTAATGCGCCCCCATCACCGGGTAATCGGCGCCGTCAAACTTCGCGGTATAGGTCTCACCGGTGGGCGAGGTCATCGTGAACTGGTCGCCATTCGTCTTGTATGTGGTCAGCAATCCATTATCGCTTCCGGTCTGCTTCTGGATGACCCACTGGCCTGAGGTCGCATGCACACCCGCTGGCGCCACGCCCATGCGTTTGGCAATCGTGACAAAGTTTGTCGGCGCGCCGCCACTCGCGGGGTGACCGGTCGAATTGACCGTTAGGCTTTTGCCGTCGGCAGAGACCGTACGGGTCTGTTCGTAATCGGCTTGACCGCCTTTCTTGGTCGCGATTGAGATGGTGTGCGGATCCACGATCGTAACGCTGATCGTGTCGTAGGATTGCCCGGTAACAGCGTGATCCTGCCCATCGGCGGCAACGTCGAACGTCGGGTTGCATGTGACGCAGTGGTACCAGCCCTGGCTGATGTAGAAAGCCAGAGGTTTTGGGCTGAACTTGGTCTGCGACAGGTCAGTCTTCCAGGTGCCGTCGAATGGGGACTGTGCCCGGGAAACGGCCGCGACACACAGCAGCGCCGCGAGAGACAAGGTGAAGACAGCCAAACGATTTGTTTTCATTGAAACCTTCCTCCTTGGGGATTCACTAATTTCGAAATTGGAAGGCTGGGCGATCGGGAAATCGCCCAACGAGGATGACTCGGCAATTTACGCCGCAGACGCGCACGATGAACCGTGATCAATCTGCGGCGGGTTGCCGAGGGCAGAGTCGAGGCCGTCACTTCTTGGTTGCGGTAAAGGTTGACGTTGTGTCGTTGCGCGGATCGTGGGCCACGATGGTCATGGATTTTCCGTTGGGCGAGACTGTCATCTTGTAAACACCCACGACCGTTCCGTCGCGCTTATCCGTCTCTTCAATGGTGTGGGCATCGATCCGCTTCAACGAGACGGCATTCACTCCGTAATTGCCCTTGTACGGATAGTCGCTCCCATCGAACTTTGCCGTGTAACTGTCGCCGGTCGGATCCGTCATCGTCAGTTCGTCGCCGTTGGTCGCGTAAGTGGTCAGCAGATCGTTTTCGGTGTCGGTGAAGTTGAGAACCTGCCAATTGCCCGAAGTTGCATGGACACCCGGGCGCAACACGCCGACCCGCTTCAGTTTTGCGGTGGCATGTGTCACTTGGCCGTTTGCGGGGTAGTTGGAAGTGACCGAAGTCATGATCTTTCCGTCAGCAGAGACGGTATCGGTCTCGTCGCCGGTGATCTTGCCGTCCTTTTTGTATACAAATTTGATCGTATGTGGATCGACAAGCGTCACGCTCACCGTGTTGAATGCATGCCCGGTGACGGCTTGGTCCTGGCCATCAGCCGCCACATCAAAAGGTGGCTCGCAACTGACGCAGTGGAACCAGCCCTGGCTGGTGTAGGAGGTGAAAGGCTTTGGCGTGAACTTTGCCGAGGCAGGGTTTAAACGCCATGTCCCGTCGAACGGCGACTGGGCATGGGCAATTGCAACGAGGGAAAACAGCACAACGGCGACGGACGTGCAAACTACATAGCGCATGGTTCTGTTCATTGGAAGATTCCTCCTTGGGGAACTTCGGTTTTGGCGCTGGGGCCGGAGGACGACGCGGGGGAGCCTGCGAGGCCCTGCATGGGAACGCAAGGATTGTACTCGCACGGGGTCGTTGCCGTGTATTTTTTCTTTGCCCGACATTAACTTGGGCCAAAATTGGTTCGGCGCGGATTTCCGCAGCCAGCGGCATTTCGGGCTTCGTGCAGAGCCGCGATACTCTAAACATCAGCGCGATGCACAACGACCTCCAACACGCCGATCCGGAGCCGCCGGTTTTGGAGGACGACTCGGCTTTGGCTGCAGCACACCCACTTGCCCCGGCTCAAGCGGGCACCGCTCAGGAGGAGTTCGCGCTGACGGCGGTGGTTCCGACGGCGAAGGCTGGGCCGGAGAGAATCGTAACGGAATTGACGCCGTTCATGCGCCAGTGGACCGCGGCGAAGAAGCAGAATCCCGATGCGCTGCTGTTCTTTCGCATGGGCGATTTTTACGAGCTTTTTTATGACGATGCCGCGGTGGCCAGCCGCGAGCTGCAACTGACGCTGACGGCGCGCGACCGGGAGCGCAGCATTCCCATGTGCGGCGTTCCCTACCACGCCGTGGAGCAGTACCTGACGCGCCTGCTGCGCAAGGGTTATCGCATCGCTCTCTGCGACCAGATGGAGGACCCCAGGCTCACCAAGAAAATCGTCCGCCGCGAGGTGACGCGCGTCCTCACGCCGGGAACGGCGCTGGACGCGGGTTTGGGGCAGGAACAGAACAACTTTCTCGCGGCGCTTTACGAAGCAGCTCCCAGGGGCGCACGACCCTCTGAATCGGTTTGTGCACTGGCGCTGCTGGATGTGTCGACGGGCGAGTTTCGCACCGCCGAATTTCACGGCGCGGATGCCCGGGCGCAAGCGGTCGATGCGCTGCTGCTGGCCGCTCCCAGCGAGGTGCTGGTGGCTGCGAGCGCGGAGCTTCCGGCGCAACTGGAGAGGATTGCGGCGCGTACCCGGGTTGAGGACTGGGTGTGGACGCGTGACTTTGCTGTCCCGCTTGTCGAACGGCAACTGAATGTGCGTTCGCTGGAGGGATTCGGGCTGACCGGCCACGAGCCGGCGGCGATTGCGGCCGGAGCCGTGCTGCACTACGTGCGCACTACGCAAAAGAATGAAGCGCTGCACATCGACTCGTTGAAATTCGAGGAGCATTCGACGTCCCTCGAACTGGACCAGGTGACGGTGCGCAATCTTGAATTAATCGAGCCTCTCTTTTCCGGCCAGGATGACCGCGTCACGCTATTTCGCACGCTCGATGCCTGCCTGACTCCGATGGGCAAGCGGCTGCTGCGCGCAACGATTCTGCGGCCGTTGAATGCAGCGCCGGAAATCGACGCGCGCTACGAAGCGGTTGCCGAGGCACACAGCGATCTGCTGAAACGCGAGGAAATGCGGCGGGCATTCGGCGGCATCCTTGACCTTGAGCGGCTGCTGGCGCGGATTTCGCTCGATTCCGCGGGCCCGCGCGACGTGCGCGCGCTTGCCGGCAGCCTGGCCCGGCTGCCTGGGCTGAAAGTCGCGCTCGAAGCCATGAAGGCGTCGCGATGGCGCACAATTTCCGCGCATCTCGACACGCTCGACGACGTGACGGCGCGCATTGTCCGCACCTTAGTGTCTGAACCGCCGCTCACCCTTGTCGACGGCGGCGCGATTGCTCCGAACGTCGACGCGGAACTCGACGAATTGCGTTCTGTTTCGACTTCGGGCCGGCACGCCATTGCGGCCATCGAGGACCGCGAACGGCAACGCACCGGCATCGCATCGCTGAAGGTGCGTTATAACTCAGTCTTCGGCTATTACATCGAGATCACGAAGGCGAACCTGGCGCTCGCGCCCGCCGACTACGAGCGCAAACAGACGCTGGTGAACGCGGAGCGTTTCACCACGCCGGAACTGAAGGACTACGAACGCAGGATTCTTACCGCGCACGACCGCTCGATCGAGATTGAGAAGCGCATCTTTGCCGAGCTGAGAAAATTCGTTCTTGAGAGCGCGGGCCGTATCCGCCGCAGTTCTGCAGCTGTGGCCGAGGCGGATTTGCTGGCATGTTTTGCGCATCTGGCTGTGGCGCGGCGTTATGTGCGTCCGCAACTGGCCGAGGAGCCGGTGCTGGAGGCCGTGGCGGCGCGGCATCCCGTGATTGAGCAGTGGATGGAAGAGACGCGCGAGGGCCGCTTCATCGCCAACGATCTCTACCTTTGCGCCTCCGACGAATCTTCTTCAAAGAGTGAAAGCGCGCCGCCACCACTGCCGAGCCTGCTGCTGGTGACCGGGCCCAACATGGGCGGCAAGAGCACCTATCTGCGGCAGGCCGCGATGCTGGTGCTGATGGCGCAGATGGGCAGCTTTGTTCCGGCCGACTCGATGCGCTTCGGTCTGGTCGACCGCGTCTACACACGAATAGGCGCCAGCGACAATGTGGCGCGCGGCCGCTCAACTTTTATGGTCGAAATGACGGAGACCGCGACGATCCTGAACACGGCCACCAGTCGCTCGCTGATTCTACTCGATGAGATGGGCCGCGGAACGGCGACCTTCGACGGACTCTCGCTGGCCTGGGCGACAGTGGAGTTTCTGCACGCCGAAGTGGGCGCGCGCACGCTGTTTGCCACGCACCATCACGAGCTGACTATGCTGGCCGAGAAGTTGCCGCGCGTGCGCAATCTGCGCGTGGGTGTGAAGGAGTCGGCGAGCGGCATCGTGTTTCTGCATAATATTGAGCCCGGCGCGGCCAGCAAAAGCTACGGCATCGAAGTGGCGCGGCTGGCCGGGCTGCCGCTGGCTGTGATCGAACGCGCCAAGCACGTGCTGCGCCAGCACGAGAAGCAGGAGCGGCAGAGCGTGCAGGTCGAAACCGAACCCGACCCGATGCAGATGACGATCTTCACGCCGCTTTCGCAGCGGATTGTGGACCGCATTGAGGCCACGGATGTGAACACGCTGACGCCGCTGCAGGCGCTGAACCTGCTTGAAGAGCTGCAACAGGAATTGAAGAAGAACAAAGACTAGGGACTAGGAACTGAGGACTAGGGACTAAAGACGACGGACGAAAACGGGTTGCATAAATGGCGCCGTGAAAGGGCACGACTTCAGTCGTGCCGAAGAACGGCCCTAAAGCGTGGGGCTTTAGCCCCTGAGGGTAGGGGATGAAAGAAAGTTTGCGTCAGGCTGCGGGAAGTTTGCTGGTGGTGGGGCTGGGCGACAATGAGCTCACCGCGATGGAGCGGGCGTGGCTCAAGCTGGTTCGACCGGCCGGAATCATTCTCTTCCGGCGAAACATTGTCGATCGCGCACAAACCCGCGCTCTGCTTGCCAAGGCAACCAGCTTCTGCCCGCCGCATTGCAGCGCTTTTGCCGACGTGGAAGGCGGCACGGTCGACCGGCTGCGTGATGTGCTGGCTCCGATTCCTTCAGCGCAGGCCGTGGCGCAAGCCGCGCGTAAAACGGGGCGGGCCAAGCTCCAGCGCGAGCACGGAGAGCTGATTGCGCGGGCGGTAAAGGCCTTCGGGTTCAACTCATCATTCGCGCCAGTGCTCGACTTGGCGCTGCCGGAGTCGCGCAAGGTGATGGAGACGCGCTGCGCGGCCGAAACCGGCGCGGGCGTTGTCGCTTACGCGCGCGAGTTTCTCGCCGGGCTGGCGGCGCATGGCGTGGCGGGATGCGGCAAGCATTTTCCCGGCCTCGGCGGAGGCACACTCGATTCCCACCTGGAAACACCGAAGATCGCGCGCACGTGGCAGCAGTTATGGCAGGAGGATCTGGAGCCCTATAGAGCGCTGCGCGACCAGTTGCCGATGATCATGGTGAACCACGCGGCATATCCTCTGACCGCGGACCCGATGCGCCCGGCCACCGTGTCGAAGTTCTGGATGCAAACCGTGTTACGCAAGCGCATCGGCTATCGCGGCATGGTCGTCTCGGACGACCTGGAGATGGGCGGCGTAACCAAATTCATGCCCATTGCCGAAGCCGCGATTGCTACCGTGCGCATGGGCTCCGATCTGGCCTTAATCTGTCACCATCCTGAGCCGATTTTGCAGGTGTACGAAGCGCTGATTCGCGAGGGCGAGCGATCGGCGGCTTTCAATAGGATTTTGCTCCGGCGCGCGCACGAGTCAGCGCGGAAACGAGCGGCAACATTCCCGGCAAAGATGCCGGCGGCGCTCGGCACGCGACAATTCGAAGCGCTACGCACACGGATTCTGCGCTTCGGCGAGACGGTAGCGACGGCCGCTGCTCAGGAGACGGCATGAAGGCACGTGCCATGACGGTTGCCGGCGTGATGAGCGGCACCTCGGCCGACGGCATCGATGTGTCAGTGGTACGGATTGCGGCCGCACCCCTGGCGGCAAGAACAAAAACGCCGCGAGGGTTGGGCAGCCCGGCCCGGCCAAAGCTCACGCTGCTGGCGCATGAGCACTTTGCTTTTCCTGCCGCACTGCGGCGGGCCGTACTCTCTGCGATGAATGCGTCCTCGACTTCAACGGCCGAGCTTGCGCGGCTGAATTGGCGCCTGGGCCTCGCGTATACGGAGGCGGTGAAGGAAACCGCCAGGAAGCTCAATCTGCGGCTTGATCTGGTCGGCTGCCACGGCCAGACGCTCTACCACCAGGCGCGCGCGGCCCAGTATGCGGGCCGCAAATTTGCATGTACGTGGCAAGCGGGTGAAGCGCAGGCGATCGCCGCAGAGCTGGAAGTTCCCGTGGTATCGAACTTCCGCCCCGCAGACATGCTGGCCGGCGGCCAGGGAGCTCCGCTCGTCCCGCTTTTGGACTATTTCCTTTTCGCCGATGCGAAGCGCGGGCGGGTTTTGCAAAACATCGGCGGCATCGCAAACCTGACTGCCATTCCCGCCGGCGCCGCTCCGGGCAAGGTCATCGCATTCGATACCGGGCCGGGCAACATGGTCATCGACTGGCTGGCGCAAAAACTGTTCGACAAACCCTTCGACCGCAACGGGGCGCTGGCAGCGCGCGGAACGGTGATCGAGCCAGTCCTCAAAGACGCTCTGCGGCGCCCTTACTTCAAATTGCGTCCACCGAAGACCGCGGGACGCGAGCAGTTTGGCCAGACTTACGCGGCGGGATTTTTTCAGAAGTGCCTCGCACAATCCAAAAGCCCCCACGATGCGCTCACGACAGCGACAGCCTTGACCGCGGAGACGATTGCGCGGAGCTTCGCGCGCGACGTCGAGCCCCGCATGAAGAGCCGCGCCGTGGATTTCATCGTCTCCGGCGGCGGCGCGCGCAACCGGACGCTGATGAAGATGCTCGCTGAAAGGCTCAAGCCGCAGGGTTGCGTTTTGCGCGACAGCGATGCCTTCGGATTGCCTGCCGAAGCCAAGGAGGCGGCGGCGTTTGCGCTACTCGCGTGGTGCACGTGGCATCGCCTGCCGAGTAATGTTCCCAGTGCAACGGGAGCGAAGCGGGCCGCGATCCTGGGACAAGTGACCTATGCGTAGAGCGCATCGATGCGCTGGCGGTGCCCAACCGGCGGCTGGCGCATTGGCCGCCATCGCCTTCAGGAAGTTATACCTTTCTGGAAACAGCGGATCTGGCCAAGCCCTGAATCGGGACCAACATGAGCCATAGTGGTTCCCGCCGGCGGTTTTTCCTTGCGCATCTCTGCTACCATAAACATGATTGCGGCTCTAGGCGCCAGGCTGAATTCCCGACAGAGTGAGAGTTGAGCGCAAAGGTAGCGAGAGCCACCCAAAGGAGAATTTTTATGCCTCTAGTTTCCATGCGGCAGCTCCTCGACGAGGCTGCCAAGGGCGGATACGGTGTCGGCGCGTTCAACGTGAACGACATGGAGCAGATTCAAGCCATCATGATGGCCGCCCGGCAGACCAAGTCGCCGGTGATCGTCCAGGCCAGCCGCGGCGCGCGCGCGTTTGCCGAGGACCTCTACCTCTTCAAGCTGATCCAGGCGGCTGCGGATCTGAATCCCGACCTTCCCATCGCCATGCACCAGGATCACGGCAATAGTTTTGAGACTTGCAAGAGCGCCATCGCACTGGGTTACACCTCCGTGATGATGGACGGCTCGCTGAAGGAAGACGGCAAGACGCCGTCGACATTCGAAGAGAATGTGGACGTGACGCGCCGCGTGGTTGACTACGCGCACGAGCGCGGCGTAACCGTGGAAGGCGAGATCGGCGTGCTGGGCGGCGTGGAAGACGGCCATGGCGCGGGCGGCACGGGCCTGGAGCACATCACCGATCCCGACCAGGCTGTCGAATTTGCCGAGCGCACCGGCGTGGACGCGCTGGCCATTGCCATCGGCACCAGCCACGGCGCCTACAAGTTCAACAAGAAGCCCGATGGCAGCGTGCTCAAGATGGACGTACTCATCGCGATCCACAATCGGTTGCCGCACACGCACCTGGTCATGCACGGCAGTTCCTCGGTACCGAAGGAACTGCAGGACATCGTGAACGAGTACGGCGGCAGTCTGAAGCCCACCTGGGGCGTGCCCATCGAGGAGATTCAACTGGGTATCCGCAACGGCGTGCGCAAGGTGAATGTGGA
>JBEKAS010000123.1:0-11791 GCA_050015795.1 Occallatibacter sp. | reverse complement strand
GCGCTTTATAGCGACGGCTCAGGTCTCGGCATTGCGGGCGCGCATCAGTTGCAGGGAAAAGAGCTCAGCTTCAACAATCTCGTTGACCTCGACGCGTGCTGGGAACTGGTGCAGGAATTCGAGGAACCCGCGGTCATCATTGTGAAGCACACCAATCCCTGCGGCGCGGCGACGGGCGCGACGATTCTCGAGGCCTACCATAAGGCCCTTTCGGCCGATCCGGTATCGGCCTTCGGCGGAGTCATCGGCATCAATCGCGAGGTGGATGGTGCGGCGGCGGAAGAGATCGCCAAGCTGTTTGTCGAAGCCATTGCCGCGCCCAGGTTTTCCAGCGACGCGCGGGGGCGTTTTGCAGCGAAGAAGAATCTGCGCCTGGTGGAAGTGAAGGCAGCGCCGGCCAAGCCCGTGGTCAAGCAGGTATCGGGAGGGTTGCTGCTGCAGGACGCCGACAGGGCCCAAGTAACGGAGTCGGAGCTGAAGGTGGTGACGTGGCGCCCGCCTACGGCGGGGGAGCTGCGCAGCCTGCTCTTCGCCTGGCGCGTATGCAAGCACGTGAAATCGAACGCCATTGTGTACGCGCGCGACGGGCAGACGCTGGGCGTGGGCGCGGGACAGATGAGCAGGGTGGACGCGGCCAGGTTCGGCGCCATGAAGGCCGTGCTGCCGCTCAAGACTCAGGAGGGGGGCTGCGTGGCGGCGTCGGATGCGTTCTTTCCCTTCCCCGACGGACTGGAGGCCGTGGCCGAGGCTGGCGCCACGGCGGTGATCCAGCCGGGCGGCTCGGTGCGGGATGAGGAAGTGATTGCGGCGGCCGACCAACTCGGTCTGGCCATGGTCTTTACGGGCATACGGCACTTCAGGCACTGATCGGAAACAAGCGGGGTTAGCGGGGCTAGCGAAGTTGCCTCGGGCCGGGGCCGAGAGTCTGCGCATGGTCGCAAGGACATGAATGGCGGCAATTTGCGGGAAAATCGCGGATTCCGCCGTGCACGCGCGACTATTGACGCGTAAAATCGTCTGTAACGGTAGGCAGAGTTGCCCGGCTGCCAGACCTGCCTGGCTGCCCGCGTCGCGTTTCGACTATCCGCGTGCGTTCAACACGCTTTACCGGATTCAGCTCGTTTGGATTTCCCTGCATGATGATAAAAATGACTACATTTTCGATCCTTGGGCGCACGATTGCCCCCGCTCTTTTGCTTTTTTTACCGGCAGCAGCCGTTTGCGCGCAAAACGCTCCGGCCGGCGGCGCCCCGGCAGCCCCGGCGAAGACGCAACCGGCGCAGCCCGCCGCCGCTCCCACCACGACCGCTCCAGCACAGGCTGTTCCCGCGAAGACGCCCGCGGCCGATACCGGCACGACACCGGCGGGCCCGGCCACGGCCACTACCGCACCTAACCGCGCGCAGGCGTACTATCACCTGGCGCTGGCGGGTGTGTATGAGGATGACGCCATCTCCGACGGCCGCACCGACGAGGTGAACAAGGCCATCGAGGAGTACAAGCTGGCGCTCAACGCCGATCCCAATTCGGCGGAGCTGGCCGACGATCTCGCCGATCTCTATTTCCGCGTGGGCCGCGTGCACGATGCGGAGGTGACGGCGCGGACGCTGCTGAAGAATTCGCCCGACAACATTGACGCGCACAAACTGCTGGGCCGGATCTACCTTCGCCAGTTGGGCGAGGGCGAACAGGGGACGGCGGGAGCCACGGCGCCGGGCAACTCGCAGGGCAATTCTCAAAACCAGGTGCTGGACGAGGCGATTGCCGAGTTCCAGAAGATCGTGGCCCTGCAGCCGAAGAGCGTGGAAGATCACATGGTGCTGGGGCAGCTTTACACCGTGAAGCACCAGCCCGACAAAGCGGAAGCGGAGTTCAAGACGGCCCAGGCGATCGAGCCCGAGTCAGAGGATGTGGTGCTGAACCTGTCCCGGCTCTACGCCGAGAGCGGCGACCTGCAGCATGCGGCGAAGGCGATTGAGGCGGTTCCCGTTGACGGGCGCACGCCGAAGATGGAATTCACGCTGGGCGCGCTGTACGACCAGATGAAGCAGCCCAAGGACGCGATCGCGGCCTATCAGCGCGCGGAGGATATGGAACCCGGCGATTTGCAGACCGTGGATGCGCTGGCGCAGGCGCTGCTCAACAACGATCAGCTCGACGATGCGCTGAAGCAGTACAAGGAGCTGGCCGAAGCCAATCCCGACGACGCCGAGCCGATGATTCACATCGCCGAGATCGAGCGCAGGCAGGGCAAGTATGAAGATGCGCTGGCCGTCGTCCGCAAGGCGCGCAAGATGGATCCCAACTCGCTGGAAGCGGGATTCAACGAAGGCCTGCTGGACGACATTCTGGGCCGGCTGGACGAAGCCATCCAGACCTACACAGACATGCTCGATCTGCCTTCGTTATCGGAGCATTCGGTTTCGCACGCCAACGGCGCGTATACCGATGAGGAGAAGAACAACCGCAGCATCTTCCTGGAACGGCTGGGAACCGTGTGCCTGGAAGAGAACAAGGTGGACCTGGCGGTGGCTGCGTACCAGAAGATGATCGACCTGGGCGGCAGCATTGCGGTGCGCGGTTACCAGGGCGAAATCGACGCCTATCGCGGAGCGCATGAGTTCGATAAGTCGCTCGACGTGGCCAAGAAGGCCGTGGCCGCCGATCCCAAGGATCGCGACCTGAAACTGATGCTGGCAGGAGAACTCGCCGACCAGGGCCATCCCGACGATGGACTGGCGATGGCGAAGAGCCTGCTGGACGGCGCCACGCCCGACGAGCAGCGCGGCATCTGGTTCGCAATCGGGCAGATGGACGTGCGCCTGCGCCGCTGGAAGGATGCCGAAGAGGCGCTCGACAAGGGCGATCCGCTGGCAACCAAGAAGGAAGACCGCACGTATTTGTTCTTCCTGCGCGGCGAGTTGGCCGAGCGGCAAAAGCATTTCGACCAGGCCGAGCAATCCTTCAATCAGGCGCTCAATCTCGATCCCGAGAACGCCATGACGCTCAACTACCTGGGCTACATGTGGGCCGACAAGGGAGAAAAGCTGCCTGAAGCGCTGAAGATGATTCGCAAGGCCGTGGACATCGAGCCGATGAACGGCGCGTATCTCGATTCGCTGGGCTGGGTCTACTTCAAGATGGGGGAGTACGAACTGGCCGAGGATAATCTGCGCCAGGCGGTGAACCGCGACCAGACCGATCCCACGGTGCACATGCACCTGGGCGATTTGTACGAAAAGACGGGACGGATCCGGCTCGCGGCAGCGCAGTGGCAGCTGTCGATGGACGAATTTGCCAAGTCGTCGCCCGCTGACATTGAGTCGGGCGACGTGGCCAAGGTGCAGAAGAAGCTGGAGAGCGCGCGAGAGAAGCTCGCCAAAGAGGAAGGCGCTTTGGGCCAGGCGAAGCCGGAGTAGGCGTTGCCAATGCGGCGCGGCGCCCCTCAAGCGGAAGCCGCGCCCTCAAAATCAATCAACGCGAATGGCGCCGCACAGGAAATGGATGGTCTGGCTATTGCGCGTGCGCCGTTGCATCGGCCAGGAACACATCCACGTTGCTCTTATCCACGAGCGACGTACCGGTATCGATGAAGACCGGGTAGGGCGCGAAAGCGTCGACGCTGAAATCCTTGTTGAGCTGCACGGGCGGATCGTGATAGATCTCGTCCAGCGCCTTGAGCCCGATGAAGCCCATCGTGAAGGGCTTTTGCACGATCGTGGAGTCGATCACTCCGTCCTTGATTCCATTGAGAGTATCGGGATTGACGTCCCACGCCACCACGACACGACTGGTGTCGCCGGTGCGCTTAACGGCATCGGCCACCAGCTTGCCCGATGCGGAATCAAGACAAACGAAGGCATCGATTTTCTTGGCGCCGGTCAGGGCCAGCAACTGCTGGGTGCGGTCGAAAGCCACGCTGGTGTTGCCCTTGATGTCGACTACATCGACGATGTTGATGCCGGGCCGGGTGGCAAAGACGTCCTTGAATCCCTTCAGGCGCTCTTCAGTGTTGGGCTGGCCGGCGATGGTATAGAAGACCACATTGCCTTTTCCGCCCAGCTTCTCGACGATCCGGTGACCGCCCAGGCGGCCGGCCTCCAGATTATTCGTGCCGATGAAGTAGAGCCTGCGGCTGCCCGCGGCGTCTGAGTCGATGGTGATGACGGGAATGCCGGCATCGATCGCGGCATCGATTTCCGGCGTGAGCACGGAAGCGTCGGAAACCGAGATGAGAATGCCGGCCGGCTTGGCCGCAACCGCGTTCTTCAGTTCCGTGAGCTCTGCCTGCGGGTCGAAGTTGTCGGGTCCGGCTACCCTGGTTGTCACTTGGTATTGCGCCGCCGCCTTCTTGAATCCCGCGACGGCCGTTTGCCAATAGTTGGTGGACATGTTCGAGCCGACCAGGTAGAACACCTCTTTGAGCGAGTGTCTTGCTTCACACCCCGGGATCAATACCGCTGCCAGCGCCGCGAGTGCCAGCGCCATACCCTTCATTGGTTTCATGGTTTCCTCCCCCTGAAGCGGGACCCCCTGAAGCGGGAATCGACGCGAGTAGCTTCGCCGCGGCCGGCGTTGGCAGTTGAGCGCACGCGCCAGCCCATCAAAAAATCCGGCTGGATAGTACTCTCGTGAACCCAGCATTGTCTATCCTGCGGCGTACAGGCCTTTTTGTAACAGCCGCGGTGCGCCTGGGCCCGTGATACAGGGCACAGAGACGCACCCAGTGCGTCGCAGCGTCCCCTTTTGCGGTATAACCAGACCAGAGCTGATGATTTTGCCTGGGAACGAATCTCCGGCCCCGCTGCCGGCGGCAGTTGCGGCCAGCGGCCGGGCTGACAGCGAACTGGTGCGCCGCGCCCACACGGAGCCGCTGCACGCCTATCGCACACCATTCGCGCGCGACGCCGCGCGGGTTCTGCACGCGCGCGCCTTTCGCCGCCTGGCCGGGAAGACGCAGGTGTTTACCCGCCTGCCCGCGGAGGAACTTTCCGATCACTTTCGCAGCCGCCTGACGCACACCCTGGAAGTAACACAGATTTCGCGCACGGCGGCGACAGCGCTGGGACTGAATGCGGAACTCGCCGAAGCCCTCGCCCTGGTGCACGACATCGGGCATCCGCCGTTCGGCCACGCTGGCGAGAAGGCGCTCGACCGCGCGCTGCGCGGCCACGGCTTGAGCTTCGATCACAACCTGCACGCGCTGCGCATTGTCACCTGGTTTGAGGAACGTTATCCGGCCTTTCGCGGGCTCAATCTCACGCTCGCCGTCCGTGAAGGCATCGTGAAACACTCACACGATTACTCCGTTGCGGAACATCCCGAGCTGGAGGAGTATTTCCTCGATGAGCTTCCGCCGCTTGAGGCGCAGCTGATCGACCTGGCCGACGAAATTGCCTATCTGACCGCGGATCTCGACGACGGACTGGACTCGGGGATCATCGCGCTCGATCAGGTGCGTGAAGCCGTGCCTCTCTTCCGGGGCTTCCACGACGCCGCGCTGGCCAGTTATCCCCTTGCCGCGCCCAAGGTTGTGGTTTATGAAGCACTGCGGCGCGTGTTGAACGTGTTGGTCACGGATTTGATTGAAGAAGTGCGCGCGCGCGTGACTGCGCTGGGCGCGACGACGCTCGACGAGATCCGGCACGCACCCGAACGGCTGGCCGCGCTCAGCCCGCGGATGGAAGCCGCGCGCATGGTGATGAAGGATTTTCTCTACGCCAGCCTTTACAACTCTCCCGGCCAGGAGCAGGTGCACGCGCAGGGAGAAAAAGTGATCGTCGAACTCTTCGATTTCCTGATGGCCGAGCCGGGGTTGATGCCGGAGGACCACCAGGCGCAAATCCCGACCGAGGGTTTGGCGCGCACCGTGGCCGACTACATTGCCGGCATGACCGACAGCTATATTGTGCAGTTGTGGCAGCGGTGCGGGGGACGGTAGGCCAGCCTAGTAGCCTTCCTCGCGCAACTCGCGCTCACGCTCGAGTCGGCGATCTTCCAGCAGCTCGTCGCATAGCGATCGCTCGCCGAACAAAAGCTTATCGGCTTTCTTAGCCAGCTTAAGTTTCTCGGCAACGAGTTCAGGTGGATCGGTAATTTTGAAATCAGGGTGCCTTGATTTGATGGTTGACATAGCCACTTCGGTATATCGGCTTAATGGTCGCTTTCCATAAACACCGGGTTTTCAGCGGAATCTAAGAAACGCAAAGGAAAATACAGGTCCTTCGATTCTATTTGGCGCAAAGAACGCGCTAAACTCCGCTCAGAATGACTATCGTTATATTGCAGATTCAATGAGTTAGCTACGCACTGAATCTTGCGACCATTTGGCCCTACTGCACCGTCCCCTGAGGCCGCAGGCGGCGCAAATCGAGCGCGCACTGCACGGCATTTTGTGCGTTGAGGCGCAGATTGTCGGCGGCGGCCCAGAGCCACAGCCGCGATGCCTGACTGGAGTTGCGGCCCAGCAGCTCCGGACGCAGACGCACCAGGACATCGTTCTGTCCCGTGGCCGCCAGATTCGAGGGTGAATCCGTGTCTTCGAGCACCAGTTCGATGTGCTCGCCGGTCAGCGCCTCTTCGAGGGCGACAATTTCCACGGGCCTCTCGAGCTCGACGGCGACGGAAAACGTATGGCCGTGGAAGACCGGCGCGTGGAGGACCTGCACGGCCAGGGACGGGCCGCGGCCAGCGGTGAGCGCGTCGTATTGGCGGCGAATCCGCGCTTCCACATGAGGCAGACTGACAGCGGCCTCTTCGCCCATGCCGCCCAGCAGGTTAAACGCGACCTGCGCATCGTAAATACCTTGAGGTACCGCCTGGAAGTTGAGCAGGTTGACCGTCTGCTGATGCAGCTCATCCATGGCGGCGCGCCCGAACTCGCTGGCCGGCTCAATGACCGTGGCCGCGGCAAAACGGATGGGGGCGGCCTGCTGCAGCCGCTGGAGCAGCAGGGCGAGCGCGATGACGGCGGGATGCGCCGGCACCACGGCAGGAGTGAACAGATCGACGGCCGCGGCTTCAGTCCCCAGCCAGGGAGCGCGGATCAAAACGCCGGTCTCCCGATCGAGTGCGCCGGAGAGATCGAGAACCGTGGAGCCGGAGCGAAGCGCCTGCTGCCAGTAGCGGCGCGTGAGGCTCTCGGAGCCGCAGAAAAAGGTGAAATCGGCGCGTTCGAAGGCTTCGGCGCCGATGGCCTGGATGAAAGTGACCTCGTCGCCCACCTGCTCCATCTGGCCCTGGGTTTCTTCCTCGTCGAGGAGGGCAAAGTTGGAGGCGGCAAGCGGCGACTCGGAGAGAACGTCCTTCAACTCACGGCTGAGCAGGCTCGAAGCGCCGACGATGGCAATTTTGTACACAGGCATCCTTTGTCTGGAAGTGGACTATGGTGTCCTGGGGTTCGGCTCGGTTGTGGCAGCTGCGGCAGCTGGCGTGCCGATTGGCCTTCTGCGGCGGCGGCGCTGCCACCCATAAGCCGCGCGCGCCCAGATCCCCGAGAACATATACACCAGCGCGACCAGGAACAAGGTGACGCTCGAATACCGGAGCACGATGTAGAGAACCAAAGCCAGGGGCAAGAGCCGACGGAAGGGATGGCTGCGGGTGAGGGAGAGATTAATTTCCTTGGCCGACCAGAAGCGCCAGGTGCTGACCATGAGATAGCTGCAAAGCCCGACCAGGATGAGCCAGGGAATGGCAATGTACCAGTAGACATTGGGAATTCCGTAGCAAAGGTGCACGCTGGCGGCGAGCAAGCCGGCGGCAGCGGGAATGGGCATGCCCACAAAGTACTTGCGATCGGGCCGGCCGGGGTTGCGCGGCTTTGCGTCGTGGCTGATGTTGAAGCGCGCCAGCCGCGAAGCTCCGCTGAGAAGAAAAAGAAAACAGATGAAGACTCCGGCTTGCAGCAGATGCATGTGCAGCTGCGCATTCATGGAGTCGGGCAGAAAGTGAAATCCCCAGATGAAGGCCAGCAGGCTGGGCGCCATGCCGAAGGTGATGACGTCGGCCAGCGAATCCAGCTCCCTGCCGAAATCGGTGGTGGTGTTCGTCATGCGTGCGATGCGCCCATCGAGCGCGTCGAAGGGAATGGCGAAAAGGATCGCGATCGCGGCCCAATCGAGATGATGTTGCGCGTCGCCGCTGATGGCATCGATGGTCTGGGTGATGGAAAAGTAGCCGGCGGCAATGTTGCCCGCGGTGAAAAACGACGGCAACAGGAACATGCCGCGGCGCAGGCGGGGATGCGGCTTGGACCGGATGTGCGCAAGGTCAAAGTGGTTCATGTGCGCTCTCCGGGCGGGACACTTGAGGTCCCCGCCTGCAGGTCTTCGCCGGCGGGGTGAACAGCAGCGAGCACGCTTGCGCCGCCTTTCACCCGATCTCCCACGCTCACCCGCAGCTCGGCGTTTGCCGGCAGCAAAACATCGACCCTGGAGCCGAATTTGATGAGCCCCACGCGCTGCCCGCGCTCCACGGTCTGGCCCTTGGCGCAACGGCAGACGATGCGCCGCGCCAACAGTCCCGCAATTTGCTTGAACGTGACTTCGAATCCCGCGTCCGCGCCCTGGCCGCGCAACGTGACGACGTTTTGCTCGTTGCGCTCGGCCGAAGCCGGGTTCATGGCGTTGAGGAAACGGCCCTTCTGATAGTGGACGCGGCTCACCGTGCCACTGATGGGGGCACGGTTGACGTGCACATCAAAAACGCTCAAGAAAATACTGACGCGCTGCAGTGCGCCTTCCGTGGTGGTGATGGATGCAGTTTCGGTGACCAGGCCGTCACCCGGAGAAACAATCAAACCTTTGCCGGCAGGGATGGTGCGATGAGGATCGCGGAAAAACCAGAGGAAAAACGCCGCCAGAAGAATCGGGGCGATGCCCCAGCCCCAGGCGCCTGTAAGCCAGGTAAGCGCCGCGGCCACGGCCAACAAGCTGAGCGCGTAAATGTAACCGTCGCGAACCATTGTCCCCAACGATTATACGGTGCTTCCGGGCAACGGCTGCGCGGGCAAGGCACTTAACGGGCGCACACTGCACAACGGAACGCCGCTGGGGCGTTGCGCTGGGCAAATTGAACCGTCAAAGGCCCTTGAACTTGCGATCTAGGCCACGGCCAGCTGACGCCGTTCGAGCGCGAAGATCAGATCCTTGGCGTGCAGTTTGAGTTTCTTGAGTCGCACTTCCTCAAGCTGCTCGTCTTCGGTGAGGTAGGGCTTTTGAAGCAGTTCTTCCAAACGCTGAGCGTAGCGGTGATGTTCGGCGTGCAGACGATCAATTTCGTCGCCCAGCGTGGAACCCTGTATCTCGTCCATCAAGCACCCCCAGTGGCGACTCAGTTTGGACTATCTGCCGAGATCGCCAATTTTATTAGAACACTTAGATATATCGCCGTAATGGTGGAATGGGCAAGCGCTAAAATCACCGAAGGTAATGGAAGCTTGTGGATTTCATGAGGGGCGATAGCGGGGCTAGCGACGTTAGCGGTGTTGGCGGAGTCAGGCCGAATCGACCTGCGCTCATGAAAGTTTCTCAGCGAGCGGGAGGCTCATGAACACCGCATCTTCAATAGGATCTGCATAATAGCCGGGGCGGAGACCGGTTTTTGTGAAGCCGAGCGCCCGGTAAAAAGCCAGCGCCGGCTGGTTCGAGGCGCGCACTTCAAGCACAAGTTCATTCACGTCTGCGGCCTTGAATTCGGCGGCCAGCGCCTGAAAAAGACTTTCGCCGAAACCGAGCCGTTGCATCTCCGGGGCAACGGCGATGGTCTCCAGCTCGGCCCGCGGGGGCAGGAGGCTGGCGACAGCAAAGCCGTGGATGGAGCCGGGCTGGGGGCCTGCCCCTGACGCACCAATGACCAGGGCGATGCGGCGCGGTATGGACTCCGGGTTGATGGCGTTCAGGTAGGCCGACTGCGGCCAATGGGGCGCTAGCGGAAGATTTTCAGCGATAGCCAGTACGCGATCGAGGTCGACAGCGGTCATGCGCCGGATCTGCACGCCGCCGGCAGCCTGGGCGGCAACATTGACGCCAAAGATTTCGGCATCGGAGCGGCGCAGGTAGTGGCCGTCGAGCAGCGCCAGGTCGACTGCCGTGCCAGCAATAAGGCGCGCCTCGCCGGGACGAAGCGCGTCCGAGGCGAGAGGCGGGGGCGTGGTGACGAACTGCGTTTGCGGCCAGACGCGGGCCAGCAGGGCTGCGGCTCCTTCGTCGCATACGGCGACGCGGGTGAGGACGGGCAGCATAGCGGCAAGTTCTTTGGGACCGGCCAAAAGCTCGACCGGCGCCCGGCCTGTGCGATCAATACCGCGTTCGAGACGCAAGAACACTTCGCCACGATGCGCATCGAGGGCTGCCGAGGGGACACCGGATTTACGCGAGAGAACTTCGAGCCGCGAAATCGCCACCACGGGAATTCCGGCGCCTTGGGCAAGGCCCTTGGCGGTGCTCACGCCAACGCGCACACCGGTAAAGCTTCCGGGGCCGTTCACGACGATGATGCCGTCGAGGTTGCGGAGTTCGAGGCCTGCGGAGTGCAGCAAGTCGGCAACCGCCGAAACCAACGTGGCCGAGTAGGTGCGTCCGGCAAGCTCCGCCTGTCCGAGAATCTCCAGATCGCGGCCGGGAATCCGCCCCAGCGCTACCGAGCCCGAAGGCCCGCAGGTGTCGATCGCAAGCAGGAGCGGAAAGTTAGGCATGATGCCTCGTCAAACTGCCGCCAATGCCTGGTCGAGGTCGGCAATCAGGTCTTCCTTGTCCTCGATGCCGATGGATAGGCGGATGCGGCCCTCGTTGATCCCCATGCTCCGGCGCACTTCCTCGCTCACCGAGCCGTGCGTGGTGGTGGCCGAATGCGACGCCAGCGATTCCACGCCGCCCAGCGACTCGGCGTTGATGAAAATCTTGATCGCGGTGAGGAACCGCGCCGCTTCCTCGCGCGATTTGAGCTCGAAGCTCATCATAGAGCCGAAGCCCTTTTGCTGTTTCACGGCCAGGTCGTATTGCGGATGGCTCTTGAGGCCGGGATAGGCGAGCTTGTTCACCTTGGGATGCGTGGACAGGAATTCCGCCACCGCGCGGCCGTTTTCCTCGTGCTGCTGGATGCGCAGCGGCAGGGTCTTGATGCCGCGCAGCACCAGGTAGCACTCGAAGGGCGACATCACGCCGCCGACGGCCTTCTGGATGAGCAGAAAACGATCCTTGTGCTCGGGCTTGGAGCCGACGAGCGCGCCGCCGAGGCCGTCGGAGTGGCCGTTGAGATATTTCGTTGTCGAGTGCATCACGATATCCGCGCCCAACTCGAGCGGACGCTGCAGCGCGGGCGACAGGAACGTGTTGTCGACACTTACCTCAACGCCATGCGCGTGGGCGATCTTCGCGACGGCGGCAATGTCGGTAAGCACCATGAGCGGATTGCTCGGCGTCTCGATGTGCACGAGCTTTGTGTTGGGCTTCATGGCCGCCTCAACGGCTTTGAGGTCGCTGGTATCGACGTACTGGATCTCGATGCCGTAGCCCGAGACGATTTGATCGAATAAGCGGACGGTGCCGGCATAGACGTCGCGCGAGCAGACAATGTGGTCGCCCGAGCGCAACATGGCAACGAGCGCGGAGATGGCCGCCATGCCGGTGGTAAACGCATGACCACTCGTCCCGCCTTCGAGTGCGGCCAGGGCCGTCTCCAGCCGGTCGCGCGTGGGGTTGCCCGCGCGCGAGTAGTCCCAGCCGCGGTCGCTGCCGATGCCGGTGAGTTCAAAGGTCGAGGAAAGGTAAATGGGCACGTTCACCGCGCC
>JBEKAS010000122.1:0-11938 GCA_050015795.1 Occallatibacter sp. | reverse complement strand
AGCACTTCCACGCTGCTCACCGAGCCTGCGACCGTGGCCGTAACCGTGATGCCCTGACTGCCCGAGCTGGCGCCCACCGGCTGCGCGCCGAACTGCGCGTGGGCGCAGGTTGCCGCGAGCAGGAGCGCCATTGCGCACGCGATGCCCTGAAGGCCCCAGCTCCGCGCGGCGGGTTCTGATGGAAGATTGCGGGTCAATAAATGGACCTTGCAGTCCTGAAGGCGGAGATTGCGATCAGCCAGAGAGTTCATGTACAACTCCGTTCACTTCTTCCCGGGCAATCTCATCGCCCCGGTGCACCCGAGCGGTCGGATCGTACATGACCGGCAGTGGGGTGCTGCCGTCTCGTGGCGCACAGGGTGTGCTGATGCAGGAGCAACCCCTGGGCCCCAATCGAGAGTGGTGCCTTATGGTCCCATAATTACCTGTGTGAAAGAATGAAAAACCCACAGTAATAGCCCAAAAGGTGTAAAGGTAATAACGAGTTTAGGGACAGATGACTAAAGGACAATGACCGATTGATTTACGGCGTGGTTTCGAGTCACGCGCGTCGTTTTTGCGCACGGAGCTGTGAACCCGCCTTGAGGATTAAAGTTTCGATCCTCTGCGATCCGAAGAGGGCGTCGCTTCGCGCCGGAGGCAGGAGCTCATCGCGTAGCGCGTTGAGTGGTCTATTTTTGCCGTGCTACACTCTTGCTACTTCCCCGGAGACTCAATCTGCGTCTCCAACGAACCGCCGGAAAAAATCACGAGGAGGTCCGAGTGATGGCATCAGCCTCGCAAGCCGCCGTTCCCCGTCGCATGCCCGCAGTCACTGGTCCCAAAGGGCTGGTCGATCGCTACTTTTATCTCTTCGCGTCGCTCCTCATCGCCGCGATCGTGGTGTGGGGATTCAGCCACACGATCGATCAAAGTCTCTTCCACGCCTCCCCACCGCGTCCCTTGCTTCTCTGGTTTCACGGCGCGGCATTCTCGTCCTGGGTGCTCTTCTTCATCTTTCAGTCGGCGCTGGTGCGGACGCGCAATGTCAGGTGGCATCGCTTCTTTGGTTGGTTTGGCGTTGCGCTCGCGTCCGTCATGGTGGTACTGGGATGCGTCATCGCCGTGGTCATGGCCCGTTTTGACTGGTACACGCTGCACGAGCCGGGCACGGACGTTTTTCTCAGCATTCCGTTTGGCGACATGCTTGAGTTTGGCCCGTTGGTGGCGCTGGCAATTCTCTGGCGCAAGCAGCCGGAGCTTCATCGCCGCCTGATCTTCATTGCCACCTGCTGCCTTCTCGACGCGGCATTCGGCCGCATCGACTATCTCTTCAATCACGACCTCTACTACTGGTGTCTCGACGCGGTGATTCTTCTCGGCGTGGTGCGCGACCTGCTGGTGAACCGCAGCATTCACAAGGTCTACCGCGTGACGCTACCCGTCCTGATCGTGTGGCAAGCTCTCTTGATTTACCTGTATCGCGGCGCTCCGGCGTGGTGGCATACCGTGACCAGCCGGATTGTTGGGTAGCGGGTAGTGCGCAGCGAACGCGGACAGAGCCGAGCAGGTTATTTAATCTCATACGGCGGGAAAGACGCATTCGCCGAAAAAATCTCCACCGGAGATCTCCTATTCTCAGGGAATTTTGCTTGCGGGCAAATCATTTTGTAGCTACAATTAAATGGTGTACGTTTGGGACGAGGCAAAGCGGAGATCGAACCTGAAGAAGCACGGACTCGACTTCAACGACGCTTACCTGGTCTATGAGAATCCCGATAAATGCACCTACGATGCTAGCCGTGGCGACGAATACCGCTTGATAGACGTGGCCCTGGCTGTGATCAAGGGCAGGCTCCTGACGCTGGTTTACACAGAGCAAGACACTAAGGTGCGCGTGATCTCCTTCCGGCATGCTTCGCGCACGGAGCGCAAACGATATGAAGAAGACACAAAGTAAAACCGATTGGAAGCGCGTGCTGGCCTACCGGGAAGGTGACCCGATCCCGTATGAGCCGGAGGATGGCCCCTACGACCCCAACGATGCGGAGGCAACGCGTGCTTTCTTCGCGCAGGCCGATCTGATTCGTCACGGTAAGGTGGTGCGGCGCGGCAAGCGTGGGCCGCAGAAGGCTCCGACGAAGAAGCTGATCTCCCTGCGCCTGTCGCCGCAGGTGATCGACCACTTCAAGTCCGCAGGCCCGGGGTGGCAGACGCGGATTGACGAGACGCTGGCAAAGGCGATCCGGAAGAGGGCGTAGGGCAGCCCATTTAAACTAATCGGTTATGACCACTGTGAAAGCCGTGCGCGGGACGCGGGATCTGTTGCCTCCAGAGACGGAGCTGTGGAACCGCATCGAGGCGACCGCGCGTAAGATCTTTGCGCGTTACAACTTCGGCGAGATTCGCACCCCGATCTTCGAAGACACGGGACTTTTTGCGCGCAGCGTGGGCGAAGAAACCGACATTGTTTCGAAAGAAATGTACACGTGGGAGGATCGCGCGCGGGCGCAGTCGGAAAAAGCGCAGTCGTTGACGCTGCGGCCGGAAAACACGGCCGGCGTGGTGCGCGCCTACATCGAGCACAAGCTGGGCGAGAGCGGCCAACTGCAGAAGCTCTACTACATTGGGCCGCAGTTCCGCCGCGAGCGCCCGCAGAAGGGCCGCTACCGTCAGTTCTGGCAGATCGGCGCAGAGGTGATCGGACCGCCCTTCGCGGGTAGCGAAAGTCCTTTGAGAGATGCGGAAGTTTTGGAAATGCTGGCCACGCTGCTCGACGAGCTGGGCATCACGGGCTGGGCGCTGGAACTGAACTCGGTGGGGTCGGCTGCGGACCGCGAACGCTATAACAACGTGTTGCGTGCCGCGCTGGCGGAGGTCGCGCCGAAAATGTGTGCCGACTGCCAGCGTCGCGCGGTGACCAATCCGCTGCGCGTGCTGGACTGCAAGGTGCCCGAAGATCAGCCGATCATTGCAGCGCTGCCGAAGATCAGCGATTCTCTCGATCAGGAATCGAAAGACCACTTTGTCGCCGTGACCGCAGCCCTCGATGCCGCGGGAGTGTCGTACAAGCTGAATCCGCGCCTGGTGCGCGGACTGGACTACTATACGCGCACGACCTTCGAGTTCACGCATGGCGGACTCGGCGCGCAGAATGCGCTGCTAGGCGGCGGGCGCTACGACGGCTTGAGCGAGGCGATTGGCGGACCCAAGGCGCCGGGCATTGGATTTGCGATGGGACTGGACCGATTGGTGCTGACGTTGCAGTCCACGGAACTCGACCAAAAGTCCGCTGCGCGGCCAGCGCACGCTTACATAGCGCCGCTTGGGGAAAAGTTGAACGCCGCGGCACTGGTTCTGGCTCGCGAACTGCGCCGCGCCGGACTCAGCATCGAGCTGGGCGACGGCAGCTTCCGGTTGAAGAAGTCCTTCGAGGCCGCCGACAAGGTGGCCCGGCGCATCGTGATCCTGGGCGAAGACGAAGTTCAATCCGGTATCCTGACAGTGAAGGACTTTGCCACAGGCACGCAAAGCAAGGTTCCGCGCACGGAGCTGGTTTCGTTTCTCGCCGAATGAGCGGGAAACAAGGCAACAGTTCTCGCCAAGCCAATCAGAAATAAGGACAGAGTATTGTGCTCGACTTTTTAGGCAATCTGGAACGGACGCAACTTTGCGGTACGCTGCGCGCGGCTGACGCCGGCGAAGATGTAATTCTGATGGGCTGGGTGAACCGGCGGCGCGACCACGGCAATCTTATTTTTCTCGACTTGCGCGACCGCTCCGGCATCTGCCAGATCGTTTTGGACAAAGAGCTTACGCCTGAGGGCCACGCCAAGGGCGAGCACGTGCGGCCGGAGTACGTGGTGGCCGCTGTGGGCAAGGTCAGGTTGCGCGACAAGGACGCCATCAATCCGAAAATGCCAACTGGCGAGGTCGAGATTGAGGCCACCGAGCTGCGGGTGCTGAACGATGCAAAGCTAGCACCGTTTTCGCCCTCTGAAGAGGCCATCCAGAACGAAGAAGTGCGCCTGAAATACCGCTACGTGGACTTGCGCCGGCCCGAGATGCAGCACAACTTCGGCCTGCGCCACGAGATTACGCTGGCTATTCGCGAAAGCCTGAGCCAACAGGGCTTTCTCGAGATCGAGACGCCGATTCTGACCAAATCCACCCCCGAGGGCGCGCGCGATTTTCTGGTTCCCAGCCGCGTGCATCCCGGCGAGTTTTACGCGCTGCCACAGAGCCCGCAGATTTTCAAGCAGATTTTGATGATTTCGGGCTTCGACCGCTACTTCCAGATCGCCCGTTGCTTCCGCGACGAGGATTTGCGCGCCGACCGCCAGTTGGAATTCACGCAGGTCGACCTGGAGATGAGTTTTCCGCGCCAGGAGACGGTATTCAGCGTGGTGGAGCAGTTCATGAAGGCGGCGTTTGCGGCGGCTGGCGTGGATCTGCCGATTCCCTTCCCGAGGATCAGCTACGACGAGTCGATGCGCCAGTACGGCACCGACAAGCCCGACCTGCGGTTGCCCGGCCTGACCGACGTGCGTTCCGCATTTACCGACGAGGCGCTGGCCACGCTGCAGATCGACCCGGCGCTGCCGATTGTCGCGCTGCGCATTCCCCGCGTGGGCGAGCTGAGCCGCAAGGAGCGCGAGGACAATCACCCGCTCTTTGATTTGAAGAAGGGCGCGAAGTTCATCGACGACTTCAAGCGGCTGACAAAGAGCTTTCCCCAGTCCGCTGCCAAAGTACGCGAACTCGTCGGGGCGGAGGATGAGGACTTCGTCATCATCGTGGCCGGCGATCCGGCGCACCACATCAAGGCCAGCGACACCAAGTTCCCGGGGCGTTTGTCGGAGCGCGAGATCAACGTGTACGCGGCGGCCGGCAACTTCCGCGCTGAGCTGGCGAAGAAGTACGCCGACAAGCACGGAGCGTTTCAGATCACCGATGAGGTTGTCGAAAAGGCTGCTGCACGCGGCGCTGATCTGGTCGACGGCAGCGAAGCCTTCCACCCCATGTGGCTCACCGATTTCCCGATGTTCGAGTACGACCTGGCCGCAGGCAAATGGGTTCCCGCGCACCATCCCTTCACCGCGCCTATCGAGGCCGATATGAAAAATCTTGAGACCGATCCGGCCTCCGTGCGCGCCAACTGTTACGACCTGGCGATGAACGGCCTCGAGCTCGGCTCGGGCTCCATCCGTATTCACCGCAAAGACGTGCAGCAGGCGATCTTCCAGGCGCTCGGCATCAGCGAAGAAGAGGCGCGGGCGCGCTTCGGGTTCTTTCTTGACGCGCTTGAGTACGGCACACCGCCGCATGGCGGCATTGCGCTGGGCCTCGACCGCATTGTGATGTTGCTGGCGGGTGCGTCCAACCTGCGCGAAGTGATTGCCTTCCCTAAGACGGCGAAGGCCATCGACCTGATGGCCGAAGCGCCGACCCCGGTGAGCGAGCAGCAATTGAAAGAGCTGCACATTCGGGTGGCGATGAAGAGCTAGTTTATGTATAAGTCCCAGGTCTCCCGCCGCGGCGGGCGAGACCCTTCGACTGCGCTCAGGGCAGGCTCTGGGGCACCCGGCGGACCATCCAGTTTGGAAATACTCGAACCAAACAGGAACTTAGGAATCCCCTTCCTATCCCGGTTCCCCTTCGGCGCCATGACGCCCCCGTCGCGAGCTTTCAAATCTTCTCGTAGAGCCGCCCCTGACGAAGGGCAGAGTTGATCGAGGCGCTCTTGATGGCGCGCGTCACGTTCAGGTGCCAGTTTTTGTCGCGCCACATGCCTGTAAACTGCGGGCCGCAGAAATTGCTGCTGGCGATGGCCAGCCACTGGCCTGACGATGCAGCACGTTGCGTGCCGAGCGCACAGAGATCCTTGACCCAATCCCACTTCAACAGCGGCCAGTCCTTGTAGTCGACAATGGCCCAGCATTCCGTGGTGACAAGAGGCTTGCTCATCTTTGTCGATACACTCGCCAGCCTATCTATCTTCCTGGTAAGAAGATCCTGCCAATACCTGGGGCGCGCGCGATAAGTCGCCTCCGCTTTGAGGCTCAGGTTCGTATAGCCTTTCGGATCGAAGCGCTCATAGGCATAGCCGACGATCTTGTAGAACTCGTCGTCATTTTCCTGTGTCATCCAAACGTGCGGATCGAACAGGTCGAAGTCGCTCAGATCGTGTTCGAGATAGTTCTCTACCCGGTCGGAACTGCAGGAAAAGAACAAGGGCATCGTCGGATACCGGGCGCGGACCAAGGCGATTGCCCGGTGCATGTAATCGAGTGAGGCGGGACGATCCCAATCGCTGAAGTTCGAGTGGGGCTTGATGAATGGCGCCCAGACGTCAAGGGGCCACTCGTTGCACAGATCGGTGTAGAGAATGGCGTCGAGAAGGCCGGCGCCGGCGATCAGGTCGAGAGTCTTCAGCCATTGCGCAGCCATCACTTCAGGGCCAGAAATACCCATACGGGTATTGTCTTCATCCTGTCTGTACCACGTTGACAGCCCGACCATGATGCCCCTGGCGCGGCACTTGCCGATGAACTCGAACAGAGCCGGCAGAAGCACGATGCGGTTGACGTCGGGCGATCCCCAAACCTGGGTGTTCCATTCCGGCAAGAGCGTCCAGCTCTTGTAACCATCGGCAGCGAGCAGGTGCGGAAAGGGATCGATACGCACCGCATCGTAGCCACGCTCCTGAAGTTCATCCAGTGCGCGGTCCCAGTCTTCATACCCCGCACCATCCCAGCGCCGCTCGATCCAGGAGAACTCCCACATGCTGATCGCTCGAGGTTTTTTCGGCCGTTCGGCTGCAAATCGATCCGGTTTCCTGTTGGCTTGCTCGGTGGCGCCCTGCATGGAAACCGCGAAGCCCGATAGGGCCGCGCAGGCCAAGCCTCCAAGAAATGCCTTGCGATTCATTCCCGTCCCCCTTGAGATAGTTATATGCGCTTAAGCCGATTGGAATCCAAATCCACGAAGAACCGGCGGAGACGCACCCCACAACAAATCGAGAGTTCGCGGGGCTCAGCTCAAACATGCGCGCCGCAGCGCCCGTCCTACCGAAAGTCGTAAAGATCCTATAAGCAATCGCACGAAACTACTGTTCCCTTATTCCTTGTTCATGCCTCCTTCACGCCAAACGTTCCAAGCTTCTTCATGAAGAAGGAGGATCAGATGAATTCCAAAGTTTATGTTGCGTGCATGGCGATTGCGCTGGCTGCAGGTTCCGTAGCCGCGCGCGCTGAGTCGTCGACTCCGGTGAAGTTGAGCAATGCCGAGCTGAAGCAGATGGAGCAGGATGCACACACGTCGCAGCAGTACCAGGAGCTGGCGTCGTATTTCCGGTTGCGCCAGCAGGATTTCAGGCAGCAGGCGGTATCCGAGGTCCCATTGATGGCGTGGCGCAGCCAGTTCACCTTCAGCCTTGCGGCGAAGTATCCCCGGCCTTATGACTCGTCGCGGAACCGTTACGACTATTTCATGTATGAAACACACCAGATGAGCCAGAAGGCGGCGTACTATGAAGGCCTTGCCGCCGGCGCGAAGTAAACCGTCCCCACCCTTGAGAGCGCCGGCGTGCGCAACCCTATAGAAACACACGCCGGCAAGTCCTTCATTCCTATAGATTCTTTGCAACATATTTATGTTTTGCTGATGCCCTGCTGACTAACCTCTGTTTACGGGTAAGCGAGGACGGAAAGCCTTGGGTGTCATGAATATCGCCAATCTTCTCGGAGCGCGGAATCATACCACCCGGGCGCAATGGATCGGGGAAACGCTGGCCGGTTGCTGGGTGATCGCACTGCTCACGTTTACGGGGTATGTGCTCCACTTCAACGCCGCGCCGGTGGGGTTTCTGTTTCTCCTGGTCGTGGTTTGCGAGGCGATCCTGTGCGGGTTCTGGCAGGCCTCGGTGGTGTCCGTTTTGGCGTGCCTGAGCCTGGATTACTTTTTCTACCCGCCGCTTTTTCATTTTTCTGTCGCCGATCCGCAGGACTGGGTGGCGCTCGGCTCCTTCGAGATCAGCGCGTTGCTGGTGAGCCGTCTTTCCTCGCGCGAACAGATTACCTCGCGGGAAGCCAAGCTGCAGCGGACGTCGATGGAGCAGCTTTATGAGTTGAGCCGCAGCACGCTGCTCATCAACCTGCATCAGGCGCCGGGCCCGCAGCTGACGCACCTGATTCAACGCATCTTTGCCGCCGAGGGCGTGGCCATTTTCGACGTCAACTCCGGCCAGTGCGACCTGGCGGGAACCTGGGCCGAAGATGAAGGGGCGTTGGCCAAGGAGTGCTACCTGACGCAAACCGACGACGAAGACCATGCCACGCATACGTCCCGCAGACTGCTGCGCGTGGGCAACGATTCCATCGGCGCGATTGCGATTCGCGGGGATTTGGGACGGCTGGTGCTGGATGCTCTGGCTTCACTCACAGCGGTTACGCTGGATCGCTGCGTGGTCTTCGCGAAGGAGAGCGAAGTGGAAGCGGCTCACCAGGGCGAACGGTTGCGCGCCGCGGTGCTGGACTCATTGGCTCATGCAGTGAAGACGCCGCTGACGGCGATTCAGGCCGCGACTGCCGGCCTGAGCGAGGTGGGCAAACTCAATCACGCGCAGGAGGAACTGCTGGCGCTGGTTGAAGACGAGGCAAGCAAGCTGAGCCTGCTGAGTACGCGCCTGCTGCAAACCGCCAAGCTTGAAGCGCAGGAGATGAGCGTCGCACGGGACGAAATTGTGGTGCGCGACCTGGTGGAAACCGTGCTCGAGGAACAGCGGGGGCGCATGTCGGGCCATCCGGTAGAGGTTGCGGTTCCTGATTCGGTCCTGACGGTGCGCGGCGATCGCGATCTGCTTTCGATGGCGCTGACGCAGTTTCTCGATAATGCCGCGAAGTACTCCTTTGACGGCACCGCAGTGAAAGTGTCGGCGTGGGAGAGCCACGCCGAAGTGATGCTGACGGTGCACAACTTCGGTCCGGCCATTCCGCTCGCGGACCGGGAACGGATCTTTCAGCGCTTTTACCGCAGCGAGGGGACGCGGCACCTGGCGGCGGGAACGGGCATCGGTTTATCCACGGTGATGATGGCGGCCGAGGCCCACCGCGGCCACGTATGGGTGATCAGCAACCTGGAGGAAGGCACCACCTTTTATTTTTCGCTTCCTCAAAATGGAGGAAACAGCCAGTGAATGAGGATACTTCGGGCAACCTGCTTATTGTGGATGACGAGCGCTCCATTCGGCTCTCGCTCCGAACCATTCTGGGAAACTTCGGATTTGAGATTGTGGAAGCGGCCCGCGGCGAGGAGGCGCTGGCGCTGGTGCGCACTGAGCCCTTCGACGCCGTGCTGCTCGACATCAACATGCCGGGCATGGGCGGGATCGAGGTGTGCCGCCTGATGCGCAAGGCCGCGCCGCGACTGCCCATCCTGATGTTGACCGTGCAGGGCGGCGAGGAGCGCAAAGTGGAAGCGCTGGACGCGGGCGCCGACGACTACATCACCAAGCCCTTCCAGTTGCGCGAGTTGACGGCGCGGCTGCGCGCCGCCGTGCGCCGCAGCAAGACGCTCGACGACGAAGAGGCTGCCATCCAGATCGGCGACGTGCTGCTCGATCCCGGCCGCCACCTCGTAGAGAAGAAGGGCCGGTCGGTGCACTTGACACCGAAGCAGTTCGAGCTGCTCCACTACCTGATGATGCACGCGGGAAGGCCGATTCCCCACGCCAAGCTGCTGCGCTCCGTGTGGGGGCCGGAGTACGGCAACGAGCTCGAGTACCTGCGCACGTTTATCCGCCAGATTCGCATGAAGGTCGAAGACGATCCCGCCAACCCACAGTACCTGATCACCGATTCGCATATCGGCTACCGGTTCAACGAGAGCGTTGAGGTCACGCAGCCCGTTGTCGAGGGCAACCCCGGAGAGAAAGCCGCAGAAGCGTAGGGGCCGAAGCGTAAGACCGAAGCATAAGAATTGATGCGGCGCACGACTCCGATGCGATGATTTCGCGGCGTGGCGCGCCCGTCGATCCGCAAATGCGCGCGCATGCGCGGCAATCGCGCACCGGACGCGTTCCAATTTATACTCATTGCAAACCTCCAGCGAAAGTGATCCGCACTGCGCGGACGAGAAGCGGGGGTACGTTGTCGCGCTCTGGCTCGCGGCTGAGACGGCGGAAGGAGTAAAGAGCAATGAGCGACGGCACCGAGGTGCAGGCGGCAACACAGGTCTCAGGCGCGAGCCGCGAGCGGCTGCTGAAGACTCTCCGCCACGAGACACCGGATCGCATTCCCATTGATTTCGGCGGCTCGGCTGTGACCGGCGTGCATGCCAGTTGCGTGGCGGCGCTGCGCGACTACTACGGCCTGGAAAAGCGACCGGTGCGCGTACACGAGCCGTTCCAGATGCTGGCGCTGATTGAAGAAGACTTGCGCGCGGCGATGGGAGTGGACGTGAACGGCGTCTTTTCGCGCTCGACCTTGTTCGGATTTCCCATCGAGCGCTGGAAGAGCTGGAAGTTCAACGGGCTCGAGGTGCTGGTGCCCGCGGAATTCAACACCATCACCGATGAGAAGGGCGACACGCTGATTTATCCCGAGGGCGACCGGTCTGTGCCGCCGAGCGGTCGCATGCCACAGGGAGGATACTTTTTCGATTCCATCATCCGCCAGGAACCACTCGACGAAGAGAAGCTGAACCCCAAGGATAATCTCGAGGAGTTCCAGCCGATTTCGCAGGCGGATCTCGATCACCTGGCGCGCGCCGCGCGGGAAGCGGCGGCGACAGGCGCGGGGGTGCTGGCCGGATTCGGCGGCACGGCATTCGGCGACATTGCTTTGGTTCCGGGGCCATTCCTCAAGCATCCCAAAGGCATTCGCGACGTGACGGAGTGGTACGTTTCGACACGCAGCCGCCAGGATTACATCCACAAGATCTTTTCGCGCCAATGCGAGATTGCGATCGGGAATCTGGAGCGGATTTATGCCACCTTGGGCGACTTGGTGCAGGCGGTTTTTGTCTGCGGCACCGATTTCGGCACGCAAACCTCCGCGTTTTGCTCGGTGAAGACACTCGAGGAGCTCTACGCGCCCTATTACAAGCAAGTGAACGACTGGATCCACGCGCACACGCCGTGGAAGTCCTTCAAGCACAGTTGTGGCGCAGTCTCAAAATTCATCCCTTCGTTCATTGATGCAGGATTCGACATTCTCAATCCCGTGCAATGCTCGGCCACGGGGATGGAACCGGAAAAACTCAAGGCCGAATTCGGCGACCGCATCGTGTTCTGGGGTGGAGGCGTGGACACGCAGAAGGTTTTGCCCTTCGGAACGCCCGCAGAGGTGCGCGAACAGGTGCTGCGCCGCTGCGAAATCTTCGCGCCGGGCGGCGGCTTCGTTTTCAACACCGTTCATAACGTGCAGGCCGCCACGCCGGTGGCAAACATCGTGGCCATGCTCGATGCGGTGCACGAGTTCAATGGCACAAAGTAGTCTTTGAGAGCGGCGATTTCCGCGATGCGGCGCCGGCTGCGAGGTGACCGCCGCGCCTTGGGTTCGACATCGCTTCTGTGGTATATTTTTCAAGTGCGGGAGAGGTTTTTCTTCCTGCGCAGGCCGCGCAAGATCGTCTCTCGCGCGGCGCTCCAGCCCTCAAGGACGCGTAGCTCAACTGGCAGAGCATTCGGCTCTTAACCGACAGGTTGAAGGTTCGATTCCTTCCGCGTCCACCATTGCATGGAGCAGATGCTCGCTCATCGCTCGCTCCGGCTTCCCTGCCCTTCATCTGAACTTTCCGATGCGACATTCGGCGTCCGGTGTGGCCGGCTCAGGTGTTTTGCATCACTGCAAGTGCCGCCTGGTTGCGTTAGCCATGAGAGATGGTGGTGTGTCCACGGCCGCCGCGGATCCGCCTCGGAGCTAACTGCAATCGTTTGAGCCGCTTCACCGCAAGCCGC
>JBEKAS010000121.1:0-11983 GCA_050015795.1 Occallatibacter sp. | reverse complement strand
CAAGAACCCAGCGAATATTCAGATCCTCTGCGGACGGCACAATCTAGAAAAACGCGACAATATCGAATAGCAATGTGCGCTCGCTGTTCGAATCCAGCCTAAGGAATTCCCAGCAACTTATGCGTCTGCAGGCTCAGGCGCCAGTGCGGGTGATCGAGACAATACTCGAGCGCGGCTTGCGTGTTGGCCTCGCGGAGGGGGCTATCCATGGGCTGCAGGAAGAAATGGCGGAACTGGAGCGACTCGAATGCTTCCGGTTCGGCGCCGGGTTGCGGATAAACCAGCTTCAGCTCGTCGCCGGTGCGTTGCTTGAGCGCAGCTCCGGCCTTGGGACTGACGCAGATCCAATCGAGGCCAGGCGGAGCGGCGATGGTTCCGTTGGTTTCGACGGCAATCTCAAAATCGTACGCATGCAGCGCATCGATCAGCGGCTCGTCTATCTGCAGCAACGGCTCCCCGCCTGTGCAGACGACGAACTTCCTCAAATGCGCGTCATCCTGAGCGCAGCCGCTCGCGCTATTTGCGAGCGGCGTAGTCGAAGGACCTGCATTCGCTTCTCTCTGCGAGCCCCGTGGCCATTTCTCGTTGACGGCCGCCGCCAACTCCTCCGGGGATGCGAATTTTCCGCCGCCGGGACCGTCGGTGTCGGCAAAATCCGTATCGCAGAACTGGCAGATTGCCGATGCGCGGTCGTGTTCGCGTCCCGACCAGAGATTGCAACCCGCAAAGCGGCAGAAGACCGCGGCGCGTCCCGTGTGTGCGCCCTCGCCCTGCAGGGTGTAGAAGATTTCTTTGACAGCGTACATAAAAGCAGCTTTCAGCTCTCAGCTTTTAGCTGATCTTGCAATTGCTTAGGCTGTCAACTCCGCACAGACGAGCTGAAAGCTGAAGGCTGAAAGCTATCTTTTCAGGATCGGATCCACAATCCCGTTCTCGCGAAAGCCTTTCTGGCGCAGCAGACACGAGTCGCATCGGCCGCAGGGCGCGCCGGTTGGTCCCGGATCGTAGCAACTGCTGGTCAGCCCGTAGTCCACGCCCAGTTCCGTTCCCGTGGCGATGATCTGCGCCTTAGTCATGGCGATGAGCGGCGTGTGAATGCGGAGATGTTGGCGGCCTTCCACGCCGGCTTTGGTGGCGAGGTTGGCCATCTTCTCAAAGGCCTCGATGAATTCGGGCCGGCAATCGGGATAGCCGGAGTAGTCGAGCGCGTTGACGCCGAGAAAAATGTCGCTTGCGCCCAGCACCTCAGCCCACGCCAGCGCAAACGAAAGAAAAATGGTATTGCGCGCGGGCACATAGGTGATGGGAATGCCGTGGGACATCGCTTCGGGCTCGCGGCCCTTGGGCACGTCGATGTCGGCGGTGAGCGCGGAGCCGCCGAAGGCGCGGAGATCGATGGCGGTCACGCGATGCTGGACCACACCGATGGACGCGGCTACGCGCTTCGCGGCTTCGAGCTCCCAGGCGTGGCGCTGGCTGTAGGAAAACGAGAGCGCGTAGAGCTCGTAGCCTTCGGTTCTCGCGATGGCGAGCACGGTGGCCGAGTCGAGGCCGCCACTCAAGAGAACGACGGCGCGTTTGGGAGTGGTTTCCATAACCAAGCAGGCTACTTCAAATCGCTGCCGCCGCGGCCAATGTCCATGGACGGCGGAATCGGGTTGCGCTCGTCGATGTAAGCTTCGATGCACTGGTCGAGCGTGCCCTTGGCCTCGAGGATAAACTCCACCGCGTCGCGCGCCGCGCCGTAGCCGCCGGAGTTAGGCGTGATGTAGTGCGCCTCGGCCTTCACGCGGTTGCGCGCATTGGCCACGGCAACAGCGAAGCCGACTTCGCGCATGGCGGGCAGGTCGATGACGTCGTCGCCGACGTAGCAGATCTCATCGAGCGTGACGCCTTCCCTCTCCATGATCTCGCGAATGGCCTGCATTTTGAATGCGCAGCCCTGGTAGACAAATTCGAGCTTGAGGTCGCGGGCGCGGGTGGCCACGGTTTCGCTGATGCGCTTGGTGATGACGCCGCACTTCATTCCGCCGATGCGCGCCAGCGAGATGGCCGTGCCGTCGTGAGCGCTGTAGCCCTTGGCCTCGGTCATGGTGGTCGAATTCACGCCGAAGCCGATCGTTTCCTTACCACTGATCTCGTCCAAAAGGCTGCTCCGCGCGGCGGCAGGGACGAGCCAGATGGTGCCGTCGGTCCATACGCCGTCGACGTCGAAGAGAATGATCTTGATCTTGCGGGCGCGGTCGATTACAGATTGAGGTACAGATTGGGGCGCGGTGGGTGCCATGAATCAATTTTACCGGCTGCATGCGGCGGCCGATCCACCGCCGCGGGTGCACTACGGGACAATGGAGGCATGGACCAGGAACCGCCCGCCACGGAGCCCAGCAAACTCGAACCCGGAGATTACTATTTCGAGGGGCCGCTGATGGTGTTTACCGCCGCGTACCACCTGAAGCGCGGAAGCTGTTGCGGCTCGGGCTGCCGCCACTGCCCGTATGGCAACAACGTTGCCCAGGAAAAGGCGCCGATCGCGCCTGAATAGCGGCGCGCGGTTTGCTATGGCCCGTGGGGCGTCGATCACTCGGAGCCGCCGGTTGCCGGAGCCGGCGGAGTCACGGGCGGAGTGACTGGCACTGCGGCCGGCGGCGCGGGCGGCTCGCGGACCAGCACGGCAAAACGCGGAAACGCGAAACTGCCGGCGGCATCGTCGATCACATTCAACTGGCAGAGATAAGCGCCGGGCTTGAGCCCGCTGAGCGGGACATCGAGTTCAAAACTTACCGCGTCGCGGCCTTCGATGTTGATGGCTCGGGCCTGCACAATCGGCGTTTCATATATCTTTGTGGATCCCTGAATGAGTTCCAGGCTGCTGAGCAGATTAATGCCCGGCTTCGATCCCTTCGGATCGTCGGCGGCGGCTTTAGCGTGCGTGGGATCGTAGACCTCGTAGAGCAGGTAGAGGTGCTGGTCCTGGCGGAAGACGTGGCTGATGTTGGGCACGTACTCCTGGCCGTTGCGCACCAGCGGGTCCTGCTTCTTGCTTGGGGTCCGCTGCGAGGCCAGCAAAATCGAACTCATTTTAAGCGGAGCCTTTTTGAGATCGGGCAACGTGACCTCGGCGATGAACGAGCCCATGCGCCCGGTCTGGTTTTCGCGCACTACAAATTTGATTTGGTATTTGCCGGGCGGCAGGTTGAAGCTGGTGGTGTATTGGATGTTCTTCTGCCGCGCCTCAATCGACGTGTCGAGATTGAGCTTGACGGTGTCGCGCACGCGACCCACGGGGCGTTTGGTTTCGTCGATGACGGCGCCGATGATGTCGAGCGTGGCCTTGTCCTTGTCACCGCCCTTGACAAATGGGATTTGAGAGCCGGGCACGACCAGCGACACCGGCATGTAGTAGCGGTCGGCGTCGAGGCGGAAGTACATGGCGTCCATGTAGACCGCGATGTCGGTGGCGGGCAGGTCGCTCGAGAGCTGATCCTGCAATTCCTGCTCGCGATCCTCATTGCCGGAGTGTTTGAAGTCGGCGGGCGCGTAGTAGCCGGGCCGGTACTCGAGCTTGATGCCCGGCCTCGTGATCTTGACGGTGAGCTTGCGATATTTGCCGTCGCGCGCCAGGTCAGACGAGTGGAAGCCGATGGCGTAGTAGGCCGAAGTGTCCTTCTGCACCTGCGCGAAGGCGGGCGCAAAGTCGTTGGAGTCGAAGAAGGCCTTGCCGCCGGTGTCGGAAGAGAGCGTGCCCATCACTTCCTGGGTGTTAAAGTTGCTTTGCATGTTGGTCATGAGCGAACCGCCGTTGAAAGCGACCTGCCCGCGATAGCTCCCGGTCGACGCGTCGCCCATCGGGCCGATGGCCTGCAAACCGCGCGTGTCGACACTATAAATAGAAAGATCGGCGCGCACCGCGGCGTTGATGGCCGAGCGCAAGGAAGCCTGGTTCTCGATGCCGTCGCGCGAGATGCCGCCGGAAAAGTAGAGCAGCGACTTTTTCTCGTTGATTTTGGCCAGCGACTGCGAGATGGCGCGCAGGGCGAAGAGCTCGCGGTCGGTATTGAGGTCGTTGTACTCGCTTTCGTCGGGCGTGTAGGCGGTGGTGTCTTCCACCTGATTGGTGTTCGCATTCGCGCCCTGCTCAAAGCCTTGGCCCTCAGTGCCGTTGTAAGCGCCCACCTCGCGAATGAGCGCGTCCTTGTCGGCGGTAAAGTCCTGATCGACGGTGAGCGCGTCACCGAGAGAAACCAGTGCGATGAGGTCGGCGGGCTGCATCTTCGTCTTCAGGAAGGTCTGCGCCGCATCCACGCTGCGCTCGAGATCTTCAGGCTGCATCGAGGTGAGGTCGAAGAACATGACGATGAGGCGATGGTTGCGCAGCTCCTCGGGTTTGGCCACGACGACCGCCTTGCTGCCGGTGGGGCCGGCGGCGAGGCCGCTCACCGTGGCCTCCTTGAGCGGCGTGGCCATGTCGACGCTCTCGAAATCGAAGGTGGAAATCTGCTGCTCCCTGCCGTTCTCGTAGATTTTGAAGTCGCTCTGTTTGAGGTCCTTCACGAGCTCGCCGGTTTTGGCGTCTCGCGCCACTACGTTGGTGAGGACGAGATCGGCATTGGCCTTGAGCACGAATCCGCCCTGCGGCGTCGAGGAAACCTGGCCGGGCGATTGCGCGGGGAGCGGTGGCATGCCGGCTGCGGCCAGCGCCAGTAACGCAAGCGTTGCGCTCGTCCTTTGTAGCCAAACTCTCATGAACTTCTTTCTGCGACCATCCTGCCTTTTTCAAACCCCCAAAAAGCTGAAAACTAATAGCTGCTCTTCAAAACCTGAAGTTGGCAATGAACTGAAACTGCCTCATCTGCCCAACAGAACTGACCTGACCGAACTGTGGCGTGCCCTCGGTTGTGTCGATGCCCGAATATTGCACGGTGTTAAACACATTGTTGATCTGCGCGCGAATTTCCATGGTCCGGGTTTCGCCCCAACCCATGGTCTTGGAAAGCGCCATGTTGTTCTGCACTGTTCCCGGCCCCTCGATGGAGTCGCGCGGCGCAGTGCCGAAGTAATTGCAGAAACCAGTGGTGGCCGAAGGCGGGGCGTAAGCGGCCATATTGAACCAGTGCAGCAGCGAGCCGCCGCCGGTCGTCACGGATTGGCCTGGCGGCGGGTTGTAATTGGGCCGCAACGCACCAGAATTGCCGCACTCTACGCCTTGCGCGGTGGGCTCGAAGGACGGTGAGACCCAACCGCCCGTGGCGAACTTGAAGGTGCCCGAGACCGAGAAGCCCTCGAGAATGTGCGAACTCACGCCCGATGTGACCCAGTATTTATCGGGACCGAAGGGCAGCTCGAAGAGGTAGGTCCCGCTGACCTGGTGGCGGAAGTCAAGGACCGAGTGGCCCTCCTGCGCCGCTAGGTTCTGCCAATCCTGCACCACCGATCCGCCGCTCCCGTTCACGGAGCTGGCATCGTCGATGGCGTGGCCGTACTGGTAATTGGCACCCAAGGAAACGCCGTGCTGTAGCCGTTTGTTCAAGCGCACCGTGGCCTGATTGTTCTTATAGTAGGCCTCGGCCTCCTCGTAGTTGAAGACCAGGTCGCTGGGATCGGTGCCCGTACTGGTGGGCAGCGCGCGCGGCGCGAGCTTGATGTCGAGGTGATTGGAGCGCGCTCCGTTGTAGCCGAGATTCAACACCATCTGCAGCGGCAGGGTCTTCTGGAGATCGAGGTTCCACGCCATCACGTATGGAAGTCCGTAGTGGGGATTCAACGCGTAGTTGCCGATGATAGCGGGCGCGGGAAATCCATTGGCCAGCGTAAAGCAACTGCCGGTTTGTGCGCAGGCCGTGGACGGCGTGTTGCCGACCGCTTCCTGGTTGGTCTGCTCGTTGGTGAAGGGCGGCTGATGCGCCATGAGGTTGGCAAAACCGGCGTACTCACCCACGGTGTAATTGGTGCCGAAGTTGGCGCGGAGCACGGTGCTCTTGATCTTCGGCACGCGCCATGCAAGACCTACGCGTGGCTGGAAAGCCCTGTGCCAGGGAAACACGAGTGAAGCGGGCAGGCCGTTTTCGCCGGAAGTTTGTTCGGTTTCACTGGTGAATCCCGCGCCGGGATTGGTGGCGATATCGGCCAGGCGGCCGTATTTCTCGGTGTAGGGCGCAAAGAACTCCCAGCGCACGCCGTAGTTGAGCGTGAGCGAGGGCAGCACGCGCCAGTCGTCCATGGCATAGGCGTCGTAGACGTTGTCGCGGAGGTAGCTCTTGGCCAGCGAGGAGTTGAGCGACGTGGATTGCGGCAGGCCGAGGAGGAAGTCGGCGATCGAAGAGCCCGTGCCCGCAACGGCCTGGCCGCTTACAAGTTCCTCAGTGAAGAGGCCGGTGAAAGTGAAGCCGCCGGTGGCATTAGAGCCGGCGAGAAAGTCGCGATGCACGCGGCGGTAATCGGCGCCGTAGCGCATGTTGTGCTTGCCGTGGATCCAGCTGAGGACCTCAGAAAACGAAATGGTCTGCGAAACAGAAAAGCTGGGTTGCGTGTCGCTGAGGCCCTGAATGCCGTTGCTGAGAGAGATGGTGGGGACGCCGTAATTGAGCGCGACGTTGTTCGGCACGTTGATGCCGGCGGTCCCGGCAGGATTGTTCGACGTATTGGTGAAGAAATTGACGGTGCGGCTGTTCGAGCGATTCCAGTTGGAGTTGAAAATGTTCGTGAAGCGGTGGTAGCCGACGGTGTAGCCGGCCTGCAGAGAATACAAATTCGAAGCAGTCTTGCCGCCAAGCTCTGGAATGAGAGACACCTGGTCCGAGGCGGAGTGCGACTGGTTGTAATTCAGGTTGATGCTCTGGCGCAGACCCTGATTTTGCGATCCACCGCCGCGACGCCCGCCGCCACCGCCGAAGCCGCCGCGGCCACCGGGTTGCGTGGCGTTGGCGCCCAAACTGCGGTTGTAACGGATACCGGCGCTGGTGGTGTTCGATTGCGCCGTGGTGAGCAGGTGATAGTTGTAGCCGTTCACTGTGCTGCCCGCGGCAAGGTTCGGCTCAGGGAAGAATTTCAACAGCGCGGTGGCCTGCGGGGAGATAGACTGGCCCGCGGCGCCGGTGGGCGGAATCACGTTGGCCGTGCTGTTGTAGATGAATTGCTGGCCGGTGACGGGATTGTAGATCGCGGGCAATCCCGAAGCGGAAAAGTCGCCGCCGCGCTCCGCATCGGTAGGGAGGGTGGCGTAAAAGTCTTCGGGATTCGATGAGCGCGTGCCGGAAAGCGTGAGGAAGACCGTGTCTTTGCCGCTGGGCTTGGTGAGGTGCGGAATGTACGGCGCGCTCATGAACGAAAGCACGAATCGATTCGATCCGTTGGGCGGCTGCGACTGCTGCTGGCCGAGCAAAGCAAATGGCTGCGCGTTGAAGTAGGAAGTGTTGCCATACCACGCGATGGAGCCGTGGGGCTGCGCGGAATTAAAACCGCGAAAGTTGCCGCGCATGCCTCCGCCACCTCCACCGCCGCCGCGTCCGCCGAAGCCTCCACCACCACCAAACCCGCCGCCGCCGCCAAAACCGCCGCCGCCGAAAGCTCCGCCGAATCCCCCTCCGCCGCCGTATCCGCCAAACAAGCCACCCTGGCCGGCGACGTCGCCGCCCTGACCACCCTGCCCGCCGGGACCGCCCTGCGGTCCCATGCCTCCGTTGAGCCGGCCTTCGTCAGGACCCAAGCCGGCGTAGGTGCTCACCTGCCCGGCCTGGCCGGTGATCGCCACCGATTCGTCGCTGAAGTCGGAGTTGGCGGCAATCGAAGGCAGCGCCGCGCCGCTCTCGCCTTCGGTGCCGGCTCCGGTGTCGGTATCGGCTCTCAGCGCGCTCTGCAGGCTCACGTTTTCTGGGGCGTTGCCGGCCATTTGCCGCACACCCTGGCCGGTCCCGCCGGGGCGTGCCGATTCACGCGCCTGCTGCTGGTCCTCTTCGGCCTGGCGCGAGGCCAGAATGAGCTCGAAATTCACGAGCTGGTCGTGGCTGGTGGCGTTCAGGACCGCTTCCTGCGACCCTTGCGCGAAGGCCGCAAACTGGGTACGGATGACATAGCGGCCGTTCTGGGGAATATTCATTTGCCACGCGCCGGTGATGTCGGTGGTGGTGGAGTAGCGCTTGCCAGTGAGGGTGTTTTGTGCGGTAACGGTGACGCCGGGGAGGGGGATGTTGCCGCTTTTTACGGCGCCATGCAGCTTGCCGCCAGCGACGGCTGGGCTGGCAGCGGGGGCGGCAACCTGCGGGGCAGCGGCGGGCCCTGATGCGCGAGAGGGCGCGGCGGCGCCGGCTGGGGCCGGGGCTTGCGCCCAGGCCGCAATACAGCCGGCCACAACAATCCCCGCCACTCCCGCACGCATCATATCTGTGCTTTCCGATCTCTCGCGCCTGTATTCAGTCTGACGACTCACGCACCGCGAAGGTTTACTGCAGGTGAGAACCTGCGTGCAGGCAGTCCCGCGCCGCGGGAGGTTTTGCGCAAATTGATACGCACGCGAGATTTTGACTTGCAATCTGCGCCGGCCCATGTTAACTATTAAGGCAATAATCTCCTGATTGCTACCAAGGCAGTAAACCTTGGGTTGCATCGGACAGGATGGGACAGGGATGAAGATTGGCACCACGATTCGCGCATACCGGTTGCAGAAGGGATTTTCACAGGGAGACATCGAAAAGAGAACCGGCCTGTTGCGCTGTTACCTGTCGCGCGTGGAAAACGGCCACACCGTGCCCTCGCTGGACACACTCGCCAAGATCGCTCACGCCCTCGACCTTCCCATCGCGCAGTTCTTCGCCAGCGACACACTGGCCCTCCAGATGAATACGCAGAACCTCTCTGACGACGAGCTGCGTTTCCTCACGCAGATCCGCCGCTACTCCTCGAATTTGAATGAGAGCGACCGCAAACTGCTGATGGCCATGGTGAAAAAGTTCGCCGCCACTGCGGTGAGATAAGATTCAGGTGTCAGGTTTCAACTCTTAGCTCTTAGCATTTTGCCCATGACGATTCTTCTTGGGCGTTGCTATGCTTCCACCTCGCATCGAAAAAGCAACCGCAGATCCTTCGACTCCGTCCGCTGCGGCGAACTCCGCTCAGGATGACAATTCACACTGATGCGAAATTCTGACTAACCACACTAACTCCGCCGTTTCTACACGTCGTTGCCCAGGCGGAAGAACGGCTCCACGCCTTTGCCTCCGCTCAGCAGGGCCTGCTCTTCGTGTGGCTCCAGCGGCTGGTAATTCTCGGCCACATCCATGGCCAGGCGGAAGTAGCGCTCGTCGCCGGGCGGAAGCGCGGCGGTGATGGGATGGCCCAGCGTCCAGCGCAGGCCGAGCGAAGCCTCATCGGGAAAACCTGCCGGCTGATACCAGCACTTGGGCTCGGGATGATTGCGCCGCTGATCGGCCGGCCAGACTGTCTTGGCCATGCTCTTCAGGCACAGAATGCCCATTTGCTTTTCCTGCGCGCGCTTCAGGATTTGCAGTCCGAAGTTTGCCTGGCTGACGAGAACCCAATTCAGCGGAAAGAGCACGGTGTCGAAGTCGTAGCGATCGAGAGCGGCGAGCGCGGTTTCCACGGAGTGGACGGAGAAGCCGATGTAACGGATCTTGCCCTCCTTCTTTGCCGCCTCGAAAGTTTCAATGGCGCCGCCCGGGCCCAGCACCTTGTCGAGATCGGTCATTTTGGTGAGGGCGTGGAACTGGTAGAGGTCAAGGTGGTCGGTCTCAAGCAGGCGCAGCGAGTTTTCGAGATCGGCGCGCGAATCGTCCTTCAAGCGGCCGTCGGTTTTGCAGGCTAGAAAGCTCTTGTCGCGATAAGGCTTGAGCGCCGGACCCAGCCGCTCCTGCGCGTTGCCGTAGCTGGGCGCGACATCGAAGTAATTGATGCCGCGGTCCACGGCCTCGGCGACGATGTTGTCGGCGGCGTTTGCTTCTTCATTCATGACCAAAATGCCGCCGAAGCCAATGATGGAAAGATGCTCGCCGGTTTTGCCCAACGGGCGGCGAGCGATGGGCCGGGCGGGCGATTTGGGGTCGGACGCGCGCATGCGCGGCGTCGAAGCGACGGCTGCAGCGGTAATGGCGGCTTGCTTGAGGAAATCGCGGCGATCCATTATTTGCCTCCCGAGGGTGGGATGAGACGAACAGGGTACGCGGGTATTTTCGCACAAGTGCGGTCAGCTGCTGACGATGCCTTGCGGCGGCGGGATGTGCGCCACGTAGAAACCAAAGAGCACAAGCAGGATGACGATCGCGGCCACGGCGAGGCGCATGCGCGTCTGAAACATACTGCGCGGCGAGCCGATGCGCGGCACCAGGGGCACTGCAAAGAGCAGTCCGCACAAAAAGCCGCCGATGTGGGCCGAATTATCGATTTCCACGCCGGTGAATCCGCTGCCAAAGTTGACCGAAAGACCGATGACGAGGTTAATCGCGGCGAAATAAATGACGGACTTGCGCAGACGCTTGAGCTCGTGCTGTGGAATGGGCAGGCGCCTGGATTTGAGCAGAATGATCAGCGCGCCGGCAATCCCGAAGACGGCGCCGGAAGCTCCCGCTCCGGCGGCGAAAAATGGCGCGCCTGAAGCGTCGTGCATAGGCCGCACCCAGTTGTAGCAGGTTGAGAGCAGGTTGCCTGCGGCTCCGGTGAGGATGTAGACCGCGATCAGTCCAAACCAGCCCATCAGCGGTTCGGCCAGCAGTCCCAGGTTCCACAGGCACCACATGTTGGTGGCCAGGTGAAGAATGCCCACATGCACGAACATGGCCGTGACGATGCGCAACCACTGCCCGTCGATGAGAACGCTGCCGGCGTTGTCGGCGCCAAAGTACATCAGCTGGCCGACGGTGGGGTTCCACATGCTGACGCCACGTACCGCCATCAGCAGAAACACCGCGCAATTGATGCCTACGAGCAGATAGGTGGCCGGGGCAGAGGCCCAGCGGCGCCGCGGGCGAGGCGGCGGAGGCGGCGCGTATTGGCTCTGCGGAGGAAGAATCTCCGGCGGGGGGCTCGTGGGAAAACTTCCCATATCAACAACTCTAAAGCATCCCCGTCTGAGCTGATAGGGGGAGTTTGCGGCCGCGGCAAACACACAATCCCGCGGCATCCTGGGGCGGGCGATTCGATTCACAACCCGGCGCGGAGCGTCGATGTAGTCTGGAGGTTGGTTCGCGTCCGATGGGCCTCGCGTATCGCGGGGCGAAGTGGCGCAAATCCTCAAGACAGGAGAGGCATGGTGAGTGGGGAGGCAGAGGCAAGCGGGACCGGCGCGAAGACGATTCGCCGCGCGTTGCTCAGCGTAACCGACAAGACGGGACTGGTGGAGTTTGCGCAGGCGCTGGCGGGCTTCGGTGTGGAGCTGATTTCAACGGGCGGGACCGCTCGAGCGCTGCGCGAGGCCGGCCTGGCGGTCAAAGACATCAGCGACCTGACAGGCTTTCCCGAGATGCTTGACGGACGCGTGAAGACGCTGCATCCGCGCGTGCATGGCGGTCTGCTCTATATTCGCGGCAACGCCGAGCACGAAGCAGCGGTGAAGGCGCATGGCATTGAGCCCATCGACATGGTGGTGGTGAATCTCTACGCCTTCGAGAAGACTGCGTCGCAACCCAGCGTCGCGTTCGGACACTTGATCGAGAACATCGATATTGGCGGGCCGTCGATGGTGCGCTCGGCGGCGAAGAATTCTGAAGACGTGGCCATTGTGACGCGCGTGGCAGATTACCCGGCGCTTACCGAAGAGCTAAAAGCGAATGGCGGAGGGCTGACGCGCGCCACGCGCTGGCGGCTGGCGAAACAGGCCTTCGCGCTCACCTCCGCCTACGACGCGGCGATTGCGAGCACGCTCGAGCAGATTGCCGACGCGCCCGCGCCCGAGGCTCCCACGGCGTTCGACGATGCGTCTCTGCCGGCCACGCTGCGCATCAACATGCCGCAGGCACAGGCGCTGCGCTACGGCGAA
>JBEKAS010000120.1:0-12004 GCA_050015795.1 Occallatibacter sp. | reverse complement strand
TCGGACGACCTGATCGTTACCACCATCGACGCGTCTCCCGGCAAGTACGACCTCTCTGCGGATGCTCTGACCGCGCTGAGGAATGCGGGCGCCGACAGCAAAGTGATTTCGGCCGTGCTGATGAAGTCCGCACCTGGGCCGCCGCCCCCGCCCGCTGCTCCGATTTCACTGCCGGACGCTCCGTCGAAGTCCTCGGGCCCAGCCTGGAAGCTTCCGGCCGGGGTTGACGGCGTTGGCGTCTACTTTCAGGCCAGGGACGAAAGCTGGAAAGCGGTTCTGCCGGAGCCGGTAACGAGAAGGGCGGGAGGCGTTGCGAAGTCGGTTGCGACGGAAGGGAAGATCAAGGGGGACGTGAATGCAATCGTCATGGGATCGTCGAGTACGCTGACGCTCACACTCCCGGCAAGTTTCATTCTTTATACGCCTGAAGGCGGTTCTGCCGGCGAGTATCTCCTGTTGCGATTTCGCGCCCATGAAAAAAACCGTGAATTTCGATTGGAGAAAGGCGGTGAATTCCATCGTTCCAGTGGGGAGGCCAGAGACACAGTCGATTTCAGCTCCAGGCAACTTGGGCCGCGTGTTTTTGAGATCACCCTGGGCCGCGAATTGGGTGCGGGGGAGTACGGCTTTCTGGCTCCGAATGACGCAGGCGATTTAGGAAGCAGTGCTGGTTCGGGCAAGATGTACACCTTCTCGGTCGTGAAATAGCGGCTCCGGTCCGCTATGCTGAATGCGGACCCGAAATTCCTGGCCGAGGCGCCCCTAACGCATGAGCCGACGCACGCGCAGAACGCTTTTGATTGTCGCCGCCCTCCTGGTCCTGGTGGCTCTGGCCGTTTTCTTGCGCTCCAAGGCTCCGCCCGAGGCCGCGCGCCTGTTGCCCGAGTCCGACGGCATCATTTACATCGATCTCCGTCCCATCCGCACCTTCCTCCACAAGGAACTCAAGCCGCCCCAGCGCTCCGCCGAGTATCAGGAGTTCATCGACGCCATCGGCATCGACCCCGAGCGCGACCTCGACCAGGTGGCCATCGCACTGCACCGCATGCCCGACCCCAGCGGACCCAACGGGCCGGTTGCTTATTCCATGGTCCTCGTCGGCAAAATCACCGGCCAGCGGCTGAACGCGTGGCTCGACGCGCATGCCACCTCGCGCGAAACCTACGACGGGCAAACCATCTACAACATTCCATCTGAGGGCCGCACCGTCCGCGTCGCCCAGATCGGCTACGACACCATCGCCGCTTCCAATTTCCCCACCCCGGAAAAAATCCACTCCATCCTCGACCGCCATCGCACCGCCGCCTGGCCGCTCTCCGGCTCCACGTTGCTGCAGAACCACTATCACGACGTGCCGTTGCTTTCGCTCGCCTGGGGCGTGGGTCAAATCGGCCTTCCCTTCAGTGAAAGCGGCTCCATTCACATCTTCGGCCTGGCGCTGCCCCTCGAGCCCGACTCGACCATCATCGCCAGCCTCCGCTGGACCGGCTCTCTGCACCTGCGCGTCGAAGAAATTGCGCCCTCTGAAGCGACGGCCACCAGTCAGGCTGCCGATCTGGCCACGCTGGTCACCTTGGCCCGCGGTATTACCCCGGCTCTCGGCTCCAACCCCGCCAACAACAGCCTCAAGGAGCTGCTTGAAACCGCTGCTGTCACGCAGCACGGCGAACGCGTCGTCGTCACGGCCACGGTTCCGGGAAACTTTTTCACTGGGCTTTAGTGCAGGCAAGTGAAGGAAGTGAAGAAGTGAAGATACGGCAGGCCGCAGAATCATCGTTCGCTCCCGGCGCATCGAATCAAAGGTTGGCGCGTTTCCCGTTCCCCGCGCGTGCATTTTGATTGCATCCCCTGAGAGGTCGCATGAAGAAGTCACATTCAGATTTGAAATTCTCCGCCTTCACCCGGCTTGCCCTCTTTGCGGGCGCGCTGCTCGCCCTCAGCGCCGCCGCCCTGGCGCAAAACGCGCCGCAACCTCCCGTGCTCACCGGCCAGGCCGCGTTTACCGATGCCGCGCACGAAGCTCCCGGCATCCGCCGTCATCTAACCCTCGCTGACCTGCCCGATCCCGCGCCCGACCAATCGGTCGATAACGGCCCCAACATCGTTCCCCGCCCCGCCAACGCCTGGCCCATCGCGCCCAAAGGTTTCAAGGTCGAGCTCTACACCACCGATCTCGATAACCCGCGCCTCATTCGCTTCGCGCCCAACGGGGACCTCTTCCTCGCCGAGAGCGAATCCGGCAAGATCAAGGTCTTCCGCGGCGTCGACGCGAGCGGCAAGCCGAAGCAAACCTCTGTCTTCGCCGAGGGCCTGCACCAACCCTTCGGCATTGCGTTCTATCCCAACGGCGCGCATCCGCAATGGGTTTATATCGGCGACACGGACGCCATCGTGCGCTTCCCGTATAAGAGTGGAGACCTGAAGGCGAGCGGCCCCATGGAGCACATCGCCGACCTGCCCGGCGGCGGCCGTCTCCGCGGCGGCGGCCACTGGACGCGCGATCTCGTCTTCACCCAGGACGGCAGCAAACTTCTCGCCTCCGTCGGCTCGCACTCCAATGTCGACGACGCCGATACCCATCCTGAAGAGTTTCACCGCGCCGACGTGCTCGAGTTCACTCCCGAGGGCAAATTCCTCGAGGTCTACGCATCAGGTCTTCGCAATTGCGTAGGCGAGGCCATCAACCCCACCACCGGCGAGCTGTGGTGCTCCACCAACGAGCGCGACGCCCTTGGCAACAACCTCGTGCCCGATTACGTCACGCACGTCGAGGAGGGCGGCTTCTACGGCTGGCCGTGGTGGTACATGGGTCAGCATCAGGACCCGCGTCACGAAGGCAAGCATCCCGAGCTCAAGGGCAAGGTCATCACACCCGACATTCTCGTGAACCCGCACTTTGCTTCGCTCGAGATGACCTTCTACGAGGGCTCCCAGTTTCCCGCCGCATACAAAGGCGATGGTTTCGCCGCCGAGCACGGCTCGTGGAACCGCGCCGAGCGCACCGGCTACGAAGTCATCCGCCTGCCCATGCACAACGGCCACTCGACCGGCGAGTACGAAGACTTCCTCACCGGCTTCACGGTCGGCAACGGCGACGGCGATGTCTGGGGCCGTCCCGTTGGTGTCGCCGTCGCTCCCGATGGCTCGCTCTTCGTCTCCGACGACGGCTCCCGTTCTATTTGGCACGTCATCTACACCGGCAGGTAACCGTGCCGTCCTCTGCGTTGTCATCCTGAACGAAGCGGGCCGCGCCTTTCACTCAGCACGGTGAGGGTGCCCCCGGCCCCTCGCGTTTCGGGGCCGGGGATAGTTCCGCGCTAAAGCGAGTCGAAGGATCTGCCGTTGTTCCTGGTTCCGCCGTGGACGAGGCGTCTTTTCTTACATTCGCGCCAATTTTGCGCTATGCTTTACGGTCAAAGGGAAAAAGCTTATGCGAAAGGTTCTCCGGCTGAACTTTTTTTCAGCGGTCCGATTCTTTGCTGTGTTTTACGCAATCATCGGCATCTATAACTCGCTCAAGTCGGTGTTCCAGGGAGCCGCGACCATCGACTTCCCCATCGGTTTCCATTACCCAGAGGTTGCTTTCAACTTTTCTTTTAGTTTTACGAATCCTCACCCAGTGTCGATCGCGACGCCTTTCGCGATTCTCGGCGCAGTGATTTGCTACGCCATCACGGGAGCCATCAGCAGCGCTCCATTTATCGTCCTCTACAATGCAACCTCTCGATTCTGGCCCGCCGTCACAGCCACATTTGAACCCGACAATCGTCCCACAGAATTGGCCCAGCAACCTCCTTCCGCGCCGCCGCTCTAATCAATCGCAGGCCCCCCATTCAAAAATGGGTGCCCCAACCAAAAGTTCGTCGCAACGCGGCGAACTTTTGGTTGGGATAACCCAAATCTTGAGGTTTTCGCTAACTCCGCTCGTCCTCAAAAATCTCTTCTATCCTCAGCCCGAACAGCCGCGCCAGCTTGAACGCCAGCGGCAAGCTGGGATCGAACTTCCCTGTCTCAATCGCGTTGACTGATTGCCGCGAAACCTCCAGCCGCTGGGCGAGATCCGCCTGCGACCAGTCCCGCTCCGCGCGCAGAATTTTCAGCCGGTTTTTCATTTGTACCTCCGGTACACCACCGGCCAAGCGAGGCCCACGAAGAGCCAGAAGATTGGGTACACCCAGACCAAATCGAGCCGCGGCGCGCGTGCAAAATCCTCCATGTAGCCCCAGACCGTAGTCACCGCCAGCGTTCCCCCGATGCCTCCCAGCATGCACTGCACCAGCAGATTGCGCTGGAACTCGTCCTTCTCCTCTGCCAGGTATCGGCCCATCTCGATCAACACCCACAGAATCGGTAGCGCCGGCAGGATGGCCACAAGGTATGCCACCACGCCGTGCGGATGAAACAGGCGGAAAACCCCAGCCGCCACGAAGGCGAAAACTACGGTGAGGATTGCCGCCACCAGGCACCGGACTCGGAACTTCCGCTGCTCATGATTTCCTGAACACCACTTCATGACTTGTCTCCTTTACTAAATGACAAGTAAACATTACATCAATCGGTAAAACTTGTCAAGTGTCATTGACACGTTTTTTCGATTTTCACTGTTTTGGGGCCCCAAGGCCTCGCTGACTCGCTGACTTGCTAGCTCGCTGCTCCTTCAGTGCCTCACCCACCCATGCATTCCCGCCTCAAAGCTGCGGCGGTCCAGCCGCGGTAGAGCCCGCGTCGCCTTATCGGGGACAAGTGCGTAATGCCGCGCCGCAATCAGCGCCTCCGGCACGCGCCACACGTCCTCTTCGGCGGTCATCCAGTGGCAGCGGTCCAAACGCTTGAGGTTCACCGCCCGCGAGTAAGCGCGCAACGTGTATTCGCCGCGCAAATTGTAGTAGCTCGCAAAGTAGCTCAGCGCCAATTCGCGCAGCGTGCGGTAAACCGGCGGGCGAAAACGCAATCCGGCAAAATTTGACTTGGCAATGCCGCCCCACAACCCGCGTTCGCGGTAGAGGGCCACCACGTGATCGTCATCGTGCACCGACTCAAGGTCCATCAGCAACGGCGGATGTCCATTCACGCGCAACGCCGCAGCCGCCAGCAGTGCTCCCTCCAGGCAATGCCCCTTGCGTTCGCGCAGCACGCGCTGGGGCGACCACGCCGTGTCCGCGTACTGATAATCCAGCGCGTCGATGAACTTTTGGATGCGCGCCGGCGTCTTCAGCGCGCGCAAAGTGCGCAGATCTTGCGCCGACAACCCGAAGCTCTCGTTCCCCCGCCGCCCCATTTGCCTCTCGCACCCATCCTTTTGCATCCGCCCCGCACTGCAGCTGGGAAATCACTTGCTGGGAATATAGTAGCCCGGCAGGGATTTGATCTTGTGCAGGCGTTCGTCGGGCGCCGTACTCGGAACCTCCGCAACTGGGCGTGGGACAAACGAAGCGTGCTATTGCCTATTGAACGATCGCGGTTCCAACTCCGCGCTTTAGCTGACGCCAGCCGCTCGGGATTTCTGCGGTTTCGGGGCTGGCGATGACACCGGATTGATCCACCGTGACACCGATCAAGCTGAAGAATTCGCCGGCTGGTACGGGGCGCCCATAGAGCCAGCCCTGACCGTAAATCCTCAGTTTGTCGGTGGGGAAGTAATCAGCCTGACTCGGCGATTCGATGCCTTCGACCACCACGGCAAGATTCAGCGTTCGCGCCATAGCGATAATCTGGGGAAGGATGCCGGCCGTCACTGCGTCCGTTCCAATGGTCCGCGTGAAAGCCTTGTCGATTTTGATGGAATCGGCGGAAAGGTACAACAGATAGGAGAGGTTCGAATAACCGGTCCCGAAATCGTCGATGGAGATGCCGAAGCCCATGCGGCGCAGCACACGGATCGACTCCAGGGCGTCTTCGTGATTGGCGGCGGACGTTTCCGTGACTTCTAAGGTGAGGCTGCTTGGCCGCACATTGGCCTTCTGGACGGCCTCTTCAATCATGGGCAGGAACTGGGGATCCATCAAGTCCGCCGCCGCGATATTGATGTTCAGCCGAAAGTCGGGAAGCTTGATGAGTACTTCGCGGAACTCCTTCAGCGCGCGTCGCATGACTAGATTGGTAAGCGATCCGATGAAACCGTGCTCCTCCGCCGTCTTAATGAATTCGCCGGGGCTGACGGAAACGCCATCCGGTCTGGTCCAGCGCGCCAGCGCCTCTGCGCCAACTATTTTTCCATTCGCCAAATTGACGATCGGCTGATAAGCAAGCCGAAGCTGCTCGCGTGCGAGTGCATGCTTTAACTGCTGATGGAGCGTAAGGCTGCGGCGGTGAATGCTGCAAAGCGCAATGCCAAGGAAAACGCCAGCGATTCCGCCCGCGAGGGTTGTGCCGCCAATGACGGCGGATTCCCCACGCCTTGCATCGTCAACGTCCATCGATGCGATGACGCAGTTCGACATAATCGGCGAACAATGGGTAGCAACGATCGAGCCTCCCCGGCGCGCCACTTCGTCGGTCGCTGGGTCGGAAGACGCTTCAGACGATGCTTCTTTGGATGCTGGGGTTCCTGCCTGGTACGGCTCGATTGCCGATCGAATGGGCAGTCGCCCTCCGAGTTCCGGCAAATGCGAACCAAAGACGACGAATACATTGCCGCGTTGAATTCCCGTCCGCCTCAGGCTTTGATCCCGTACCGGAACGAGATTGCTATAGATGACGGTCCCATCCGCCTGAGCTTGTCCCGCCTTGAATTCGCCGATGGGCCGCTCCGGCCGGCCCGCTGTTGCGGAACACTCAATTTTTCCCCCTCGAATTCGTCCGGCATCCTTCACATAGTCCGAACCAGAAACGAGATCCCTGAGATGGCTCAGATCCGTGTCGGAACATGTCGGATTCGCGGAATGTCCCAGAGTGTCCAGAAGAGAGCGCGCTTCGGTCAGCGATGCATCGTCTTGAACCGCCACTCGTTCCATGTACGTTTTGAGACGGTTCTCGGCCAGCGGTATGGCGAGCACACACCCCAGCAGTAAGCCTGTTGCTGCTCCGAGTGCTGCCGTCAACGTCACTGCGACTCGAGCGGCTAATACGTTTTGTTGCTGATCCTGCATGGGCACCGCAAGCGCATATCGCAACTTGGAATAAAGAACCAGGTGTTCTAGAGGTACTTTGCTTTCCCTCATGCGACAATGGCGGTTTCATGTTACTCAGGAGACTTAAGTAACCACAAAAATGGTTACTTTTCTGCTACGGCGCAAATGCCATGAAATTACTCTTCTAGATTCAACACATTACAGGCATATTCTTGATTGGATAAGCGGATCATTGCGTGATGCAAATCTCTGGCCGCTTGAGCTTGGGTGGTTCTGCACGCATAAAACGGCGCGGCTGACTGATCGTGCGAAGCCAGAGGACGATTCGCGAACTCCACTCCAGCCGCAGACCGCTGATTACTCACCCTGTTACTCTCATTCCGTGGGCTTTCACGACTTCCTCGGCAACGCGGCCACCGTTACGCACTTGCGCGAAAGCGTGCGTGCCGGCCGTTTTCCCCACTCCATAATCCTCGCCGGACCCCGCGGCGCCGGAAAATACACGCTCGCCCTCATGTTGGCCCAGGCCGTCAACTGCCTCAGCCCCACCGAAACCGATGGCCTTCCCGACTTTTGCGGCGTTTGCCGAAATTGCACGCGCATCGCCGCGGCCGCAAATCTTGAAGCGCTCGTGGCCGAGGCCGTTGCAGCCCGCGAGGACCTGCGCGACACCGACAAGCGCGAGACGCGCATCTTCGTGCAAACCCATCCCGACGTGCTCGTCGTTCCGCCCGACCCGCCGCAGCTCATGATCAAGCTCGGCCAGGTGCGCCAGGCCATTCACATGGCTTATTACCGGCAGCCGGCCGAAGCCAAACGCGCCTTCACCATCTTCACCTCGTCGGCCTTCATGAAAGAGGCGGCTAACAGTCTTCTGAAACTTCTCGAGGAACCGCCGGCGCACACCACGCTCATCCTGCTCACTGAAAATCCGCAGGAACTGCTGCCCACCACCCGCTCGCGTGCCGTGATTCACCGCCTGGGCGCTTTGCCCGCGGCTGAACTCGAATCTCTCCTCGCCCAGCGCCGCCCCGAGCTCAAGCCGCAGCAGCGGGCTCTGGCCGCGCGCCTCGCTCAGGGCGCAGTGGGCCGCGCGCTCGCGCTCGATCTCGACGCCTGGGTTGCGAGTCGTCAAGATGCGCTCGTCATCTTGCGCACCGCGCTGCGCGAGCCCGATTACTCCGAGCTCTTCCACGCCACGGAATCCTACCGCGCCGGCGCCGACGGCCAGGAGAAGACTGTGAATCTGCTCCGCGCGCTCGGAAGCGTCGTCGAGGATCTGCTGCTCATCGTGGCCGGCACGCCCGCGCTCATCCGCAATCTCGATCTAGCGCCCGAGCTGGCCCGCCTCGCCGAAGGCCTCACCGTGGAATGGATTGACGGCGCCGCCCGCGCTCTCGTGCAGGTGGAACAAGGCATGCGCCGCAACCTCCTGCGCTCGCTCTCACTCGATGCCATGGCCGTCAGCCTCGGCACCAGGGACTAGCCCCTAAGTCCCAGTTTTTCCGTTCAGGGCCGAGTCCGCACAGCACCACCAGCGCCGCGATGAACGCGATCTCAAACGCGGCGAGCGCCCACGGGCGGCCAAAAGTCCGGCGCAGCGCGAACTCGATCCCGGCCGAGGGCGCGCCGATCAACATGCCGAGCTGGTAAACCACGCCGGGAAACAGGCTGCGCACGGCAGGCGGCGCAGTTTACGCATGCCCGGCAAGAACAGTTTGTCCTGCACCACGCCGTGTTTCACTCGGGCTCTTTCCGCGGCTTGCGCCATCGCCAGGATCGACCGGATGAGATGCTGATTGAGCCCCATGCGCCCGGTCACGCCGTTCATGATGATTCCCACTCTGCGCTCGCGCACTACCGCTCCTTGCGTTTCTCCCGGCGTTCCGAGGGAATGCTATCACCCTGCTCGTGACTGCATGAACAGTTCGGCAACGCCGCGTGCCGGCACGTGCAACTTGCTACACCGAATGCACCCAGAGCACCGGCTGGCGTATGGGGAAGTTGCGAATGATTTCGGCGGTTTTGGGATCGGGCAGCAGCGTGCGCCACAACGCGATGTACTTCGGCTCGCGGTACGCAAGCCCCGCGAAGAGTAAGCTCGGCTGGCGATTGGGCAAATCGTCGAAGTACTCCACGTCGTGCGCATAGGGCCACTTGCTCTTGTCCTGGATGAAGGGAAACATGAATTCGACGGCCTTCTGATAGCGGTTGCCGTTGGGCAGCGCGAATTGCCACAGATCGTTGGTCGCGCCGTTCGGCTCCGCGCCGCTGCCCGACGCGATCAGGCACACCATGGCCAACATGTCGAGATCGAAGAGCGAGTAGCTGTAGGGCTTGGTGCGCGCCAGTTCCAGCGGAAAACTTCCGTCGACGGCCAACTGATCGGGCAAAAGATGGTTGCGGAAGCGCCCGCGGCAAAGCTTCATCACGTTTTCGTCGCCGGTGAAGGCGGCGAATGCCGCCACTTGCGCCACCCAGCAGGTGCCGTGGTTGTTCTTCGCGGCTTCCTCTTCCTGGCCGTTCTTTGAGGTGATCATCCACAACATATATTGCGTGAACCATTCGCGCACGCCGGCGGATTCGGCCGGCGTCATCACTTTTGCGCCATCCAGATGGCGCGCCGCGCGCGTGACTTCAACCAGATGCAATGTGTCGATGATTCCCGTGCCGCGGCCGGGCGAGTCGCCCCAGATCGCCTGCGCATAATCGAGTGACGGATTCATGCGCGTCGCAGGGTCGAGGAACCACGCCCGCAGATGCACAGCCGCCTGCTCGGCGTAACGCTTCTCCTGCGTGATGAGCCACGCCGCGGTGAGCGCCGGCACCATGAGACTGAGCCGGATCAGCGCCTCGCGATGCTCGTTGAAGTTTTGCGGGTTAGAGTAGCCGTCGCGACGGATGTAAGGCCCGTCGGGATTCTTCGGATCCGGCCACCAGTAATCGCCTTCCGAAAAATAATCGTGCTTGCCGCCTTTGCTGCGCGGCGAAGACGCGGCCGTCACAGTGATTGGCGGCTGGGAAAGGTATTCATTGGCCGCGCGCAGAATCCGTTCGCGGTCGATCCGCTCGATTTCGGCGAGCGTGATCAAAGGCCCGTTCGCGGGAGTCTGGAGAGCCGACTCAGCAAATGCGGATGCGCGGACGGAAGCAACGGCGGCAGCGGCAGTGAGGCAAAAATCCCGGCGGTTCATGCCATCCACATTCGCGCAGGGGGCGCGCTGTTGTCCAGCGTTACGCCGCGGGCTTCGGCCAGGTGCGCTTCATAGTACCGAGGTCCGCGCCCGAGCTCGCCCCGTGCCCGTTCCATTTCGGTCAATAGTCTCAAATCAGCGCACACTCGCCCCTTCGCACAGGATTCTTCCGCCATCAACGGACCGGCCCGGCTGTACTCTCAGAAATATGGCCGTGCTTTCTGTCGATCTCGCCTGCCGCCGTTGGTCCGATCTCGGCGTCGTGGTTCTCAGCCGCGCTGCTTCGCCTCTGCCCGCCTCTCCCGTCACCTGCGAGATCATTACTCTCGATTCCCCCGGCTTTGATGCCGCTCATGATCAAGGTTCCATCGACCCCGAGATCGATCCTGAAATTCTCGCCGGACGCCTCAATCACCTTTGCGCGGTGCGCAACATCCGCATTCTTATGCTCGACGGTCCCCAGGCATGGAAATCCGCCGAAAACGGCCTCAAGCACGCGCGCGTCAGCGAGCGCCAACTGAACACCACCGCCAAAACCGGCCTTCCCGGCATGGTCAAGCCGGCCACCTACAGGTCGTTTGCTGAATTCTGTATGGATGTCTACGATGCGCTCTGCCGCCGCGGCTGGCGCCGTTTTCGAACCCGGCCGCAACCCGACGCACCGGAGCAGGCAGCAGCGTCGCTCGAGCGCGTGCTCGTGGAAAGTTATCCTCACGCCGCCTGGAAGTCTCTGGAATTGAAGCCACTGCCCGCCAAGCGCCGTGCCCGGGTCAGCGACCTGGCCGAGGCGTATGCAGCGCTGCGCGCGGTCGTTCCCTTCACCACCAACCGCCCGCCCAATCACGACCAGTTGCAGGCCATCGTGAGCGGCCTGCCCGGCCTGGCTTTGGAAGAGCACAATCCCGCCGCCATGCGCATTGTCGGCAATCCGCCGCACCGCGAACAGGGGCATTGGCGCGAAGGCTACATCGTCGTGCCCTTGCCGCCTCGCACGCCCTTCAGCGTTCGCTGGCTCCATTAAGGGGGTCTTTGATTTCTCAGTCCCTCAGTCCCTTAGTCCCTTAGTCCCTGTTCCCTGTTCCCTGTTCCCTGTTCTTAGAACCGGTACACCACGCCGAGCGTCACGCGCGCGTTCCAGGTCAGGTGCGTCGAGTAAGCGAGCTGCGGAGTATTGTTGGCCAGTGAAAACGATGCGCCGACGCGGTCGCCGGCAAGCCGCACGGCCAATTTGTGGCCCAAGTCGTAGGTCAAGCCTCCGCCAAAGCCGCCTGCAAAGGCGATATTGGGCGTCATGCCTTCGCCGCCGGTATGCTCTACGCCCAGTTCCGCGAATACCTCACCGCTTAGGTTTCCGTAGAGGTTCGCGTGGACTCCCGGCCCAACCATGAACGAGTAGATCGAGGGGTGGCCGGGACTCGGCAGATTGGCGTGGCCCGTCCCCACCGTGTAGTAGTCGCCCGATGCGACGAGCTGAAAATATTTTCCCCAATCGCGGGCCAATTGCGCCTTTCCGCCCAGTAATCCGCTGTACGACTCGGTGGCCTGATTGAAGCGCGTATAGGCAGCACCCCCATATACCTCGTACTTGTAAGGTGCGGCCTGCCCGGGACCTGGCGCTGCCTCTGGGTTTACCTGGCCAGCGGCTGCCAGGGGCGCAAGCGCCACCGCAACCATGGCCGAAATTCGAAATAGGATCGTCCTGTTCAACTTGAAACTCTCCTCAAACACTACCTTGCTCAC
>JBEKAS010000119.1:0-12051 GCA_050015795.1 Occallatibacter sp. | reverse complement strand
GTGGTCAAGAAGACGGTCTCGAGCAAGCGCGGCCAGCGGACCAAGGGCGGCATCGCCGAGCAGGAGTCGCCGATCAGCGTGTCGAACGTTGTGCTGGTGTGCCCCAGCTGCGGCGACGCGCGCGTGGGCCACAGGGTTGAGGGCGATTCGCGTCTGCGGATTTGCAAGAAGTGCGGGCAGGAGCTGCCCACGAAGAAATAGTGAACAGTGATGAGTGGTCAGTGATCAGTTCGTGGTACAGCAGATCAAAGGCAAATCAACTGACCACTGATCACTGACCACTGGCTTAAAGTCCCTTCCGAAACGGTAAAACGGTCGCCGCGTCGACCAATCCGAGAGCCGGAAGAAAGAGAGCAGAGAGATGGCGGCAAGGTTGAAGGAGAAGTACCACAAGGAGATCAAGCAGGCGCTCCAGAAGGAACTCGGGCTTGAAAACCACATGGCGGTGCCACAGCTCAAAAAGATCGTGATCAACATGGGCCTGGGCGAAGCCACACAGAACTCGAAGCTGCTGGATCCGCTGGTGGCCGACCTGGCGCACATCGCCGGCCAGAAGCCGGTGACCACGAAGGCGAAGAAGTCGATTGCAGCCTTCAAGGTGCGCACCGGCAATGCCATTGGCGCCATGGTGACGCTGCGCTCCGACCGGGCGTACGAGTTTCTCGATCGCCTGGTCTCGATCGCACTGCCGCGCGTGAGGGATTTCCGCGGCGTTTCCACGAAAAGTTTTGATGGGCGCGGCAATTACACGCTCGGCCTGCGTGACCAGCTGATCTTTCCGGAGATCGACTACGCGAAGGTGGAAAAACTGAAAGGCATGAACATCACGATTGTGACCACGGCGAAGGATGACAACCAGGCGCGTGCGCTGCTCAAGCATTTCGGCATGCCCTTCCGCCAGGACGCGTAAGGACAGCTTCTAGCTGCTAGCTTCTAGCCTCTAGCTTGATTGAGGTGGAACGGGCGACGGAGGCAAAACAAATTTGGATTCGGTCCGGTGGGGTAAGAAACGGTTTACCACGGACGAAGCTAAAGGCTAGTAGCTAGAAGCTAGTAGCTGTTTTTCAAGGGGTTTTATGGCAACTACTGCAAAAAGAGTGAAGGACGCGCGGAAGCCGAAGTTTTCGAGCCGCAAGCACAATCGCTGCCAACTGTGCGGGCGGCCGCGGGGTTTCCTGCGCAAGTTTGGCGTTTGCCGTTTGTGTTTCCGGTCGCTGGCGCTCAAGGGAGAGATTCCGGGCGTGACCAAATCGAGCTTTTAACAACGGGAAGTCAGCAGCCAGGGCGCCGGCGGGGCAGCGGAAGTTTTGACGGCGAGCATCGCAGGAACACGGATCATGGCCACTTGGATAGCTTGTCTCAAGAAGGTGATTCCGAAATCCGTCCTGATGTTGCAGCGGCAGTACCGCCGTAGGAAGTTGAGGGAAGATTTTGAGCACTGTGTTACGGCGAAGGAGACCTTTTCAAGGGTTTATGAAGGTGGGTACTGGGGACGCTCGAAAGATCCCGGGGAGAAATATTATTCCGGGCCTGGAACGCATAAGGACGAGGCTGTCGCTCTCTATCTGTCCGCCGTGAACGGCTTCTTGCAGTCGCTGGCCGAAAAGCCCGATGTGGTGGATTTGGGGTGCGGGGATTTTGCCATCGGCTCTCGAATCAGGCCCTATTGCGGGAAGTACATTGCTGGAGATGTTGTTGAGGGATTGATTGCACGGAACAGAAAGAGGTATGCGAGCGACAACGTGGATTTTCGCGTTCTGGATATCATCAACGACGATCTGCCGGGCGGGGAAGTGGTCTTCCTTCGAGAGGTGCTCCAGCATCTGTCGAACAGCGACATAGAGAAAGTGGCCGCCAAGTTGCCGGAAAAGTATCGCTACCTGATTTTGACGGAGTCTTTGCCCAGGGCTGACAGTTTTCAAATGAATCTGGATAAGGCGCGTGGCCCTGATATCAGGTCCACGTTTGAGGAAACGGGAAGTGGGGTTGTTCTGACGGAGCCGCCCTTCAACCTTAAAGTGACAGAGAGCACTCTCTTATGCAAGGCATACGCGGATGACCCGGGACGGAAGTGCGTAATTAGTACGAACCTTTACAAGTTTTGACTTTTTGCTGTTTTTTGTTGGTGGTTTTGGCAAACCAGGGATTACCGGCGGCAAGCCGCCTGCAGACATTCCCGCAGGTTCCCGGCGCATGAGCGGCGGGCGAACGGGGGATGAAGGAGAAGGAATGAGTCTGACCGATCCAGTAGCAGATTTTCTGGCGCGAATCCGCAATGCGATCCGGGCGCGTCATCAGAAGCTCGATGTACCGGCTTCGAAGCTGAAGGCCGAGATTGCCCGCATCCTCAAGGAAGAGGGCTACATCTCGAACTACAAGATCCAGGATGAGGAAGGCAAGCTGGTGCTGCGCGTGTATCTGAAGTACGGCGGCACGGAAGCGGCCATTCGCGACCTGGCGCGCATCTCGCGCCCCGGCTGCCGTGTGTACGTTGGCCGCGACGAGATCAAGCGCGTGCAGGGCGGGCTGGGTATTTCGATTTTGACTACGCCCAAGGGCGTGATGACGGGGCGCCAGGCGCGCCGCGAGGGTGTAGGCGGCGAATTGCTGTGCGAAGTGTGGTAGAGACAGCTGTCAGAGAACAGAGATCAGAGATCAGTTTTCGATTCCTTGATCGAACATCTTCATGATCTCTGAACGCTGATCTCTGCTTTTCGGGCTGCAGTGGAACGAAGGTGCGTTGAAACTGATCACTGAACACTGATCACTGGCAACTGCTTTTTCGGGACTCGCAAGCCAAGAAGGAATTCGAAGAATGTCGCGCATTGGAAAGAAACCGATCCCGCTGCCGGCGGGCGTGAAGTACACGGTGGAGGGCAACACCGTACTTGTGGAAGGCCCCAAGGGCAAGGTTACGGCGCTGATCGCCAACGGCATCACGCTGAAGACGGCAAACGGGAACCTGGAGATCGAGCGCGCGAGCGAGGACAAAGCCGCGCTGCACGGGCTGACCCGCGCCCTGGTGAACAACGCCGTGCAGGGCGTGACCAAGGGATGGATCAGGGAGCTGGACATCGTGGGCATCGGCTACCGCGCCGAGTTGAAGGGTAAGGGCACGGTGGTGTTTACGCTGGGCTACTCGCATCCCATCGAGTTTCCGCTGCCGACGGGCATTGAAGTGGCCATCGATCCCAAGCAGACGCACTTGACCATCTCCGGCGTGGATCGGCAGAAGGTGGGCCAGGTGGCGGCCGACATGCGCTCGTTGCGCAAGCCGGATCCGTACAAGAACAAGGGTGTGCGCTACTCGAACGAGCGGCTGAAGAAGAAGGCCGGCAAGACCGGAGCGAAGTAAGAAAAACAGTTTCTAGCTGCTAGCTTCTAGCCACTAGCTTTTCGTGCAAAGTCGAGAAGCTGAGTTCAACCGAGACGGGCTAGAAGCTAGAAGCTAGAGGCTAGGAGCTAAGAAAATGATTACGCAGACCAAGAGAAACGAGATTCGCAAGCGCATCCACTCGCGCATACGCGAGAAGCTGTCGGGGACGACCGAGCGGCCGCGGCTGAACGTGTACCGCTCGCTCAACCACATCTACGCGCAGGTGGTCGATGACCAGAAGGGCGAGACGCTGATCTCGGCCTCGACGCTGCAGATGAAGTCGAAGACGGGCGGCAATGTGGCGGCGGCCAAAGAAGTGGGCAAGGTAGTGGCGGAGCAGGCCGTGGCCAAGGGCATCAAGCAGGTGGTTTTCGATCGCGGCGGCTACCTGTATCACGGCCGCGTGAAGGCGCTCGCCGATGCGGCGCGCGAAGCGGGGCTGGAATTCTAAAAGCAGCTATTAGCCTTTAGCCATTAGCTATTACCTCCATCGTGCGAAGTTGATGGCGTTGAATTCGGCGGGAAGAAGCTAAGAGCTAAAAGCTAACAGCTAAAGGCTCAGAGAAGAGACAAAGGCAATGACAATGTTGATGAAGAAACTCGATGCCAACCAGTACAACCTGAAGGATCAGGTGGTGGCCATCAATCGCGTTACCAAGGTGGTGAAGGGCGGCAAGAACATGTCGTTTGCCGCGCTGGTGGTGGTGGGCGACGCCGCTTCGGGCGTGGTGGGCTACGGATCTGGCAAGGCCAAGGAGGTTCCCCAGGCGATACGCAAGGGAATCGAGAGCGCCAAGAAGAATCTGGTGAAGGTCCACTTGACCGAGACCACGATTCCGCACCAGGTGCTGGGCCGCTATGGCTCGGGCCAGGTACTGCTGAAGCCGGCGCCGGAAGGCACGGGCGTAATTGCCGGGGGCGCGGTGCGCGCGGTGATGACCTCGGTCGGGGTGCAAAACGTACTTACCAAGAGCATCGGTTCGCCGAACCCGCACAACGTGATCAAGGCTACATTCGACGCGCTGGCGCAGTTGCGCGACAGGGCCGAAGTGGCCACGATGCGCGGCAAGCAGGTGGAGGATCTGTGATGGCTGCAACCAAGAAGATTCGCATTCAGTACTACCGTTCCAAGATCGCCACGCCCACCAAGCACAAGCTGGTGGTCAAGGGGCTGGGCTTTACGCGGCTCAACCAGATCGTGGAGCGCGAGGACACGGATTCGGTGCGGGGCATGGTGAAGGCGGTGCCGCATCTGGTGAGAATTCTGGAAAGCTAGAGATCAGGGGTCAGAGATCAGAGATCAGTATGAAGCCGAAGCGCCGCACGAACTGACCTCTGATCTCTGACCCCTAATCTCTGGAAATAACGCGAGTCGGATGGATCAACAAGGCCATCCGGCGTTATAGCGAGGAGAATATGGCAAAGAACTTATCGAATTTGCGCGCGCCGCGGAAGGCTAACACCGGGCGCAAGCGCGTGGGCCGGGGCATGGGATCCGGCATGGGCAAGACGTCGACGCGCGGCCACAAGGGCCAGGGATCGCGAACCGGCTCGAGCCTGATGCGCGGCTTTGAAGGCGGCCAGATGCCGCTGCACCGCCGCCTGCCCAAGCGCGGATTTACCAACATCTTCCGCACCGAATACACCGTGGTGAACCTGGACCGCATTGCGGAGCTGGGCGTGGCTGAGATCGGCCTCGACGACTACCGCAAACTGGGGCTGGCCTCGAACAAGAAAGCGCTGATCAAGATCCTGGGTTCGGGCGAGCTCGAGAAGGCGGTCACGATCCACGCGCACAAGTTTTCCAAGTCGGCGGCGGAAAAGATCGAGAAGGCCGGCGGCAAGGCCGTGGTTCTGGGCGGGGAAACGGCTCCGGCGGCGGCGTAGAAACGCGGCTCTCAGCTTTCAGCTCTTAGCTTGTTCTGGGTTGACGCTCGGTATCGCACGATGAAGCTAAAGCCTAAGAGCTAAGGGCTAAAGGCTGCTCTTGTGTGATGTAACGCACGTCCGCGGTTCCCTTAGGTTCGGTAGTCTGAGAACACCAGGGAACACCGGGTAAGATGGGACGAAAGCACGATACGAGGCACGGATCAAGGCTCGAATCAAAGTACGAATTGACCGGCGCAACTAGGGGCGCCTGAAGCGGATAACCCGATATGCTTGAGAAGTTTCTCAATATCTTCCGGATTCCCGACCTGCGCAAGCGGGTGCTTTTCACCCTGGGCATTTTGGCTGTCTACCGTCTGGGCGCGTGGATACCCACGCCCGGCGTGAACAGCAACCAGCTGGAATTGATGTTCAGCCAACAGACCGGCTCCATGTTTGGCCTGATGGACCTGTTCAGCGGCGGCACATTGCGCCGCATGACGATCTTCGCGCTGGGCATTATGCCCTACATCACCGCATCGATCATTTTCCAGCTTTTGACCGTGGTGTATGAGCCGCTGGCGCGCATTCAGAAAGAAGGCGAACTGGGCCGGCGCAAGATCACGCAGTGGACGCGCTACATGACAGTGGTTCTGGGCGCGTTGCAGTCGATCGGCATCGCGGCCATTCTCACCAAGCAGGGACTGGTGCTGCATCCCGGTCCGAGCTTCATTCTGCTTACCGTAGTCACGCTTACGGCGGGCACCGCCTTCATCATGTGGCTGGGCGAACAGATTACCGATCGCGGCATCGGCAACGGCATGAGCCTGCTGATCTTTACCGGCATTGTGGCGGGCCTGCCCCGCGGCGTGGTCGATCTGGTGCAAAAGGTGCAGACCGAGGCCTGGGGGCCGATGTCGTTCGTGGTGGTGCTGCTGCTTGTGGCCGGCATGGCCGCAGTGGTGGGCTTCATCGTCTTTGTGGAGCGCAGCGAGCGGCGCATTCCCATCCAGAGCGCGCGGCGCATTGTGGGCCGGCGCATGATGGGCGGCCAGTCGAGCCACCTGCCTTTGAAGGTGAACTCCGGCGGCGTGATGCCGATCATCTTCGCCAGCTCCATTCTCTCGGCGCCTTTGCTCTTCGGCCAGGTGGAGTGGGTGCAGAGTAACCGTTTCCTGCAGCCCATCCTGCTGGCGCTCACGCCGGGCTATCCGTGGTATGAGCTGCTGAACATCCTGGCCATCATCTTCTTCGCGTATTTCTACGTGTCGATCGTGATGCGGCCGGACGACATTGCCGATAACTTCCGCAAGTCGGGATCGTTCATTCCCGGCATCCGGCCAGGCAAGCGCACCAGCGACTTTATCAACGACATTCTGACGCGCATCACGCTGGTGGGCGCGCTCTACCTGATTCTGGTGCAGATGGTGCCCACCTTCCTCATTTCGGGCATCCGCTTCGACAAGATTTGGCTTATCGGGAGGTTTTTTGAGAATTTACCCAACTGGGCGATTCACGGCATGAACGTGAACTTCTACTTTGGCGGCACCTCACTGCTCATCGTGGTGGGTGTGGCTATGGATACGGTCAACCAGATCGAATCGCAGCTGATCATGCGTCACTATGACGGCTTTTCCCCTCGCTCCGGTCGCATACGCGGAAGGAAAACCTGGTAATGTCTTCATCTGTTTCATCTGAGGTGTCAATGGAAAGCGGCCGGGACACGGAAACGAAAACCGTACCCGGCCCGATTCTTTTGCTGGGAGCTCCCGGCGTGGGCAAGGGGACGCAGGCCAAGGAACTGGTCAAGATCTGGAGCATCCCCCAGATCTCGACAGGCGACTTGCTGAGGGCCAACGTGGCCCAGGGCACGAAGCTGGGCATGGTGGCCAAGCAGATTATGGACCGGGGCGAGCTTGTGCCTGATTCCCTGGTCAATGAGATGGTGGCGCTGCGGCTGCTGGAGCCGGATACGGCCCAGGGCTATATTTTGGACGGGTTCCCCCGGACCCTGGTCCAGGCCAACTGGCTGGACGGCCGACTGGCAGCACAACCGGAGTCCCTGCCGCTGGTTGCCGTCAGCATCCAAGTGAACTATAATCAGTTATTGCGGCGCATTACGGGGCGCCGGAATTGTCCTGTCTGCCAGACCATCTACAACGTGTACATGCATCCTCCCCAACGGGATGGATTCTGCGATGTAGAAGGTGCAGCGCTGATCCAGCGAGCCGATGACACGGAAGAGGTCTTCAAGGAGCGCATGCGCGCTTATGCGGCTCTCACCGCGCCTGTTGTCGAGCACTACCGGGCTCTGGGACGATTTGCGGAAGTGGATGGAGACCGGCCGATCGCTACGATCGCAGCCGGAATCGTTGCCGCCGTCGAGCGGTTGCGCCATACGGCGTAACCATCGGGGCGGGTTTGTGCGTGTGGAAGAACAGGGATCAGGTTTCAGGGATCAGGGGTCAGTAAAGGCCGTGCCGGATTTGGCCGCAGACCTTAACGAGCAAGAATGCTGACACCTGAAACCTGACACCCAAAAAGCTGGTTTTGTGGCTGTGGTATTGAAGTCGTCCCAGGAGATCGAAAAAATGCGCCGCGCCGGGCAGATTGTTCGCGAGGTGCTGGAGTTGGTGCGCAGCAAGGTGAAGCCGGGCGCCACCACGTTCGATCTCGAGAAAGCCGCCGAAGCGCGGTTGAAGGCATTGGGCGTAAAGGCAGCCTTCAAGGGATACCACGGGTATCCCTGCGTGCTGTGCACGTCAGTCAATGCCGAGGTGGTGCATGGCATCCCGTCGCCCAAGCGGGTCCTGAAGGAAGGGGACATCGTTTCGGTGGACTTCGGTGTCGTGGTGGACGGCTACTACGGCGACGCGGCGATCACGGTGCCGGTGGGCGCCATTGATGAGAAGGCCGCGCGGCTGCTGAAGACGACCGAAGAGTCGCTCCAGGCAGGCATTGCGGCGGTTCGACCCGGGGCGACCCTGGGCGATGTGGGATTCGCGGTGCAGAAGGTAGTCGAGGGCCAGGGATTTTCCGTGGTGCGCGATTTTGTGGGCCACGGCATCGGCGTGCAGATGCACGAAGATCCGCAGGTGCCGAACTTTGGCGAAGCGGGTCAGGGCATGAAGCTGAAGACGGGCATGGTAATCGCGATTGAGCCCATGGTGAACGCCGGCAAGCCCGATGTGAGAGTGCTGGACGACGGCTGGACGGCCGTGGCGGCCGATGGAAGCATGAGCGCTCATTTTGAGCACACGGTTGCGGTGACTGCAACCGGAGCGAGAATTTTGACCGAGTAGTAATACTCAGGTCCAAAACCCAAAGGCGCGTGAGCGCCAGAAGTGGACACTGATTGCCAAAGGAAGATGCGATTGAGGTAATGGCAACCGTCCTAGAGACGTTGCCCAATGCCATGTTCAAGGTCAAGCTCGAGAACAACCACGAAGTCTTGGCCCACGTCTCGGGAAGGATGCGCAAGAACTTCATCCGGATTCTGCCCGGCGACCGCGTGGCGGTGGAACTGAGTCCATACGACCTGAATCGCGGCCGAATCGTGTACAGATACAAGTGATCAGTGGTCAGTGATGAGTGGCCGGTCTTCCCAACTACTAATCACTAGCCACTAACCACTGCTTTACAACGCAGAGAAGGGTAACAAAGGCAATGAAAGTCCGGGCATCAGTTAAGAAGATTTGCGTGAAGTGCAAGGTGATTACGCGCAAGGGTGTAGTGCGGGTCATCTGCGAGAACGCAAAGCATAAGCAGCGCCAGGGATAAGCAAGGCCTGGCAGGAACGGGAACTTCCAAGACAGTGTTCACTGACCACTGTCGAGAGGCTAGTTAGCCGGAGTCAAGGCTTGCGATGAACCTCGGAAGGGCTCCCAAAAACCCGTGCGAACCGGTAGAGGCCGGGGGCACACAACCAAGAGAAGGAACTGAGAATGGCACGTATTGCTGGCGTCGATCTGCCCCGCAACAAGCAGGCAAGGATCGCGCTCACTTACATCTTCGGCATCGGCCAGCCTCGCGCGCGCAAGATTCTGGAGAAGGCGAACGTTGACGCCTTCAAGAAGGTCCAGGATTTGGGCGAGGACGAGGTGAACCGCATCCGCCAGGTCATTGAGGACCAAGGGGACGTCGAAGGCGACCTGCGCAAGGACGTCTCGATGCACATCAAGCGCCTCATCGACATTCAGAGCTATCGCGGCCTGCGCCACAGGAAGTCCCTTCCCGTGCGCGGCCAGCGTACCCACACCAATGCCCGCACTCGCAAGGGCCCGCGCAAGGGCACGATTGCCGGCAAGAAGAAAGCGAGTGCGAAGACCTAATGGCGAAACCAGAACAGAAGGCCGAAGCCGGCAAAAAGGGCAAGACCAAAAAGTTCAAGAAGCGCGAGCGCAAGAATGTGCCGTACGGCATTGCGCACATTCAGGCCTCGTTCAACAACACCATCGTTACCATCACCGACCAGATGGGCAACACGCTGAGCTGGAAGAGCTCGGGCTCTCTGGGCTTCCGCGGTTCGCGCAAGGGCACACCCTTCGCGGCGCAGCAGGCGGCTTCAAACGCTGCCGGCATGGCGCGCGATCACGGCGTGCGCACCGTGGATGTACGGGTCGCGGGTCCGGGTTCGGGCCGCGAATCGGCCATCCGCGCGCTGGCTGCCGCGGGCATCGAAGTGAAGACCATCCGCGACGTGACGCCGGTGCCGCACAACGGCTGCCGGCCGCCGAAGAGACGCCGCGTGTAAAAACAGTGTGAGTGTGAGTGTGGAGTGTGAAAAGCAGGCGCACTCACACTTCACACTCACACTTTCAGAACCACCGGGCCGGGACGAAGCGTCCCACGCAGCGATTATCTGGTAGTTCAAGCCGAGTTAGCTCGCACTTGCACGATGAGCTAGAGGCTAGGAGCTAGAAGCTAGCAGCTGCCTTTCGCGTAAACCGGCCGTCATCCGAAGTCAGGAGAAGAAATGGCACGTTATACCGGAGCAGTTTGCCGCCTTTGCCGTCGCGAAGGCACCAAGTTATTTTTGAAGGGCACCAAGTGCACCTCGGACCGCTGCCCGCTGGAGAAGCGCAACTTTCCGCCGGGACAGCACGGCAAGGACCGCAAGGCCAAGATCGTGGGCTACGGCCTGCAACTGCATGAAAAGCAGAAGGCCAAGCGCATGTACTTTACGCTCGAGGGCCAATTCCGCGAGTACTACGAGAAGGCCAATCGCGCGCAGGGCGTGACCGGCGAACTGCTGATCCAGCAGCTCGAACGGCGCCTCGACAACGTGGCTTTCAGGCTGGGCTTCGCCATCTCGCGCCGTCAGGCGCGGCAGGTGGTGCGCCACGGGCACGTGACCGTGAACGGCCGCAAGGTGAACATTCCCTCGTACCAGGTGACCGTGGGCGACGAGATCGCCATCCGCGACAGCGCCAAAAAGCTGGTGATCGTGGAGCAGGCCTCGCAGTACGCTGCGCAGAACCCCGTTCCCGCCTGGCTGGAAGCGAACTTTGAAAACATGTCCGGGCGCGTGCTGCAGTTGCCCAAGCGCGCGGACGTCAACCTGCCGATCAACGAGCAATTGATCGTGGAGCTGTACAGCAAGTAATAACCACAGGTTTCAGGTTTCAGGGATCAGGGATTGGCCGGTGCAGCTTATAAGGCGTGAATCTACTGACCCCTGACACCTGAAACCTGAAACCTCAAAAAAGGAGAACTTGCGCGGCCGCCGCAAAATGCATCGCGACGTACACGCCGTGCGGGAAAAGAGAGACGAATATGTTGTGGAGAGGATTCCAGAAGCCGAAGCGCCTTGCGGTCGATGCCGAGACGCTTACCGACACCTACGGAAAGTTCAGCGCCCAACCCTTTGAGCGGGGCTTTGGCACCACCATTGGCAACGCCCTGCGCCGCACGCTGCTCAGTTCTATTGAAGGCGCTGCCGTCACTGCCGTCCGCATCGAGGGCGTGCTGCACGAGTTCCAGTCCATCACCGGCGTGGTTGAAGACGCGACCGACATCATTCTCAACCTCAAGCAGATTCCATTCAAGCTGGCGGGCGAAGGCCCCAAGGCGCTCTACCTGCGCGCGGACCAGCCGGGCGTCGTAACCAGCGGCATGATCGAGGCCGACGGCGACGTCGATATCCTCGACAAGAATATCTATATCGCCACGCTCTCTGAAGGCGGCAAGCTCGACATGGAGATGCGCCTCAAGCGCGGCCGCGGCTACATCTCGGCCGACAAGAACTTCGATGCCGACCTCGGACTCGGATTCATTCCGGTGGATTCCGTGCACTCGCCGGTGCGTCGCGTGAACTACGTGGTCGACGCTGCCCGCCTGGGCCAGATCACCGACTATGACAAGCTGACTCTCGAAGTGTGGACCAACGGAGCCGTGCTGCCTGCCGATGCTATCGGCCTGGCCGCCAAGCTGCTCAAGGACCACATGAACATCTTCATCAACTTCGAGGAAGAGATCGAGGCCGAGGCGCGCGGCGAGGAAGGCCGCATGCTGCTGCGCAACGACAACCTCAATCGCAGTGTCGAGGAACTGGAGCTTTCGGTCCGCAGCTACAACTGCCTGAAGAACGCCAACATTCAGACTATTGGCGAACTGGTGCAGAAGACCGAAGCCGAGATGCTCAAGACCAAGAACTTCGGCCGCAAGAGCCTGAACGAGATCAAGGAAATCCTGGCGCAGATGGGTCTGTCGCTGGGCATGAAGATCGATGAGCAGGGCAACGCGGTGCCTGGGCCCACCAGCATTCCGCCGCAGACGGCGCTGGCCGCGGGCTTTGGCCGTTACGACGA
>JBEKAS010000118.1:0-12070 GCA_050015795.1 Occallatibacter sp. | reverse complement strand
GTACTCTCATGCCGCATCCCACGGCGCGCAGAGCGGTGCCGAGCGCCGCAGTGGTCTTGCCCTTGCCGGGCCCGGTGTTGATGAGGATGAGTCCGCGACGGGATGGTGCTTCAGAGTTCATAGTTCAGAGTTCACAGTTCGTAGTTCACAGCTTCCGAGTCTCGGCGCGCAGCCCCGACTGCGAACTACGAACTCGCAACTATCCTCGGTGGTACGGGTGGCCCGTGAGAATTGTACAGGCCCGGTAGAGCTGCTCGGCCACAACCAGGCGTGCCAGCTGGTGCGCCAGCGTCATCGATCCCAGCGAGAGCAGGCCGCCGCGGCGTTTGCCTTCGGCCAGCGCTTCTGCTGACCATCCATCGGCCGGCCCGACGGCAAAAACCACGTGCTGCAGGCCCTCATCGCGCCGTATCGCGAGCCACTCCGCCAACGACTCAGAGGTCATCTGCCGGCCGCGTGCATCCAGCATAAGCACTGCGGCCTCCGTCCTCCCCCGCTGTTTGCCCAGCCACTCGAGGAACGCGCCTTCGCTGCGGAAGGCTTCCGTACTGCACCGCATCACCCCAGTGCATCGTTTGAGATAGCCGCCTATGAGCGCCTCGTAGCCGTCTTTCGCGCCCGCGCGGGCGCCGATATGGGCCAGTGTGACTTGCATGGAGAGGAGCATACCGCAAAACCGTCTAGTGGGTAGTTTGAACAAAACCGCCCCTTAGGGGCTGAAGCCCCGGCTCATTGATCGACATATACGGCACGACTGAAGTCGTGCCCTTTCACGATGCAAAACCGCCGTTTAGGCGGCGGACGGGCGGAAGGTCAAAAGCGAGATGTTGAAATACCTTTGGCCACGCGTTGCGGGTGCCCGGCGGAAGCAGGTCTTCGCCATCTCCCCAGTTTCGGGAGTCAATCATGCGATTCACTCGCCCTTTTGCCTCCTCTTTGCGGGAAGCATTGAAACACTGGCAAAAAGATGCTTGGCCATGACTGCAATTCGCTCTATATAAGTATGTTAGCAACGATATCGCGCGACAGATGCTCCCCGTCCCGCTTGGCTCGCAACGCATCCGGCCATAAGGGAAAACCGCCGGCGATCATTCCAGATTTTGCGATCTATGGAATAGATTCTACAAAAAACAGTAGCGCAAACGATGCTCCCGGAAAACATTCTATTTAACGCCGTTTATTTACAATCACTTAGATGCTTACTCCTCCCTGTGTGTGAATGGCACAACAATTGCACATTAACGGGACAGTTCGCCAAAATTCAGTTTGAGGTCACGTGGCACGGGCTTGTCCCGTGTTGGCGTTTTTTGGGTGTAGTTTTTCTTAGGTACTTGCGAAATCGGACTTGCCCTCCCCGTCAAGCCTCCGAAGGCGCACAACCTGGATCGTGAAGGAGCCTCCTGAGGCCTTCCGGTGCAGAAAAGATGATTTGGAGGATTTCTGATGCGTTTTTTCCGTTTACAAGGCATTGCTATCGTGTTCGCGGTTGTGTTTGCGCTGGGATTTGTGGTCGCAACGCAGCAACCGTCCGCCTATTGCCAGGAAACCACCGGCGGCCTGCAGGGTACGGTAAAGGATCCGACCGGCGCCGTCGTGCCCAAGGCCCGTGTCACGCTTACGGGCACCACGCTCATCGGCACCAAGGAACTTGTGACGGATTCGAGCGGCTACTACCGCTTCGCCAACCTCCCTCCCGGCGCCTACTCCATCGTCGTGAAGGCCGAGGGATTTGAAACCTCCAAGCAGTCGGGCATCACGATCCAGATGGAGCGCGTGGCCAACATCGACATCGTTCTCAAAGTAGGCGCGACGGCGACGACGGTGGAGGTAACCGGGTCAGCTCCGGTCATTGACACGACCACAACGCAGAACATTACGGATCTCAGCAACCAGACGCTTCAGAACGTGCCCACCGGCATCACCTATCAATCGGTCATTCAGTACGCTCCGATGGCGCGCAACGAGCCTCTTGATGGCATGTCCTTGAACGGCATGGGGGTTGGCGGCGGCGGCGGATCGATGCCTGGCTCGAGCGGCAACGGTCTGTCGATCGGTTACTCCATCGGCGGCGCGGCCGATTCCGAGTCGAGCTACCTCGTGGAGGGCCAGGACACAGAGAATATCTCCGGCGGCTACTCGAACGCCAACGTTCCCATGGACTTCATCGACACAGTGGAGATGAAGACCTCGGGCGTCGAAGCCGAGTACGGTGGCGCTATCGGCGGCGTGGTGAACGTCGTCATGAAGAAGGGCGGCAACCAATTCCACGGCTCATTGTTCTCGACCTACGAATCCTCGGGTACTGACGCGAATCCGGTGAACCCCTATGTGCGTTACGATCCTACCCAAACCGGCATTGGCCCCGGCAGTTCGACCACCGTTCCCTACGGCTTGGACCCTGGATTCCAGGACTACCAGGCGCAGAAAGCACATTTCCGCGACACGCAGCCGGGCGTACTGGTTGGCGGCCCGATCGTTAAGGATCGTCTGTGGTTCATCGCTGGTTTTAATCCCCTGTACAACGACGTGGCCGAATCGGTGAACTTCGGCGGCAGCTCCGGCGAACAGTACTTCACCTCGGACAAACAGACCTATTACGGCTACGGCCGGCTTGACGCGGCGCTGACACAGAAGATTCGCGTTTATGCCTCCTGGCTCTATCAGGATGCACGCGAGGCCGGCGACAGCTTCCCGATAGGGGACCCGGAAGCGTCAGAGTCCAGCTATCTGAACACCTCCACCTTCAGTCCCTTGTCAGAGTTTTCACACGGCCTTGGCTGGTCGGCGCCGAACGAGACGTTCAACGTCGGTGCGGATATTACCCTCACCCAGCACCTTATTTCCACCACCCGCTACGGCTACTTCTTTAATAACTATCACGACTTTGGCTGGCCGACCGTGGGTGCGAACCTTGACTGGGCCGTCACTTCCACTGGCGCGACTGACAACACGGGCGCACCCCTGCCGGCGGCCCTGCAGCAGGGTGGCGGCACAACCACCACAGCCTTCAATTCCACGAACACGACGTTCAACGCCAACAAGCACTACCAGTTCAACCAGGATTTCGCGTTCTACAAGGGCGGCTGGTGGGGTACCCACAACTTCAAGTTCGGCTACCAGCTCAACCACCTCATCAACATCATCCAACAGGTTGGCAACGTGCCCTTGATATACATGCTACCTGGCGCAGGGATACCCCATGGCGCGGGTACTGCAGTCGGCGCAGGCAATTGCGCGAAGCTCGAAACAAACACGTGGGGCATCTGCGCCGGCCAGTATGGCTGGGCGGAGATATACGACGCCGGGACCATTCTGAGAAACATCTCGACGGGTGCGATCTCGCCGGCCAGCGACTGGAACCATGCCCTCTACGCACAGGACTCGTGGAATATCGGCAAGGGCCTGACCCTCGATGTGGGCCTGCGCATCGAGCATGAAACCCTCCCCGCGCCGGCTAATATCCAGTCCACCAGCTTCGTCTTCCCGTGGAGCGACAAGATCGAACCTCGCCTGGGAGCGGCATGGGATCCCAGCCGCAGGGGCAAGGAGAAGATCTTCGGCAGCTATGGCGTGACCAACGACGTGATGAAGTTGCTGGTTGCCCAGACCTCCTGGGGCGGGCAGTTCTACGAGATATGCAGCTACCCTCTGGGTCCGGACGGGACCCCCGCCGGATTCGTCAACTCCGATCTCGATACCACCTTTGTTAACGGCCGCGCCTGCCCAACCGGTGCGCCGACTCTAGGGGCTAACTTCGCCAACGGCGAGGTGCCGACTTCCTTTACCGATGCCAAAAGCGGCGTCCAGTTGATCGAAAACATCAATGAGCGGCCGTGGGAGCCGCTTGCGCCGAACGTGAAGCCGTATCGCCAGCATGAGTACGTGGCCGGCTTCGACTATCAGATCTCGCGCAACTGGGCGTTTGAAGCCCGCTACGATCGCCGCCGTCTCGACCATATCATCGAGGATTCATCGCTAGCGGATACGAATAATGGCGAGATGTATTCCATCGTAAATCCCGGCGAGGGTGTCGATCAGACCCTCGATGGCTACGCCAGCTACCTGGCGTCTCTCGGATCGGCCTTCGGCCTTTCGAATTATGGGTTCAACGCGGCGGCATTCGGTACCTGCCCAAGCTGCCCACCCCAGCCCAAGGCCATCCGCAACTACGACGGCGTGGAATTCCGGTTCACCCTGACTCCCACCACACACTGGGCGGCTTTGCTGAGCTACACCTACAGCAGCCTATGGGGCAACTATGCGGGACTGACGACCACCGACCAGAGCGACGGCGGCACCACAGGCCGCGACAGCCCCGACACCAGCCGCGCCTTCGACGAGCCTTTCTACTACTACGGCGCCAATGGCAAATCAACGGCCGGGCCGATGCCAACCGATCGTCCGAACGTGTTCAAGGGTTACTCCACTTACACCTTCCATTGGTGGAAGGGCATGGCCACGACCTTCGGTCTCAGCCAGCAATTCCTCCAGGGCAGCCCCATGAGCTCATGGGTCGACCTCCTTGCGGCCTATCCCGGCGAGCCGTATGAGGCCACATACATCTATGGCCGAGGGCAGTGGGTCAACCCGACCGTCAGCTCGACCGGCGCTGTGACATTAGGCACGCCGTCTGCCCGCCGCACGCCATGGTACACTCAGTCGGATCTCAACGCGGTGCATACCTTCAAGGTAGGCGATCACGAGAGCATCAACATTGAAGGAACCGCGCTGAATGCGCTCAACCAGCACGCCGTCACGTCATACTGGGACGGCTTGGATTCGCTGTATTTTGCCACCCCGTTGTCTCCGGGCTCCGCAGGGCTCTATTCCGGCGCGGCAACCTACCAGGAGCTTGAGACTGGCTACAACCCGCAGACGTTTGTCAACGGAACCGCCAGCAACGGCAACTCGAACATGGTCCTGAGTTCAGAGTACGGCCACCCGTACCTCTTCCAGCTCGGGCGCCAGTTCCGCGTTGGCGTGCACTACACGTTCTAGCTCAACCACGCTTCAATGAAACACAATGGGGACCCGAAACATTGGGTCCCCATTCTTTTTCCCATTGCTGAAACAACTGGCAGGCTTGAATCCCCTTGCGCCGAAGAGTTCAGCGTGAGCGCCGGGTCTTTTTCGCGGAGGGTCGCGCGGATTTCTTTTTCGCGGCTGCGGCTTTCCTGCGCGGCGCAGCTTTCTTCGCGGGCTTCTTGGCCGTTTTCGCGCGCTTTGCCGGCTTCTTGGCCCTGGTTGCGGGCCTGCTTGCGGATTTCGCCGATGCGGCTCGCGCTTTGATGGGAGCCCTGGTCCGCACGGCGCGGGTCTTTTCCTTGAGCGCGGTCTTCAGCTCCGCGTCGAACTCGGCCGGCGTGAGCGGGCGCGCCGACTTGCGCAGCCGCTCGATGTCGTAGAAGGCGCGGCGCTCCGACAGAAACACATGCACCACGAAGTCGACATAGTCGAGCAGAATCCACTCGCCATGACGGCGGCCCTCCACGGAGTTCGGATAGACGCCGAAGTCGCGCTTGAGCCGCAACTCGATCTCGTCGGCAATGGCGACGGCCTGCCGCTCGTTGGTGGCCGAAGTGACCAGAAAAAAGTCGCTCAGTCCCGAGTCGGCGGGATCCAGGGCAAGGATACGGGTGTTCAGGCCTTTTTTATCTTCACAAACCGCGGCAGCGGCCTGTACGAGGGCGCGCGTTTGCTTCTGCGCTGGCGATAGTTTCATGCGGTGGGGCGTTCTCCAACTCTCATCGTAGCTTGCCGGTTCGGGGCACGGCAAGGGGAAGCAGAGCCGCTAGTGCCTTGACCTCGTGATTTCGTCATGATCCTCGGACGAGTGCGGGCGTGGACGCCCGCACGACAGCCGGTCTGGAGACCGGCGCTACATTTCGGCTGGCGCAAAATCAAGTGGTCTCAATACCAGAGCTACGAGCGATACAGGTTGTGTTGTGCGATGTATTCGCGCACGGCCTGCGGCACCAGGTCGCGCCCTGCGGCCGGACTGCCGGAAGCAGCGTGAATCTGCTCCCGAATTTCTGACGCGCTGATCTCCACATGCAGGCTTGGCAGCACGTAAAACGGCGCGCGGTCTCCGGCCTGATTCGTGAGGACAAAAGGGCGCACTTCCATCCCGGATACATTCCGGCTCCCCTCCTGCGCAGGCTCAAGCGCAAGGCCCGTTGGCAGGGCGGCTTTCAGGTCGACCATCAGATCCGGGAGCGGCTGCCCCGGCCGCGAGGCCACTATCAAAGGCGCCACAAAAGGAAGCTCCGCGGCACGGTGCCAGCGGTGCAGCCCGAAGAACGAATCCGCGCCCATCAGGCAAAAGAGCGTGGAATCGGGCGCGAGAGAAGTGCGCAGCCGCTCGAGCGTGTCGATGGTGTAGTTAGGGGTGTCATTGGGCGTGTCATTCTGTGCGGGTGTGCGATCGCCGGCCTGTTTTGGCGCGTCGGCAAGCGAGACCTGAAAGCCCGGCTCGCCTGCAATCGCCAGCCGAGTCATCGCCACCCGGTCTTCGAAGCTCGCGGAGGGGCCCTCTGGCTTGAGCGGCTGCATGCCCACCGGCGCAAACAGCACCGTATCCAGCGCGAAGGCGGCACGCGCGGCGCGCGCCACGGCCAGATGGCCGTTGTGTGGCGGGTCGAAACTGCCACCAAAGAAGGCCACGCGCGAATCACCGCCCCGAGGCAATTCACCGCTTTGAGCCGCCCCAGCTGTGCCCGGCTGGTTCATGGCTTCATCGTACCGCGCCGGGCACGCAAGGCCACCAGAACTCGTGCGGGGGTCTGGAGACCGGCGCGACAGCCGGTCTGGAGACCGGCGCTACAGGTTCTCGCCGCGCGTGAGAAATGCGAGTTAGAATCGAATCGAAGCTCGAGTTCCTGATCGGCCCTTCTGCCATGCGAACCATCATTGCCTGCCTCTCTCTCGCCGGCGTCCTTGTCTCATCACTGGCGCTCCGGGTGCATTACTCCACGGCCACCGAACCCTGCTCCATCAACGAGCACTGGGACTGCGGCATCGTGAATCACAGCAGCTATTCGGTCGTCTTTGGTGTTCCGGTGGCGGCGGTCGGAATTTGCGGCTATCTGTTGCTCGGCATCCTGGCGCTGACGCGGCGGCGCTTCCTGCTTCTCTTCGCCGCCCTCATCGGGCTGGGCTTCGCGCTCCATCTTTCGGGCGTCGAGCGCAACATCCTCAGCGTCTGGTGTCTCTATTGCGTGATCTCGCAGGGAATCATCGCGCTCATCACGCTGCTCAGCGTGGCGTGGCTGGCAACGCAAGCCATAAAGAAGCGGCGCGCGACGCGGGAAGCGTAGCTGTTTCTTCGCGCGGGATTCCGCCCACGCTCTAACAGTGCTCTGACCGCGTGACTTCGTAATGATCTTTAGACGAGTGCGGGCGTGGACGCCCACACGACAGCCGGCCTGGAGGCCGGGGCTACACCCTGCGCTGATAAAATTGATGCAGATTCATGTTCAGAGACTGGTACGGGCGCTGGATGTACGCGTGGGAGACGCGGCTGACGACGCGCGACGAAAATCGCGTGGTGCGGCCGCTGGAGTGGGGCTTCGAGTGGATTGTGCCCTTTCTCGAAGCGCACGGCTTTGACGAAGTCATGCCCGGGCCCGAGGTGGAGCGCGACGCTGCCGCCGCCGAAGCCGCGATGGTGCGCATCAATCAGTTCCTCATCCACCATAGCAAGTCTTTTTTTGGTTACGAGCGACCTACGGATTTTCGGCTTGAAGAGCGCTTTCCGGAACTGTTTCCCACCAACATCCGTCCGGAAACGCTCGCCAAAGAGGCGGAGCTCAAGCAGCAGGCCGCCGAAGGCAAGCTCGCTCGCGCGCAATATCTCCGCTTCACCTCGCCGGAGCGCACGCCGTATCCCGAAAACGATCTGGTCAACGCGCGCTGGTATCCCGCGCCCGCGCACAAAGATCCCGCGCGGCCCAAACAGGCCATTGTGGTGATGCCGCAGTGGAACGCCGACGGCTTCAGCCACAACTCGCTGTGCACGCTCTTCAATCGCATGGGCGTTTCGGCGCTACGCCTTTCCAAGCCGTACCACGACATTCGCCGCCCCGTTGATCTGGAGCGCTCCGACTACGCGGTGAGCGCCAACATTGGCCGCACCATCTCCGCCTGCCGCCAGGCCGTGGTCGATATCCGCTGCTGCCTCGACTGGCTCGAAGAGCAGGGCTACGAGCATTTCGGCGTGCTGGGCACCAGTCTTGGTTCCTGCTACGGCTATCTGGCCAGTGCGCACGACGCGCGACTGAGGGTGAACGCCTTCAATCACGCATCAACAGCTTTTGGAGACGTGGTGTGGACCGGGCAAAGCACGCGCCACATCCGTCAGGCTGTGCAGGAGGCAGGTCTCACGCAGGAACGCGTGCGCGCCCTGTGGGCCGCCGTAAGCCCGGTGAGTTACTACGAGCAATTTCGCGGACCCGAGGCCAACGGCCCCGGCAAAATTGTGCTCGTCGTCTACGCCAACTACGATCTCACGTTCCCGCGCGAGTATTCGCTCCAGGTGGTCGACGCCTTTCGCCATTCGGGCCTGCGTTACGAGGTGCGCGTGCTGCCCTGCGGTCACTACACCACCGGCGAAACACCCTACAAATTCATCGATGGCTGGTACATGGGCTCGTTCGTTCACCGCGCTTTTAAGACGCTGCGGGAGGAAAAGGCATCCGGAGCAGGCGCAGGCGCGACGCAACAACATGAGGCCGAAGAAGAAGTTGTTTCGCGCTAGCGCACGCCGTCCAAATCCATCTGCAGCAGTTTTGCGGGATCCAGATACGCATTCTGCCAGCGTACGGCCCAGTGCAGGTGCGGCCCCGTCACGCGCCCCGTTGCGCCGCTCAATCCCACCAGCTGCCCCTTCGTCACACGCTGGCCCTCCCGCACGTCGATGCGGCTCAAGTGCATGGAGAGCGTGTACAGTCCCAACCCATGGTCGATGACCACGCAGTTGCCTTCGTAGTAGAGCGGCGCGGCGAGCACCACCACGCCGCTGTTGCCTGCGCGCACCACCGTTCCCGTCGGCGCGCGAAAATCCATCCCTTTGTGAACGCTCGCGAGCTGGCCGTTGAAGGTGCGCCGCGTGCCGAAGCTGTCAGTGGGCGGCGCGTGAACCGGTGCGCGAAAATCGCCGGACCAGAGCGGCTCGGGTGCGCTCGACGCAAACACCTTCGCCTTCAGATCGATCTCTGCCTTGATGCGGGCCAACTCCTTTGTTGGCGGCTCAACAAACTTCGGTGACACGGTCAAAGCGCCTGTGCGGTAGTGCGCTTCATGGATCTCAATGCTGCGGCTCAGGTCAATTGTGCCGCCTGTTCCCTTCAGCGTCGCGTTGATCCGAAGGGAAGAAGTGCCCACGGCACCCTCCACATCCACACCCGCCAGCGCATACCACGCCTGCCGATCCGGCGACCAAAAGAACGCGAGCTTCTGTCCCAGCCATTCGCCCTCGAGCGTTGCGTCTGCCGGCGCGTCCACGCGAATCAGTTCCGGCGAACCCGCTTCGACGACGGCTGGCGTGAGCGTGACGCTGGGCCCTTGCGCGCGCGCCGGAATCATCGTCGCAAAGCTTGCAGAAACCATGAGCGCGGCGAATCCAAACCACGAACAGAACCGAGAATCTCTCATCGACGCTAGAATAGCGGACCCATCCGGCCTCGACCCAACTGCGCTTTCGCGCTATTCTTGGACCAGATCAGGATAAGTGCAGGATCTAGATGATTTCCCCGGCTCCCGATCCCTTCCGCACAGCAAGCCTTGCCGTGGTCCTCGTCGCGACGGCATTCCTGTTGTGTCTGCCGGCAGCGGGCCAGCCAGGCGCGGTTCCAAACCAGGCACCAGCCCAAGCTCCTACACAGCCCAATCCCGTTCTCGTCGAGCTCTTCACTTCGGAAGGCTGCTCCGATTGTCCGCCGGCCGATGCGGTGCTGGCCCAGCTCGACACGCAGGGCTTCCCCGGCGCGCAGGTGATCGTGTTGAGCGAGCACGTCACCTACTGGAACCATCAGGGCTGGACAGATCCCTTTTCTTTCGACGAGATCGACTTCCGCCAGCAGGGTTATGTGCGCCAGTTCGGGCTCGATTCTCCGGCCACGCCGCAGTTCGTTGTGGATGGAGCGATGCAGTTGGCCGGCAGCAATCCTCCGGTGCTCGCCGGTTTCATCACGCGCGCCGCAGCCGCGCCCAAGATCCAGATCGAGATCGGCAATGCGCATCGCGCGGCCAACGGTTCGATCGCATTCACCGTGCACACCGCGACCGCCGCGAAAGGCACGTTGGTCGCCGTCATCGCGGAGAACGCAACACATTCGGAAGTCTCCCACGGCGAGAATGCGGGCCGCACGCTGCATCATGTCGCCGTGGTGCGCGTCATCAAGGAATTTGGCTCCAGTGCCACCGATGGCCGCACGCTCGAACTCTCCGGCGGCAATGTTTTACGGGCAGAAAAAGACGGCGAGCCGCTTCGGCTCGTGGTCTTTCTCGTCAGCCATTTTCACGTGGTTGGAGCCGCGGAACAGACTTTGAATCCGTGAGGCCTTCCTGTTCGATGCGGATCTTGCAGCGTGATTCTAATTCGTGCTGTCGGGACGCGGATGCGCGGCCTTCCATGCGGCCACGCGATCCTGCACGTCCGAGAGTTCGTCGGCCGTGATGTGCTCGCCGATCATCTGGCGATTGGCCGCAAACTTTTCCTGGTTCGGCCCTTTCACGCTGGCGGCAAGGTCCAGCCAGAAATACGCTTCCACGTCGTTGTGGGGCACGCCCTGGCCCATGGAGTAGAGCACGCCCAGCGTTCCCTGCGCGGAAGGGTCGCCCTGATCTGCTGCCCGGCGATACCACGTTGCCGCCTGCTCCATATCGCGCGGAATGGTTTTGCCACCGCCGTCGCGGTACAGCGCGGCCAGGTGCATCTCTCCGGGAATGTCATTCTGGCCGGCAGCCTTCCGGTACCACGCGAGCTCCTGCTGATAATCGCCGGCCATCCGCGCTTTGTCGTGCTCGGTCGCGGCCGCTTGCGCAAATTGTTCGCCCAGCGCAACCTGAGCCGCGGCGTCGCCGGCGTTGGCTTTGGAAAGCAGAGCAGGGTCAATTGCTGCAGTCGGGGTTGCTGTCTGTGCCGCGGCTGTAAGCAGCATGCCTAAAAACATCGCCGCTGGAATCAGGATTTTGCTTTGGTTCGCCACAAGCGCCTCGCAGAGCAACATCGGCGGGCTGACCGATGGGCTGCTGCTTTCAGTGTACGCAATCGTTGCCAACAGAGGCGCGGTTTCAACCGGCAGGGCAAACAGCTAAAATTTAGCTATGACTGACCGCATGTCTTTGCCCCTTGCCCAGGCCGATCCCGATGTGGCCGCCGCCATTGATCACGAAACCCTCCGCCAGCACGAGGGACTGGAGATGATCGCCAGCGAAAACTTCGTCTCTGAAGCGGTGCTGGAAGCAGCCGGCTCGATCTTCACCAATAAATATTCCGAGGGCTATCCCGGACGCCGCTACTATGGCGGCTGCGAGTATGCCGACATCGTGGAGAACCTGGCCCGCGATCGTGCCCGCCAGCTCTTCGGCGGCGAGCACATCAACGTGCAGCCGCACTCCGGCTCGCAGGCCAACGCTTCGGCCTACGCGGCGGTTCTTGCGCCCGGCGACACCATTCTCGGCCTCGATCTTTCGCATGGCGGCCACCTCACGCACGGTCATCGCCTCAGCTTCAGCGGCAAGCTCTACCGGACAACGTTTTACCATGTGCGCCGCGACACCGAGACCATCGACTACGACGAAATGGAAAGAGTGGCCGAGCAGGAAAAGCCCAAGGTCATCATCGGCGGCGCCAGCGCTTACCCGCGCCTGTGGGACTTCGCGCGCATGCGCCAGATCGCCGACAAGGTGGGCGCAATCTACATCTTCGACATGGCGCACATTGCCGGCCTGGTTGCGGGTGGCGTGCATCCTTCGCCTGTTCCGCACGCGCAGATCACCACCACCACCACGCACAAAACTCTGCGCGGCCCGCGCGCCGGCCTCATCATCTGCAACCAGGATCTTGCCG
>JBEKAS010000117.1:0-12181 GCA_050015795.1 Occallatibacter sp. | reverse complement strand
TACACCAGCCCGGCGATTGCGATTGCGTAGCCGGCGGCATAAAGTCCAAACGACATGTGATCTCCTTAGCCAAGCGCTGTGCGGTTAAGCGGAATCTCGCACACTATCCCAGCCTCGCACCGCGAGCGGACCTGGTCTGAGCAGTTCAGACCAGCCTATGCGTTTCTGATGCAAGGAGGTCGCGTCCGGTGGCCCAGCCTGGCAATTGACCCACTCACCGGCATTCGGGGGCTGGTTTTTAGCGGGAGATTACTGACCACGAACAAGCTAGAAGCTAGGAGCTAGCAGCTAGAAGCTGTCTTTAGACTTTCTGCGTCCGCTGCACCTGGCGCACGCCGGTCACGCGCTTCAGCCCCAGCACCATGCGGTTCAGGTGGCGCACATCCTCGGCCTCGACGATAAACTCGATGATCGCTTCGCCTTCATCGTCGCGTTTCAGATCCACGCCGCGAATATCGGTATTTTCGTCGGAGATCACCGCGGTCAGCTCCTTCAACATGCCGGTGCGGTCGTCGCAGTAGATGGTAATCTTGACCGGGTAGCGCTGCGGTTTACCTGCGGCATCGGCCGTGCGCGACCACTCCACGTTGATACGCCGGTCGCTCTCATAAAGCAGGTTCTGCACGTTGGGGCAGCTGCGCGCATGCACGGCCACGCCCTTGCCGCGCGTCACGTAGCCCACAATCTCCTCGCCGCGAATGGGATTACAACATCGCGCGCGGTAGACGAGCAGATCGTTCTGGCCCTCCACCTCGAGCGATTCCGAGCTGGTCAACTGCAACCGGCGTACCGCGTCGCTGGTGCCCGCTTCGCCCGGTTTGGTCTCCGTGCCCGGCTCGGTCTCCGGCAGATTGGCGAACCCCGGCGCCACTTTGCGTAGCACCTGGTGCGCGGTGTGCTTGCCCTGGCCCAGTGTCGCCAGCAGATCCGATGCTGTGGCCACGCCGAACTCCTGGGCCACGCGGCCCAGGTCCTGGTCGTCGATCTGCGTCATCGGCACCTTGAACTTGCGTGCCTCGCGTTCCAGCAGCTTTCTGCCGATCTCCACTGCCCGCTCTCGCTGGTCTTCGTTCAGCCAATGCTTGATCTTGTTGCGCGCGCGCGGGCTCTTCACAAATGTGAGCCAGTCGCGGCTCGGCTTGTGATCCTTCTGCGTCACGATCTCCACGATGTCGCCGGTGCGTAGTTTGGTGCGCAGCGGCGCCATGCGCCCGTTGATCTTGGCCCCGACGCAGGTGTGGCCCACCTCGGTGTGAATGGTGTACGCAAAATCCACGGGCGTGGCGCCCGCCGGAACCACTACCACCTTCCCCTTCGGCGTGAACGTGTATACCTCGTCGGGATACAGGTCCATCTTCAGGCTGGAGAGGAATTCGTTGGGATCCGTCATCTCCTTCTGCCATTCCACCAGCTGGCGGATCCAATTCAATCGCTCTTCGTCGCGGGCTGTCAAAGCGTCGCCGCCCGATTTGTACTTCCAGTGCGCCGCAATGCCTTCCTCGGCGATGCGGTGCATCTCTTCGGTGCGGATCTGCACTTCAAACTGATGTCCGCTCGCGCCCATCACCGTGGTGTGCAGCGATTGATAGCGGTTGGCCCGCGGAATGGCGATGAAATCCTTGATGCGTCCCGGCACCGGCCGCCACAGCGTGTGGATCAACCCGAACACCGCGTAGCACGACGCCACGTCCTCGGTGATTACGCGCACCGCCAGCAGATCGTACACCTGGTCGAACGAAACTTTGGTGCGCTCGATCTTCTGGTAGATGGAGTAGAGGCGCTTGATGCGCCACTCCACGCGCGCCTGGACGCCGTTCTCGCGCAGTTGCTCGACAAGCGTATCCTCGACACCGCGCAGGAACTGTTCGCCCTCCACGCGCCGCGCCTCCACGGCCGCCGACACCTGCTCGTAGCTCACGGGATCGGTGTAGCGGAAGGCCAGGTCTTCGAGCTCGCCGCGCACTTTGCCCATGCCCAGCCGGTGCGCCAGCGGCGCGTAGATATCAAGCGTCTCGCGCGCAATCGCCTCCTGCCGCTCCGGTTTCAGGTGCTCCAGGGTGCGCATGTTGTTCAGCCGGTCGGCCAGCTTGATCAGCACCACCCGCACATCGCTCACCATGGCCAGCAGCATCTTGCGCACGTTCTCCGCCTGCCGGTCCTCGCGATTGGCAAACTGGATTTTGTCGATCTTGGTCACGCCCTCGACAATGTGGGCCACCTGGTCGCCGAATCGCTCGCCAATCTCCTCACTCGTCGCCGGCGTATCCTCCACGGCATCGTGCAGCAGGGCGGCGGCGATGGCCGTCGCATCCAGTTTCATCTCCGCCAGCACCTCCGCCACCTCGAGCGGGTGCACAACGTAGGGCTCGCCGCTGGCGCGCGTTTGCCCCTCGTGGTGGCTCACGCAGAACTCCCACGCCTTTCGAATCAACGAGATATCTTCATGGGGACGATTGGCCTGGACCTGCCGCAGAAGAGCCCCGAAGCGCTCCTCAATCGGCCGCGGATCCTTACGGCGAGCCGCTGTGCCCGGGCTCACGACCGGCGCCGCTCCCGTTTCGCTTTCGGGAGCGCTCTGAGCCTCGTTGGGTGCGGTGTGGCCGACAGTCGCCATGCTTCATTATAGGCCGCTTGCGTTCTGCAGGCATGAAAGCGCCTGCTTCACTGCGGGATCGCGTCATTTCAGGAGGCAAAACGTCGCATCGCGCCGGGTCTGTTCCGCATGGAATCCGAATCCGCCCCAGGAATTCCCGAAGTAACCAAAATCCCCCCTAAATGTGTCATTCGTCACATATCTTCATGTGGAAAAAGGCGCTTAATGTCTCTCCCCGGAGGTTGTAACGGAGGAAATCATGCTGAAAAGCCTCTTTTTGGCCGGGTTGGCCGCAGTAGTCGTTGCGGGCGTTGGATACGCCAATCAGTCGACAGCAAAGACGGTCATTATTCCGGTAAGCAAGACGCCGTTGAACAACGGCAAGCAGATGTACGTGAATTATTGCGCCCCCTGCCACGGTGTGGAAGGCAAGGGGAACGGCCCGGCGGCCGCTGCTTTGAAGAAGCAGCCCACCGACCTGGCCGTATTGAGCAGAAACCACGGAGGGAAGTTTCCCTCGACTCATATCGCTTCGGTGCTCGAGTTCGGCGCGGCAAATCCATCGCACGGCACGGCAGAAATGCCGGTGTGGGGACCCATGCTTGGGTCCGTGGATTCACCCCCGAGCGAAGCCAACGTGAGAGCCCTCAGAATCAGCAACTTGAGCCGTTATCTGCAGACGTTGCAGGAGAAATAGCAATCCGGTTCTTTGGCTCCCCACCCCGGCAGTTTACCTTTGGGAGGGGAGTCAATGGCAAAACCACACAAGCCGGAGACGGCCGCGCCGCCGCTCAGGAATCAATCGGCGCCAGTTACCGCCGAGGACGGCCCAGCCGCCGCATTCCCCCGTAGTGTGCCTCGCAGTGTGTCCGCGCGCCACGAATCTTCACCCTCCGCCCGCGCCGCATCCCATCCATCCCCTGTTCCAACCCGGGCAGCGCCCATCGGCGCCCTCGTCAACCGCCGCGCCGCCGACCGTTTGCACAGCGGCCATCTCTGGGTCTACGCATCCGACGTTGTTTCCGTCACGTTGCCCAAACCGGAAGAAACGCTGATCCCGGTCGCCGACCAGCGCGGAATCTTCCTTGGCACCGCGCTCTACAGTCCCGCATCGCAAATCGCGTTGCGGCTGGTCTCGCGCGAAGCGCTCGACCACGCCGCGTGGATCGAACTGATCGCATCGCGGCTGCGTGCGGCAATCGGCCACCGCAAGCCGATGCTCGACACGGCCAACGACGCCTGCCGCCTCTGTTTCAGCGAGGCCGATGAGCTGCCCGGTCTAATCGTAGACAAGTACGGCGACCTGGTTGTTTTGCAGTTCCTCACCAAAGGTTTGCTCCACGCAGGCGTTGCGGAAGCATGCGTACGCGTCCTGCGCGAGGAACTCGCGCCTGCGGCCATTTTCGAGCGCCCCGATCCGCGCATTCGCGAACTTGAGGGCTTGCCCGCGCCCAGTTCCGACCCGTTGTGGCTAGCCGATCCCGGGCACCCCGTTGCAGCCACTGAGTTCCATGTGAACGGCCTCGTCTTTCACTACGACGCCAACGCCGGCCAGAAAACCGGAGCCTTTCTCGATCAGCGCACCAACTACGCAGCCGCGCAGGAGTGGGTGCGACGCCTCGGAGCAAACGGCCGCGTGCTCGACGTCTGCTGCTACCAGGGCGGTTTCGCCCTGCATCTCGCCCAGGTCTGCCGCCAGGTCACCGGCATCGACTCTTCCCGCGCCTCGCTGGAAGTAGCGGAGCGCAACCTCCAGGCCAATCGCGCCCGCATTTCCGCTGAAGTTGACTGGATCGAGGCCGACGCCTTCGAGATTCTCCGCGACTGGTCGCAAGCCGGCGAAAAATTTGACGCCATCGTTCTCGACCCGCCGGCCTTCGCCAAAACCAAACGCGCTATCGAGGGCGCGCTGCGCGGTTACAAGGAGCTAAACCTTCGCGCGCTCAAAATGCTGCGCCCCGGCGGTCTGCTCGTCACCTGCTCCTGTTCGCATCACGTTGCCTGGGCCGATCTCGAATCCGCCGTAGCCGCGGCCGCCGCCGATGCCTCGCGCCGCGTGCGCCTCCTCGAGCGCCGTGGCGCCGCTCCCGACCATCCTGTCATCCTCAATTTGCCCGAAACCGAATACCTCAAATGCCTGGTGCTTGAAGTGGAATAAAGCAGGGATCGACGGAGCGAGGGCGCAAGGGAGCGAGGAGACCAGAAGCCTTTTCATAACCCGCTTCGTGAAAGGGCACGACTTCAGTCGTGCCGAGAATCGCCAATGAAAACGCGGGCATTAGCCCCTGAGGGCCGGTCTTCAAACAGCTGCGAAGTTCCATGCCACCCGGCTCGCCATCCCAGCGAGCGCAAGCGGAAGCTGCGCAACCGGTTGCCAAATGCGCGCTTCGATGTGGCGCGGCACTCAGCAAGACGCGCCCTTATGTTTGTTACAGGGTTTCTATATGTTTCCCTTAGGGCTCATGGGTGACGCTAAGGTCAGAGCGCGGAGGCGCACGCATCCATGATGGCTCTCACCGTTCTTCGCTATACGCTGCTGCTGCTGGTCATTCCGGCGTACTTCATCGCCCTGTCACGCCGCTGGTGGACGACGATTCCCTTGTGGCTGGTCTCGTCTGCTGTTATGCTGACGCAGTTCCTGATGGCCGCGCAGCAAAGCGCCGCATTCGGAACCGGAGCCGCGGATGGTTCTCTCATCTACGTGGGAGAGATGACCAAGATCATGCTCATTCCCATGGTTGTGCAGTTCGCGGTCGTGCTGCGCGGCATGGGAATTGGAGCCGGCAGACGAGCCAACCATGGCGCGCGAGAGCTGGTTGAAGCTTTCGATGCCGCAGAGCGTTGAGCAGCTGAACTCGATTGCGGGCAGCGATCATCGTCTGCGTCTTGTGAGCCACCGAATCCATCCAAAGAAACTTCGCCGCTCGGGCTTCTTGCTCCCTTGCTCCCCCGCACCCTTGCTCCCTGCCTTTAACTCCGCCAGCGCCTGCTTCACTTGTGCGCGTAGCACTTCGGCCTCGACCGCGCAGGATCGCAAATACGCCGACACCGTCAATCCGGCTTCTTCGGCGCGTTGATGCAGCCGCGCGCACTCTGCCCGGCTCAGGCGAATCGTTACGCTCGCCGAACGCAGATCGCTTTCCCGCGCAGTGCCCGTCTGCAACCTTGGCGCGGCGTCCGCTGCAACGGCAGCGCCTGAGACATCGATAGCGTCTGCGGCATCGAGAGCGCCTGCGGCACCAGTTTCGATCGACGCATCCGCCCCGGCACCGCTTCCGGGGTCGCCCGCCGGCGTCTGCGCTCCATCCACCCGATCCGAATCGCGGGCCAAATCGCGATCCTCCGGCCGGTAACGTGCATGCGCGCGCAGGGCGCGTTCGTAGCTGAGAGTGGCCACGTCTTCGCCCAAATCGCTGCTGTTCCACAGTGGGGCATCGGCGGCGGCGTCAGACGGGGGCGAGGCAAGCGTGGCCAGCAGTCCCGCAAAACTGGAAAGAGAGGGGGAGGGCTGCGTTGGAGCGGGCTGCTGCATGGGTTGCAGAATACTGCCGCTCCCACCTGCAACCGTGAGAATTCTCCAACGAAATGCACGGTGTCATCCCAAATCGGATACAGCCGCGCGCGGTTCCCAAATCGGCCCGCTCCCGTCGCCCCGCTCTCCCGCCTTCAATTTGCCGCAACTCGGGGCGCCGCGGGATCCGGCAGAATTCGTCCCGGCAGGCGCAGCATCGCGCTCACAGTCTCTGCCGGAACCGGCCGCGAAAAAAGGTATCCCTGCCCGAAGCGGCAGCCCAGTTGCCGCAGCAGCATGTACTGCTCGTGCGTCTCAATCCCCTCCGCCACCACGTCCATGCCCATCACCCGCGCCAGCTCCACAATGGTGCGCACAATCTGCAGCGGCTGCTCGCCCTCGGTCATGCGCGTCACAAACGAGCGGTCGATCTTCAGCACGTCGAAGGGCAGCGAATGCAGATGGTTCAGTGAGCTGTATCCCGTGCCGAAATCGTCCAAAAGCAGCGAGATTCCCAGCCGTCGCAGGCCACCCAGCACCTCCATCGCCGTGCCGGGATCTGGAATCAGGCTGGACTCGGTCATCTCCAGGCCGAGCTGCTGGCTAGAGACGCCCGTCCGGCGCAACAGCGCCTCCACATGATCGGCAAGTCCCTGGCGCGAGAACTGCCGCGCCGAAAGATTCACGCACACCCGCGGCCCGGCCTGCCCGTGATCCTCAGCGCGCCATTGCCCGATCTGGTGGCAGGCCTCCGCCAGTCCCCAGTCTCCGATCGGCAAAATCAGCCCCGTTTCCTCGGCAATGGGAATGAAATCCATCGGCGGAATGAGCCCGCGTTCTGGATGCTGCCAGCGAATCAGCGCCTCAAGGCCAATGATGCGCCGCGTGGTCAACTCGACCTCCGGCTGGTAATACAGCACAAACTGCTTCTTCTCCAGCGCCTGCCGCAGGTCCGACTTGCGCGGCCAGATTCCGGTCACCGCCTCCACCGCGCGCTCCTGCTGCAGGCGGTTTCCGTTGAGCGCTTTCCGTAATCTGCGCAATTCCAGTTGGCCGGCTGCGATATCGGCCAAGCTCTCCAGCATGCGCAACTCGGTCACCGCCATGGGCCGGCGCGGCTGGCATGAAAAAATCGTCAACACGCCCAGGATCTTGCCATCTGAAGTGCGTACCGGAGCACTCGCAAACGAAAGTGGATCGAGCCGCCGCAGCGGCAGCCGTCGCTCCCGGTACTCGGGATCATCGTTGATGTTCGAGACCACCACCGGGCCGTCCTCGGCCAGCACTCGCTCAAAGATCGAATGCTTCCGCGGCAGCTCCCGCACCGGCTCGCCCCAGTGCGACTTGATCCACACCCGGCTCTCGTCGCCAAACCCCAGCAAAACTGTATCGGCTTTGAAATACTCGGCGGCCAGGCGCGTGATGGCGTCAAAGTTCGCCTCCGGCGCGGTGTCCAGAATCCCAGTCGAGGCCAGAGCGATGAGCCTCGCATCCTCTTCCTGTCGCTCGACCTTGCTGATCTCGAGTTCTGCTTGTGCCATCGTCTTCTCCAGGGCCGCGAAATCCCAACCGGCTCTCCGAAGGAATGAAAGCGCACCCCGCTTGTTTTCGCAGGGATGCAGCTTGCACGTTACGCACGGCCCGCGCGGTTCTGCCGCAACGACGGCGCGGGAAGACTGATCCGTCGGCCCGCTCTTGAGCGTTGCCGTGAATTTCCTATTTCTCTTATCGGAAAGGATTCTAAATCCATGAGGTTACGCGCGGACATCCGTTCTTGGGTACGCGTCATCGCCTGTGAAGCTCGCGGCGGTTACTTTTGTTTGTTGGGTTGCCCTGTTTCGGTCCAAAGAAACGTGAGCTGGTCGGTTCCGTCCTGGATCTCCTGCTCCACGCTCACTCCGGATGAGTGGCCGCCGGCGACACTGTAATGCAGCAAAATCGGCCGCCCGTTCGACGAATCCGCCTGCAGCAGCGCCGTCATCTTGCGTGCATGCAGCGGATCCACGCGCGTATCGCTGGCTCCGGTAAAGAAGAAGACCGCCGGATAAGCCGTCCCCTTCTTCACGTTCTGGTAAGGCGAATACTTGAGTAGATACGCAAATTGCTTTTCGTTGTCCGCCGATCCGTATTCCGTCATCCAAAGCCGTCCTTCCTCGAACTTCTGGTAGCGCAGCATGTCGAGCAACGGATAGCCGCATTCCACCGCCGCAAACAGGTCAGGCCGCTGCGTGATCGAGGCGCCCATCAGTAGCCCGCCATTCGACCGGCCCATGATGGCGAAATGCGCAGTCGATGTGTACTTGTTGGCGATCAGGTACTCGGCCGCAGCGAACCAGTCGTCGAAAACATTTTGCTTACCAGCAAACATTCCCAGCTCGTGCCAGCTCTCGCCGTACTCGCCCCCGCCGCGCAGGTTCGGCAGTGCAAACCAGCCGCCCTGTTCCATCCACCACGCATACACCGGCTTCCATTCCGGCAACATGCTCACTTCGAAGCCGCCGTATCCGGTCATCAGTAACCGTTCCGTCCCGTCCTGCTTCAACCCTTTCTTTCCCGCGATGAACATGGGCACGCGCGTGCCGTCCTTCGACGTGAAGAAGACCTGCTTCAGCTCATACTGGCTGGTGTCGAAGGGAACCTTGGGCTGGGCAAAAACCTCGCGCTTGCCGGTCAGCGTATCCAGCCGGTAGATCGTGGGCGGCGCAATGAACGACTCGAAGCTGTAAAAGCCGTATCGGTCTACGGTGCGGCCTCCCACAACCGTCGCAAACCCGATGCCGTCGTACGCCACCGTGCCCGCCGCTTTGCCTTCCAGCGTATAGACCGTAGTCTCCGTCTTCACATCGTGCAGCCGTTTCACATAGATCTTGTTGCCCACAATGTTGAAGTCGTCGATCGCGTCCTTCCCTTCCGGCACAATCGTGGTCCACACATCGGGCAGAACGCCGGGATCGGCCTTCAGAATCCGCCCGTTGGGCGCTTTGTAGTCGGTCTTCACATACCACGCGCCCTTGGCATAGTTGGCGAAGAACCGCGAATCCATGCCCCAAACCAGCACATCGAAGAACGAATTCGCCTTGGTCAGATCGCGAAAAACAATGTCGACGCGTTTTGCCGGCACGCCCCGGTCGATCTCCACAACCAAATAATGCGCATCGTCGGTCACATAAGCCGCAATCAAGTCGCTCGGGCCCAACTCTTCGCCGCGAAACTCATTGCCGAAGAGCATCGTGTCGTGGGAAACGCGCTCGCCCCACCTGTGTTCGTACAAATACGAGCCCTTCGCATCCATGTGCGTGTAGTAGAGCCCGTGCCCGTCCGGAGTGAAGCACACCGACAGGTAATTGGCGCTCGGCAGCACATCCTCCATCGCCTTTCCCGTCTTCACATTGAAGACGTGCACCGTGGTTTCGTCCGAGCCGCCCTCGCGTACCCCGTACGCCACCAGCGTTCCGTCACGCGACACATCCTCCAGCTCGATCGACGTGTTGGGGTCGCGGCTGAACTGCGCCGGATCGACGAGCCGCTTGTCTTTCTCCGCCCAGCCGTGCCTCACGTAGATCGAGGCCTGATCCTCGCCGGCCAGCAGCTTTTGGAAAAACAGATCGTCACCGCGCGAGATGGGCACCGTCCAGCTCGTCACGTGCTCCAGTTGATCCAGGTCGTCGGCAATCTGCGGGCGGATGCGCGCCTGTTCCATGTAACGCGCCGTGTACGCGTTCTCGGCGTCGATAAAATCCTTGGTCTCCTGGCTCTGCGCATTCTCGAGCCACCGGTAGTTGTCCACCACCTTGGTGCCGGAGTAGTTGTCCGTTACAGGCGTCGCCTGCGCGTCGGGCGGAGCCGGCAGCGTAATTCCGCCGCGCCCGTGAATCGTCTGGCCCGCGGCCGTCGCTCCCAGCCACAGCGCCAATCCAATACCAGGAAAAATCCTCATGGCAACAGCATACGCGTCGCTGCGGATTGGCTCCCGCGTGTCGCAGCGGCCCCTATAGAATCGTCTGCAGTGGCAAGCTCGCCCCCATCCCAGCCCTCCACCCCGTCATTGCCCCGCGCGCGCTCGCGTTGGGCGCGCTTTCTGGGCGCCCTTCATCCCACCCACGCGCACAGCATCTTCTCGGCCACCGTAGTGCTCATGGTGTCCACGTTTCTGTCGCGCATCATCGGGCTGGTGCGGGTAAAGTACATCGTCTGGCTCTTCGGCCGCGGCGCTCAGGCCGACGCCCTCAATGCCGCCTTCGTCCTCCCCGACATGATTTCGTATTTTCTCGTCGGCGGCGCGGCCTCCATCACCTTTGTCACCATCCTCACCCGCTATCGCGAGCAGGGCCGGGAGGCCGAAGGCGACCGTTCGCTCTCCATCATTCTTTCCACCATGTACCTGGTGCTGGGCGCGGCCATCGTGCTGGCCGAAATCTTCGCGCCCTGGTACGTGCGCTGGTGGTTCAACGGCTTCGACCCCGCCAAGGCCGCGCAGTGCACCATGCTCACGCGCATTCTGCTGCCCGCGCAGGTGTGTTTTTTCGCCGGCGGCGTCTTTGGCGCGGTCCTGATGGTGCGCAAGCGATTCAGTGTGCAAGCCGTAGCGCCGATCATCTACGGCCTCGGCCCTATCGTCGGCGGACTCCTGCTGGTCAAGCGCATCGGCGTCTCTTCACTCGCAGTGGGCACCGTGGCAGGAGCCATCCTCGGGCCGTTTCTCCTCAACTGGCTCTTCGCCCATCGCGCCGGCACGCGTTACCGCTTCATTCTCGATTGGCATGACGCCGGCTTGCGCGAGTGGGTGCGTCTATCTCTTCCACTTATGGCCGGCGTCTCGCTCGTTACCGCCGACAACTGGATCATCGCCCACTTCGCCTCCGCCATCGGCGGCGCTGTCTCGCTCATGAGCTACGCCAAGCAGCTCTTTTCGGCGCCCATGTCCATGCTGGCCCAGGCCGCCGGCGCTGCCTCCATGCCTTTTTTCGCCAGCCTCTGGACGCGCGACCGGCACTACGAATTCGCCACCGGTGTTGCAGACTCCGTCTCGCGCGTGACCTCGCTCGGTTTGCTCGTTGCCTCCGGCATGGTGGCGCTGGGTTGGCCGGCCATTGATCTCGTCTTTACCGGCGGGCGCTTTTCGGCCGCCGACGCGCGCGAGTGCAGCCTCTACTTCGCCATTTTCTCTGTCTCTATGTTTCTCTGGTCGGCGCAGGCCATCTACGCGCGCGCCTTCTACGCCGCCGGAAACACCTTCGCGCCCATGGTTGCCAGCACCATCGTCACAGTGGTTTCGCTCCCCATCTACAACTCGCTCTTCCACTGGCGCGGCGCCACGGGTCTGGCGCTCGCCTCCGACGCGGGCATCGCGCTCCAGACCCTCACCATCGCCCTGCTCCTGCATCAGCGGCGCATGGTCTCCCTCGCCAGTCTGGATTATGCCGAGATGGGCCGCTGCCTGCTGGCCGCTTTAACGGCAGGCGCCGGTACAGGTCTGCTCGCCTGGGGACTCGGCGATCTCGCCCGCCATCTGCCGGCCCTGGCCGCGCTCCGCCATGCCCGCTATTGGACTGACGCCGTCGTCCTCCTCGCCGGCATCGCCGTCTGGACCCTTATCGTCAGATGGACTCTTGAAAAATCCGGCTCCGCTCTGCCACGCGTCGCCCTGCGCCGCCTCGGTCTGGGCTGAAGAGCGCCCTGCGCGTAGCCGCCGCCTCGACCGTCAACCGCGCATCCCGCTAAAAACGCTCGCCCCGGAGCGGATGTTCACTTGCTTCACTCTTTCACTTCATTCACTTGCTTTCAAAAACACAAGAGCGCCCTTGCCATGCAAAGGCGCTCTTGCCAGACACGTGAATTGCGTTCTAGGACTGGGCCACTTTCGGCATCTCGGGCGTGGCCGTCATCGATACCTGCGCCGGAGCCGGCGTGCCAAGCGTCTGCGCCGGCTTCGCGTCGGCTTTGCGGATATCGATCCCGCCCTTGAAAAACGCGCCATCCTCGATGCTGATGCGCGCCGCGGAAACATCGCCGCTCAACGCGCCTTCGGCACGGATGTCCACGCGGTCCGAGGCCGACACGTTGCCGCGCACCTTGCC
>JBEKAS010000116.1:0-12286 GCA_050015795.1 Occallatibacter sp. | reverse complement strand
TTCACACTCGTCTCTTCACCCCGGCCAACATGCTGAGGCATGTCTGAGCCCACCATCGGCAGATTTGATTCCGGGATTATGGTCCCGACGGAGGATTCCGAAGGTTCCGGCGACTGCACCACGAGATGACGATCCCTCCCGCCGCCGATCGGGATGGCCGGGTCATTTCACTCTTCGCTCGCGCGCACGAACTGGTTCACAGGTCTCCGCGTTCCCTGTTTTCTATTCCCTAGTTCCTGTTCCCTGTTCTACCCTCATAGCATGGAATTCAAAGTCAGCGAGCTGGAGCGCGAGCCGATCGAATTTGACCTGGAGCTGGCTCCGGGCGCGGTCGATTTAGGCGGCGAGGCCGAGCAGATGGGCGATCTTGCCACATCGGGCCGCGCCGAAGTGATTCACGAGCACCGCGGCCCCAAAGACATCGTGGCCGACATCCGCCTCAAGGGCAAATTCGCAGGCAAATTTCAGGTTCCCTGCGCCCGCTGCATCGAGCCGGTCGAGCTGCCGCTCGCTGCTGACTTCGACCTCATCTTCCGCCCCATCGGCGCCGATTCCGGGGCCCCGGAGCGCTCCATTACACCGGACGAGACCGAAATCGGTTATTATCAAAAAGACAGTCTGTTGCTTGAAGATGTGCTGCGCGAGCAGGTTGTTTTGTCCCTGCCGGTCAGGACGCTGTGCAAGCCCGACTGCAAGGGACTTTGCCCGCGCTGCGGAGCGAATCGCAACCTTCAGCCCTGCTCCTGCGATGAGGGACCGAATGACCCCCGCTGGGAGGCGTTGACGGATTTGCGCAGCCGGATCAAGTCCTGAAAAAGCAGCCTTTAGCTTTTAGCTTCTAGCTTTTAGCTCATCCCTGCGTGTGCGAAAGATCTTGCCTGCTATGGAGTGAGATGGAAGCGAATGGCTGAACGCCAAGGCCATTTTTGAACGGACCCTGCCTGGTGAAACCAAGAGGCAACGGTCAGTCAGAGGAAATACGTCATGCCGAATCCGAAAAGGCGCCATTCCACGCGCCGCACCGCTCTCCGCCGCGCTCACGACTTTCTTACCGCGGTCGGGCTTTCCGAGTGCCCCAACTGCCACGAAAAGAAGCTGCCCCATCGCGCCTGCCCCAAGTGCGGAGCGTACAAGGGCCGTGCCGTGCTGGACATAAAAGAAGCCAAGTAGCTCTCAATCCAAATGCTTACCGACATCGCGCTCGACGCAGTTGGTTCCGATAAGGCTCCCGAGCCGGAGATCCGCGGAGCCATTCTCGCCTGCCGCGCGCTGCCCGTTCGCGTGCATCTGATCGGGCCCGAATCGGAGCTCCGCGACCTGCTTGACGAGTACCTCGGAGACGAGGACCTGCCCATCATCATCCACCACGCCTCCGAGCGCATTGGGATGGACGAGAAAGCCGCCCACGCGGTGCGCTCCAAGCGCGACAGCTCGATACGCGTCGGCCTGAAGCTGGTGCGCGAAGGCAAGGCCGCGGGCTTTGTCACCGCCGGCAACACCGGCGCGGCGATGGCGACTGCGAAAATGGTGCTGGGCGCGCTGCCCGGCGTTGACCGCCCGGCCCTGGCCACGCCCATGCCCACGTCAAAAGGAAACCCATGCGTGCTTCTCGACGTGGGCGCTAATGTCGATTGCAAAGCGCAGAACCTCGAACAATTCGCCGTGATGGGCGAGATGTACGCCCGCAGCGTTTTCAAGATCGCCAAGCCCCGCGTGGGCCTGCTCTCTATCGGCGAAGAAGAGTCCAAGGGCAACGAGCTCACGCGTGAGGCGCTGCCCCTGCTCAAGGCCCTGCCCATCCACTTCATCGGCAACGTGGAGGGCCGCGACATCTTCAACGGCCATGCCGATGTGATCGTCTGCGACGGATTTGTGGGCAACGTGGCGCTCAAGACCAGCGAAGGCATCGGCCGCTTCGTGCGCGACGCGTTACGCTCCGCGCTCAACCGCACTGTCACGGCGCAGGTGGGCGCGTTGCTGTCGCGCCGCGCCTTCAACGACTTTCGCCGCCGCCTCGACTACACCGAATACGGCGGCGCGCCGCTGCTAGGCGTACGCGGCGTCTGCATCATCGGCCACGGCTCCTCGAACGACGTCGCCATCTACAACGGCATCCGCGTCGCGCACGAGTTCTCGAGCTCCGGCGCCATCGAGCGCATGGCGCATGCATTCTCCCGCCGGCCCGGGACCCGCCCCGATCACGGCGACAGCCCCGACGCAATCATTCAATAAAGACAGGGACCAAGGGAACGAAGGACCGAGGGAACAAGAAAGCAAGGACTACGGAGTAGAGAACTGCTGACACCTAACACCTGAAACCTGAATCGGCACACGCCATGCCTGCCAAGCCCGCGAACGCGCTTGAATTGAATGCATCTACCGGATTTGACACTTCGGTCGTGGCTCAACTTGCCTGCCCGGCTTGTCATGGGGATTTGCATGCTGAAGATTCGCGCCTCGTTTGCAGCGCCTGTGCTCGCAGATACCCCATCGTCGACGGCATTCCAGCGCTCATTATCGAGCGGGCAGAGACGACCGCAGTGCGGGAAATGTAGCGACAGCTAACCATTCCCCGCTGACACCTGAAACCTGACACCCACCTAATGCTGGCTATGCCGATAGTCCCAATATGCCTTCTTATCCGCATCGCTGCGCTTATTGAAGTCCATGTGATCACGGTGAGTGTCGTGCTCCCACTGTGAGTAGTAAGGCGTCTCGGCCGCCCACACGTGATAGTCGCGGTAGTAAGGGTCGTAGACGTTGACGCGGGCCGCGCATCCGCCGCAGAACAGGGGCAGCGACATCACCGTCGCCAACAGGAAGGGAGTGAAGCACCGCAATAACGAGCGCATAGCAGGCTCCTTTTCGCTCGCCTGGTCTCCATGGCGAGGACTGCGACGATAGATGCGGGCAGCCGGGTGCGGGTTGCCGCGCCGAACAATCCAGGCCGTTTAGGGCCTCTCACACTCGATTGCGGCGATCAGTCTCCTCGAGATCAGGAGCGGCGCGCTTCCTGCAATTCCAAAGCTGCAATCGAATTCATGTTTGCCCTCATAGAGAGGATTAAGCTGCATCCCTGGGAGCTGGCGATGAACCTCCTTGAGGCTCTGCGCCAGGCCCCGGTATCGACCCATACCAGTCGATGCTGCGCGTAAAGTACATGGCGGCGGCGATGGCGAGGAAGCTTGCAATGGCGCCCACCAGCAATGCATTGTCCTCAAGCCGCAGCAACATGTAGATCAGGCCGTACAGCAGAGTGAAAACCGCAAACGCCCGCACTCCCTGCGTGCGGCTCGCGAAAATCCAGCGCGCGTTGGCCGAGAGAAGAAGCACAGTTGCTGCGCCGCCCAGCAGGAATCCGAAATCGAAGCCGATTCTTTCGGCAAAAGAGAGCAGCAACAGGTAAAAGATGATTTGCGCAACTCCAACCAAAATGTACTGCGCCGGGTGAACCCGTTTGCCCGTTGTTACCTCGAAGATGAAAAAAGTAAGGAACAAAAGCCCCAGAAAGAGTGGCACGTATTTGAGCGATCGGTTGACGGATTGATATGGGTCCGCTACTTCGACGAACGAAACGCCGAGAGCCGTTCCGTCGAGCGCCGTGATGGTGTCGCTTTGCCCTTCGGCACGCACACCGCGCGCGATGTATGGCACTGACCAGTCTGCCGTAAAGCCGCTGTTGGTGATGGTCCGGTTAACGGGCAGGAAACCGCCGTCGAATCCGGGATTCGGCCAGTCACCCTGCATGGTGAGGTGTGTGGTTTTTCCGTATGTCAGCAAGGCAATGCGCTGGGCTCCGGAAAAGCGCATCGTCGCCGTCGCATCGAAGCGCGCCCCCGGCTTGGCAATTGCGCCCGCATCCGCGCCGAAGAGCGTCAGATTCAAGGCCTGGCCCTGCTCGCCGCCAATAGAAATTCGCTGCGAAACCTCGGCTGGAACCATCGCTGCGGTTTCTCCGTCGAGCGCGAGGAGCGCATCAGCCATGGCTCCGCGTGCATCGCTGACTCCGACTACGATCTCCGCGTGGCTCCAGTCGAGTACTGCGCCTTGCGGCACGGCCGCGGGAACACCAGTCAAATCGAATGTCGCGTCAAGCTTCAGGTCCGCCTGAAATACGGGAACCCGAAAGAGCGAGCGGTGCCGCTCCTCGGTCGTGGTCTTTACGACGGCCGATGCTTGCGCGGGAAACACAATGTATGTGCCGTGGTGGGCGGACTCCGCAGGCAGTTGCGGCGGAATTTCGTAAGGAACGGCAAGCGTGGGCCCAAGAAAGGTTTGCCTTCCTCCGACATAATTGCTGATGTCTTTGATTACGTCAGCTTCCCGATTGGTTCTGTCGTCAACCAGGAAGTCAACGAACAGGGCAGGGATCGACATCAACAAGGCAAGCCCGCAAACCACGATCAGTTTCAGGCCCATCGATCGCGACCTGGACCTGGGTTGTAACGCGGGTGGCAACACTGAATAAAAACTCATGGCATTCTCTCCGTTCAGTACTTTGCAATGCAAAGTTAGTTCACGTTAAAAAACTGAACTGTCACCGGCATTTGGCTGCATTCCTGCGCCGCCGGCACGGCGCCGAATCTGCGCTCTCTATGGTGAAACTCGTCGAGTGCCGCGTCCAGGTCAGCCGCGTCAAAATCGGGCCACATGCGGTCCGTGAACACGAGTTCAGCATAGGCACACTCCCACAGCAGAAAATCCGAGAGGCGTTTCTCACCGCCCGCGCGAATGAGCAAATCCACTTCACCGCTTTCCGCAGTCAAGGCCCGACCAAGACGCGGTCCCAGCCAGTCAAGGCGAGCAGCCCGATCAGGGCCAAGCGCGGTGATTGCGCTTGCCGCGGCGCGGGTGATGGCTTCGCGGGACGAATAGTCGATGGCCACGCGCAGATGCAACCGTTCGCCGCCAGCCGTGGCACGTTCGGCTTTCTCGATGGCGCGCAAAGCGACTTGCGGCAGGCGATCGCGGCGGCCGATGACCTCAAGCCGCACGCCATTTTCCCGGAGCCGCGCCGTTTCAATGCGCAGAAAAATCCGCAGGAGCCGGAAGATCGCGTCGACCTCCGCCGCGGGACGTCTCCAGTTGTCCGATGAGAACGCATACAGCGTGAGGCAGCCGATGCCCGCATCGGGCGCGCGCTCCACAACACGGCGCATGGCGGAAACTCCGGCGCGGTGGCCGGCCGTGCGGGGCAGTCCGCGCTGCGCCGCCCATCGTCCGTTGCCGTCCATGATGATGGCCACGTGCAGCTGCTTGAGATTCGGGTCATGCATTGCGATTCATCCTTATCGAGCATTCACTTTGTGCTGCAAAGTAAGCAGGCAAAAAATTTTCAGGCCCGCGACGGCGACAAGCTCCGGAGCAGGCCAGTCGCGGGCGCATCCTTGCTGCCTTTCTCCGCGTCGCGCACCACCTGTTCCAGGGTGGCAAGGTATTCGAGGTACCGCTTGCGTCCCGCAGGCGTGATGCGGCAAATGGTGAGTGGCCGATTCCGGTCAGTGCCCTTGGCGATCTCGACCATTTTCCTCCTCTCAAGCACGCGCAAATGCCGGCTCAGATTGCCGTCAGTGAGGGAACACAGTTGCTTCAAGTCGCCGAAGCTCACGCCTTTGGGGTTGGTGATGAGAGACGTGAGAATGCTGAGGCGCGCGCGCTCATGAATCACGCGATCGAGGCCCTCGTAGGCAAACCTACCCTCATTCCCCCTGTCGTGACGGCCACCCTGCGCTTTAGTTTTCATCTTCCGCCTCCCGGGTGGTGAAGAACAGAATTCCCGCAACCAGGAACTGCCCTGCTCCGTAGGGAACGGCCATGGCCCAGGGAGAGAGCGCACGATTGCCCGCCAACGAAATGCAGACTAGGCCTGTGAGGAGGTACCACGCGCCCGCTGCCAGCATGGGCCGCGGCAGAAAACGGCACGAGGAGAAGACGCCAAGGCTGAAAATGAGTTGCCACAGACCGGGCAGGATCCACACCGACCCGGGAACGTACCGCGCAAGGACAAAGGTGAGCAGTGCGCCGGCAGCGACCGACGGCAGAAACTGCTCGACGGCCATGAGGATCATCTCGTTGGCCAATCCGGAATGCACGCGGCGCGTGCGCGCCCGCATTTGCGTGCCGATCAACGCGGCGGAAACGATGGCGGTCGAAATCCAGATGGCAAGATAAACGAGCACGTGGCCGGTGGGATCGGGCAGCCAGAGCGCTTGCGCTGCGCCTGCCGCCGCCGCGCAGAGCCCTGTGGTGGCAAGCGTGGCCGGGCCGTAGCCGCGGAACTCCGTGCTGCGCGCCACTTGCATGCGAATGCTGCTGATGTCCCCAATGGCTTTGTTCAGGTCGTTCATGGCGCACTCACTTTACATTGCAAAGTAAACCAGGAAGCCAATCTTGTCAAGAGGCCTGTATTTTGAAAGGATGGCTCAGTTTCCCGAACCGATAAATCGCTCGGCGGCTATCGATGCTGGTAAAACGGCAGCACAATCAGCGCGGCCAGACCTATGGCCACGGCCAGCGCCAGCGCAATCAGGCTGTAGAGAAGCACGAGGTTGGGGCCCTGAGAGGATTCGCCGCCGGTCTCTGCTTTCCCGTCGGCCGCGCCGTTCCGGCCGCGGTCGGGCCGCCCCGCGTCATTCATATTTCAGGGCATCCACGGGATCCATCTGCGCCGCGCGCGTGGCGGGGACTGTGCCGAAGACAACGCCCACCATGGTGGCCGCAGCCATTGCAATCAGCACGGAAAGCCAGGAGATGGGAAATTCGTAGTCGGTGAAGAGACGGATGGAAAGCGGCAAGGCGAGGCCGGCGATGCTGCCGACCACGCCGCCGGTGAGCGAAATGAGCACAGCTTCAGTGAGGAATTGCAATTTGATCTCGCGATACGTGGCCCCTAGCGCTTTGCGAATGCCGATCTCGCGGATGCGCGAGCGCACGGTGGCCAGCATGATGTTCATGATGCCCACGCCGCCCACGGCCAGCGTGACCGAGGCCACCAGCACCAGCATCACCGTCAACGCATTCATAATCTTGGCCGCCGTCACCAGCAGGTCGGTGAGCGTCTGCGTCTTGTAAACCGAGTTCTTGCGGTGGCGCAGGCCAATCACGCGCACAATCTCTTTTGAGGCGTCGTTCACCTCGTCCATGCTCTGCATGGAAAAGTAGATCTGATTCACGCGCTCGGTTCCGGTAAAGTAGCGCGCCACCGAATAAGGCACCAGGATGGTTTCATCGGTGATCTCGGACATGCCGAAGTCAGACACGCTCTCTTTGAAGACGCCGATGATGGTGAACGGAATGCCGAGGATCTGGAAGGTTTGGCCGATGGCCGCATCCGAGCTGCCGTATCGCTCCCGCGCAAAGTACAGGCTCACGACGGCGCACTTGATATGCATCGTGTCGTCGGTGTCATCGAAGAAGCGCCCGTCCGTCACAATCAGGTTGCGGATGAACTGGTACTGAGAATTCACGCCCAGCACTGCCGTGTCTTTTTGGACGCCGCCGGGAAAGCTGACGCGGTTGTGCATCTCGAGCACGGGCGAGGAGTACATGATGCCGGGCACCTGCTGGTCCACGGCCTTTTCGTCGTCCTGCGTCAGGTAATCGGTATAGCGGGCGCGCTCCGCAGGGGTTGCGCCTCCGCCCGCGTATTCCACCTCCACCTGGTTGGTGCCGATCTTCTGCAGCAGCGCGAGAACGTATTGGCTGCCCGTGAGTCCGATGGTTACCACCAGAATCACCGACGCCGTGCCGATGACCATGCCCAGAGCGGTGAGCGCGAATCGCGTCTTGCTGGCCCGGAAGCTGTCCGCAGCCAGCTTGAGAATCTCGCTCATCATCATGGTGTGGCGCGCGCTCAGCAGCGTCTGTTGAAAGGCGGTATGTCGGGACTGTTCCCGGGTTTGTTCGCTGACCGGATTCATCGCTTCCTTCTCAACAAGATGCGCGGGAGAGCCTTTGGGCTTCGGGAATGGTGGCGCAAGGCGTCTTGGTGCCGCTTCCGGCCACCCCTTCTGATAGCTTACGCGCAAGGCCGCGAGCAGGAAACCCGCCACGGCCCACCTACGCGGCTCGCGCCCCGATTTCGTGCCCCATGCCTACGGCTTTGGCGCTGGGCTTGAGCTGCACTTGAGCGCATCCACACGCGACCAATTGGACACTTCGAGCGGTGTACCCTGCATGCATGTCGTCATCATGTCGCGCGGAACGCCCGTGAACTCGATGCCCGTACCGACCGCGGGCTTGGTCCCCGTGAAGAAGAGGTTGTACAGCACGCCGGTCTTAACGTCCTTCACCACCAGGCAACTGGCCTCCACGCCGGCCGCCACGCAGCCTTGCCCCTTTACGGGCTTGGGCTCCTGCGCTTCGGCGGCCGCCGAAAGCAAAATCCCCAGCAGCGCGATCGCGGTAAACAATGTTCGTTTCATTGCATCCTCCCAGTCATTTGCTTAGACTTCATGATTTGGTAATCGCCTTCCACTCGGTGCGGGTCTGGAGACCCGCACAACAGCCAGTCTCCCACCCCAGGAAACAAAGACCGTTTCTTGGGGACCCCGGTCTGGAGACCGGCGCTACCTCCCTCCGAGCGCGCGCCACAGCGCCGCCAGCGCCTCAACCGGCACGGCCTCGGCGCGAGCCTGAGCAGCGATGCCCGCGCTCGCCAGGACAGCCGCCGCAACCGCAGGTGCAATGCCCGCGGCGCGCAAATTATTGTTGAGCGTCTTGCGCTTTTGCGCAAAAGCCTGGCGAAGGAAGCGCAAAAAACCACACTCGTCTACGCCCAGTTCCGCGAAGCGCGGCGCAAACCGCCAGCGAAAGACGGTGGAATGTACCTTGGGCGGCGGCGAAAATGCCGATGGCGGCAGCGTGAACAGTTGCTCGGCTGGCCCGTACATCTGCACGGTCACCGAGAGCAGCCCATAGTCCCGCGAGCCCGGCGCAGCCGTCACGCGCTCCGCAACTTCGCGCTGCACCATCAGCACGGCCACATCCAGCGCGGCATGGCTGGCCGCGAGCTTGAGCAGAATCGGCGAGGTAATGTAAAACGGCAGATTGCCCACCACGCGCAGCCGCCCCCCGGCCTCGGTTGCCGCCGCCGCAAAATCGAACTGCAACACATCCTGCTCGACGATGGTGACGCCTCGGGGAGTCACGCGCTCCGGCGTTACGCGCTGGGGGTCAAATCGCCCGCGCAATCCCGCGGCAAAGTTGCGGTCGAGCTCAATCGCTACCACACGTCCGGCCCTCGCCGCCAGCGCTCCGGTCATGGCGCCGCGGCCGGGGCCAATCTCCACCACCGTGCGCCCTGCGAGAACGCCCAGTGCGGCCACGATGCGCTCGACGGCCTCGGCGTCTACGAGAAAATTTTGTCCGAGCTTGGGTTTGTGCGGCATCTGCTCCGATGGTAGACGAGCGGAGCCGCGCGCGGCGCAGTTTGCGCGTTCCTTGCCGCCCGTTACACTGAATCCAGATGCCGCACATCCTCTCCATGCCAACCGCGAGGCGCGATTGCTGATCGATTCCCACGCTCACCTGGACAGCCCCCGCTACGCAAGCGATCGCGAAGCCATGCTCAGCCGCGCATGGGAAGCGGGTGTGGGCGCGGTGCTCTCCATCGGCATCGGCGAGGGCCCGGCGGAAATGCACCAGGCGCTCGACCTCTGCCGCCAGTTCAATGGCCGGCCTGGCCTGCCGCGCCTTTACGCGAGCGCGGGCATCTACCCCCACAGCACCATCGCAGCCGGCGAGAAAGCTCTCGCCAAGCTGGACGCGCTTCTCACCGAGCCCGAAGTCATCGCCTGCGGCGAGATCGGCCTCGACTACTACCACGAGGGCGCGCCCCGCGACGTGCAGCGCCAGGGCCTTATCCGCCAGCTCGAGGTCGCCGCCGCGCGCCAGCGGCCCATCCTCATCCACTGCCGCGGGAGCAACGAATCCAGCGACGCCTGGGACGATCTTTTTCTGGTTTTGGAGGAGCATTGGGGGAAAACCGGGCTAGGCGGCATCATGCACTGTTTCGGCGCCGGCTGGGAACAGGCGCGCCGCTCGTTCGACCTGGGATTTCTAGTGTCATTTGCGGGGAACCTGACTTATCCCAAAGCGCAGCCGCTGCGCGACGTGGCCGCGCGCATGCCGCTGGACGCAGTACTCGTCGAAACCGACGCGCCATGGCTCGCCCCTGCCCCGCTGCGCGGCCAGCGCAACGAACCCGCTTTTGTCGTCCAGACCGCCCGCACCCTGGCCGGGCTGCTGAACGTCTCCGAGGCCGAAATCGCCGCCGCCACCACGAAAAACTTCAATCGGCTTTTTCAGCTTCGCCCAGACGTGGGAAACTGATAAAGGCATCGCCGGCAACGGCGCTTTCCAGGGTTTGAGGATAGAAACATGGCTCAGGACAACTCATTCGACATCGTCAGCAAAGTGGACATTCAGGAGGTTCGCAACGCCCTCGATCAGGCCATCAAGGAGATTCGCCAGCGCTTCGACCTCAAGGACAGCCACTCCGAGGTCAACCTCGAAGGCAACGACAGCATCCAGCTCGCCTCGGCTAACGAATACAAGCTGGAAGCGGTGAAGGACATTCTCAGCCAGAAGCTGGTGAAGCGCGGCGTCTCGCTCAAGAACCTGACCTACGGCAAAATTGAGCCGGCCGCCGGGCAGAGCGTGCGCCAGAAGATCAGCCTGCAGCAGGGCATTCCCGTGGAGAAGGCCAAGGAGATCGTGCGCCTTGTAAAAGATTCGAAAAAGAAGGCGCAAGCCAGCATCCAGGGCGACATGGTGCGAATCTCCAGTAAGGATCGCGATGAGTTGCAGGCCATCATCGCCCTTCTGCGCGGCAAGGATCTGGGCCTGGAGTTGCAGTTCACCAACTACCGCACCTTTTGAGCTTGGGCCTGTTAACAAGCCCTAAAGCAGCACGAGTCGCGCTTTCTTCTCGAAATGTTCTAGAATCGGAGAGCTTTGAGCACACTGACCATAGCCGCGGCGAGAGAAGTCTTTGAGCTTCTGCGCGAAGACCTGGTTGCGGTAGAGCAGGAGCTGGGCCGCGATGCGGCATCCAGCGTCAGCACCATCACGGAAATCGCCGAGTACCTGCGCGAGGGCGGCGGCAAGCGCATCCGGCCGTCGCTGCTGCTGCTTGCGGCGCATCAGGTCGGTTACTCGGGTCAGGGCGCCATACGGCTGGGCGCGGTGGTGGAAATGCTGCACACCGCTACGCTGGTCCACGACGACATCATCGACGGCGCCGACACGCGCCGCGGCCGTCCCTCCGCCAACACCACCTGGGGCAACGAAAAATGCGTGCTGGCCGGCGACTGGCTCTATATGCAGGCCTTCAAGGTGGCGCTCGAAGAACGCAACCTGCGCGTTCTCGACTTGCTCATCGGCCTCACGCAGCAGATGGTCGAGGGCGAGCTTCTGCAGATTCAAAAACTCGGAAAATCTGTTTCTGAGGCCGAGTACTACGACCTCATCTTCCGCAAGACCGCCTGCCTGTTCTCGGTTTCGATGCGCCTGGGCGCAGTGCTGGCCGGCGCCACGGAAGCGGCGGAGACGAGCCTGGCCACATTCGGCCGCGCCGTGGGCTTGGCCTTCCAGATCGTCGACGACGTGCTCGACCTGACGGCCACCGAAGAGGTGCTGGGCAAGCCCGTGGCCAGCGATTTGCGCGAAGGCAAAGCCACGCTGGCCGTGATTCACGCCGCCGACCACGGCACTGCGGCCGACCGCAAGGCCATTCGCCGCGTTCTCGACGACCGCAGCTTTGAAAACGTCAGCCGCCAGCAGATTAGGGAGATCCTGGTCCGCAACGGGTCTGTCGAATATGCGATGGCTGCCGCCGATCGCTACGCCGAGCAATCGCGTCAGGCGCTGGCGCCGCTCGCCGAGTCCGAATACAAGCGTGCTCTGCTCTGGGTGCCAGACTTCGTGGTGGCGCGGGAGAAATAAGTGGTCAGTGATCAGTGGTCAGTGTTCAGTGAAACAGCAGACAGTGAACAGTTGACTTTGGACAGCCAATAGCGGACAGCTACAAGCCGATACATTTCATGAGAAAAAACTCTCCATCGCGCTGGGCCGCGGTCGATCACTACTTTGGCGATCTCTTCGCTGCGCATGACGAGCCTCTGGACGCCGCGGTCAAGGCCAATCGCGCGGCCCGTCTTCCTGCCATCGACGTTTCTCCGCTGCAAGGCAAGTTTCTCCAGGTGCTGGTGCAGATGACGCAGGCCAAACGCGTACTCGAGATCGGCACGCTCGGCGGCTACTCCACCATCTGGATGGCCCGCGC
>JBEKAS010000115.1:0-12376 GCA_050015795.1 Occallatibacter sp. | reverse complement strand
TACGGCGGCACGCTGGGATTCAACTACCCGTTCGTCTACACCCAGACCGTCCCCGCTCCCGATTCCAATCACCCGTTGCTGCTGGCTCCTGGTCAGGCGGCAACCATGGAGCAGGCCTTCACTGTCTTCAACTTCACGAACCCGAACGTGCTGCAAAGCCCGACCCCGTACACAACTACACCGGTTACTTGCCCGTCCGGCAACTCTTGCGTGGGCGGTCAATACATCGGTAGCGACTATCTGGGCCTGCCCTTCGATGCCCGCCAGAACAACTACCAGACACCGTTGGTGCAGACGGAGAACCTGACCGTCGAGGATCAGTTCACGAGCCACGACGCGGTCCAGGTGGGATATGTGGCCACCCAGGGCCGTCACCTGGATATTCTCGGGAACACGAACAGCAACTCCGAGATCTTGCCCAGCGGCACCAACACCCAGTTCTACATCCCCTACCCCTACTTCAGCCGGAACAGCACCTACGAAACCACCAACGCCGCCAGCAGCTACAACGCCTTGCAGATCACGTATCAGCACCGCATGGGCTTTGGGCTTTCGCTGCTCGGCAACTACACCTGGTCCAAGTGCCTGAGCGACCAGCACGCGCCGCAGAACTCACAGTACAACGTAGGTTACCGCGCCGAGTGGCTGCCCGGATTCGGCATCAAGGGCGACTACGCCCTGTGCGACGGCGATGCCGCCGGCCTCGTTCACATGGCCGGAACGTACAACCTGCCCGTTGGCCGTGGACGGCAATTCGGGGGCTCGATGAGCAGGCCCGCGGATCTCATCGTGGGCGGGTGGATTGTCAACGGCTTCTACACGTTCCAAAGCGGGCAGCCGCTCACAGTCACATGCCCGAATGCGACGTCTGCCGACTTTGGCTGCGCTGCCAATCTCACCGGGCAAGGTCTCTACACTGGCCCGCATAACTACACGCAATGGATGAACCCCGCTGCGTTTGCACAGCCACCGGTAGCCGCCGCCATCGGGCAGTCCAGCATTGCCCCGCTTGGCGGCCCCCTCCAGCAGGTACGCGGACCGCATTTCACCAACCTGGATTCGTCAATCCTGAAGAACTTCAAATTCACGGAATCGACGATTCTGCAGTTCCGCGCCGAAGCCTTCAACACCACCAATACGCCGCCCTTCGCGCAGCCGGGGCAGTTGAACTTCAACACAACGAGCTTCAGCAACATCTCGGCCACGAAGAACAGCAACCAGAACAATGGCGCCCGCACGCTTCAGCTCGCGCTCAAACTTTCCTTCTAAGACACCGGGCCTCCCAAACGTGTCTTAGCTTCAATCCCGCATCCGGCGCAGATCACCGCTCCGGATGCGGGCCTTTCTTTGTGGGGCGACGCAGCCGCAGGTCAAGCTGGCTATAATAGCCGATGCCGATCCCGACTTGCGTATTCAGGCGCCACCGACTACCGGAATTGTGGTTTATGAAGAAAAACCCGTCACGACACGCAAGATTGTCTTCCAGTTTTGCAGCACTATTTCGTTTTTCTCTTGCTCTCTCTCTCGCCGCCGGCGTCGCCTGCGCGCAGCAAGCGCCTCCCGTCGCGGATTCTTCCGGCGCCGATTTCGTCCTCCAGGGCGTCGTGCGCGGCTCCCAGAACCAGAGCTATGTAGAGGTTCCCTTTGCTGTGCCCGTTGGCACGGAACGCGTGACCATCACCTTTAGCTACTCCGAAAAGGAGCAGCACACATCCCTCGATCTCGGCCTGCTCGATCCCGCTGGGCTGCGCTGCTGGAGCGGCGGCAACAAACCCACGCTCACTGTCGGCCTCACCGATGCCACGCCATCCTGTTTACCGGGCGCCATTCCATCCGGCTCCTGGAATGTGCTGATCGGCGTGCCCAACATTCGCGCCGGCGTCGAGTCGCATTACACCATTCATGTCTACCTCACGCGCACCGGCGCAGTGGCCGCGCTGCCGCTGGTCCTCCGCGAGCCGCTACGCATCGGACCCGCGTGGTTTCGCGGCGATCTGCACATGCATACCGCGCACAGTGACGGCCAATGTCCCAGCCAGACCGGGAAAATGGTTCCCTGCCCGCTCTTCTTCACCGTGGATGCCGCCGCCCGCCGCGGACTCGACTTCATCGCCATCACAGATCACAATGCCAGCTCGCAATATGACGAAATGCGCGAACTGCAACCCTGGTTCGATAAGGTGCTCCTGATTCCCGGCCGTGAAATCACCACCTTTCAGGGCCACATCAACTTTCTCGGCAGCACCGACTTCATCGACTTCCGCCTCGACGGCCGTACGGTTCCCGATGTGAACACGTTGCTCGAGAGCGCCGCGCGCGTTGGCGCCATCACCTCGATCAATCACCCTCTGTCTCCGAGCGGCGAAATCTGCCTCGGCTGCGGATGGACGCCTTCCACGCCGGTCGACATGCATCTCCTCACCGGTGTTGAAGCCGTCAACGGTGGCAGCGAGCAGCACGGGCTCTCTGACCTTCCCTTCTGGAATCAGGAACTCAATCGCGGCTGTCGCCTCACGGGAATCGGCGGCAGCGATAATCACCGCCCCATGCAACCGCTCGATCAAACCGGCTCCGTCGGCAGCCCGACGACTGTTGTGTATGCTACTGAGCTTTCCACGCCCGCGATTCTCGACGGCATCCGCGCCGGACATGTCTTCATTGATGTGGCAGGAACCCGCGACCGGCTTCTCGAAGTGACGGCGCATGCGGGCGCTCGCAATGTCCGTGCGGGAGACACGCTGAGCGCTGCGACGGGTGATCAAGTTGGGTTTTCCGCGCATGTGACCGCGGCTGCAGGCGGAACATTGCACTGGGTTGAGGATGGCAAGGATGTCGCACTCCCCCAAGGCGTCGCCACCTTCACCGCGGACTCTACGCAAACGCTGCCCTGGATGAGTGACGGACGCCGCCACTGGTTTCGCGCGCAAGTTTCCGGGCCTGACGGCAAATTGTGGCTCATCGGCAACCCCATTTACGTCAATTGGGACGTTGCGAATGACTGTAACGGCAACCAGCCAGTCAACCCGAAGGGAATCAAGACAGCACGATGATCCATCTGCACTTTCACTTGGCTCTTGTGCAGTTTCTGGCCGACCACAGAAACGTCTATCTCACTCACTTCTTTCACGCCGCAAGCTTTTTCGGTTCTGCCACTTTCTACGTCTTTTTCACCATCCTTCTCTACGTAATGTGGGACAAGCGCCTCGCCGTGCGCCTTACCGTGGTGGTTTTGCTCACTATGGCCTTCAACGATCTGCTGAAGATTTTGATCAAAAATCCCCGGCCCTTTGTGGCCGACGGAACCTATGAGAAGAAATGGGCGGTTTCTCCGGCCGAGGCAAAGGCGCTGGCTCTTGAATATTCCACGCCGTCGGGCCACGCCATGGGCTCCGCCGCTTTCTACACCTACCTCCTCGCCTTCACCAGAAACCGCTTGATCCGCGTAGGCATCGTGCTGCTCGTCGTCCTCATCGGTGTCTCGCGGCCTTATCTCGGGGTGCACTACGTTGAAGATGTTTTGCTGGGTTGGGCAATCGGCCTTCTCTTCGGCCTTGGTGCATCCCGTTACACGGGCACGCTGGCCAATCTGTGGAGCGAAGTCCCGCACGGGTTGCAGATCGCCATCACTGTCGCCGGCAGCGCCGCGGTCTGGCTCATCACACTGGCTTTCAATGGCTGGCACATCGACGGCCAGGTGCGGGAGATGACGGCCTACTGCGGCTGGCTCACTGGCATCGTCATCGCCTGCCCGCTTGAACTGCGAATCGTGAACTTCGACCCGCGCAGCGGTGGGCCGGCGGCCAGGATTCTTCGCTACATTCTGTCCATCGGCATCATGATCGCCGTCCTGCTGATCCTCGATGCAGCCTTCGTTCCGTTTGCCGGCAAGATGTCCATGGTTGGCTCAGCATTTGACTATCTTCGCTATACAGCGGCCAGTGTTGCAGGCATGTTTTTTGCGCCATTCCTCTTCTGCAAAGTGAAGCTGGCGGCCGCCAGGCCCGTAGCATGACCGTGGCCCCGCAATGAGCCGAGGCGTCCCAGGCATTTTCGACTTCGGTGTACAATCCCCGTAGCACTCACCATCAGCTTGTCGCACGTGAAGCGGCTGCACGGAGGAGAAAGTTGACCGCCGCGGTTTATCTTGCGATTTATGCCGGCCTGTTCATTTTTCTGGCCGGATGTCTCAGGCGAATTCTCGTGTATGCGCGGACTCCATTACACCTGCGCTGGGAACTTTATCCTTTGCCGCATGAGCATCCCTATCGCGCGGCGTATGGTGGATCGTATTTCGAGACCCAGGAATGGTGGCGTCAGCCGCAAGTGGCCAACCGGCGCGGCGAATGGCGCGTAATGATCGAGGAAGTTCTCTTACTCAAGAGCCTGCGCGAGTTCAATCGCCGCTTGTGGCTCCCATCCTTCTTATTTCATTTCGGACTCTATCTCGCCATTGCCGCAGTTACCTGCTCAGCTCTGGCAACGGCATGCGGACTCTTGTCCTTCGGCATCCGATTCTCAGAGTTCGTGCACGCGCTGGCTCCGATCGCCATATTCGCCGGAGCTGTCGGAGCCATTCTCGTTGTCGCCGGAGCCTGCTGGCTGCTGATGCGCCGCACCACCGATTTGGCTCTGAAGAATTCCACGCACGCGGGAGACATCTTCAACCTGCTCTTCTTCATTGCGGCGTTTGCCCTCATCATCGGCGGCTGGATTCATCTGTAAATATCAATCGACAAGAATACTGCCGGAGCCCTGCTGCGAGCTCGCGGATCGCGATCTCACTGCGAGATCGCAATCCGTTGCTGGGCTTGCAGCGGGCGGCTCCGGCACACTTCTGTTAGAAGATAATCTTGGCCACAAACTGCCACACGCGCTGCGTTCCCACCGCGGATGGTGTGTTCACGCTGCCCGTGCTGCTGCTGGTGGCGGTGATTTGTCCGAATGTCCCGGAACTGACACTCGCTGTGGGGAGGGCAAGGTTGGTGTGGTTCCAGGCGTTGAAGGCTTCAGCCTGGAACTGGCCGTGGATGCGATGCTCGCCCAGAATGTCCTTGAAAAGCGAAATGTCCGTGTCCTCATAGGCAGGCCCGCGCAGAGAGTTGCGCGGAACATTGCCGAACGACTGGGTGTAGTTATTGGCAGCCGAGGGGACTGGATTCTTGGCGAAGGCTGCGGGGTTGAACCACTCCGTGATTTTCGACGCGCCGGCGGGCCGGGCAGGACTGACACCCGAGACATAAACCCCCAAGTCGTTGCCGACGCCGGACTCCGAATTGTCCACGCCGCTGGTAATGCTGAACGGCAGGCCGCTTTGCGAGGTAACGATGGCGTTGGCCTGCCACCCATTGACGACCTGGCCGAGTGCATTATTCACGTGGAATTTCGGGAACGGATAGTTGGCCGATGCGGTGAAGCGCAGCGCCTGGTCAAAGTCGGCGACGCCTTTATAGAAACTGAGGTTGTAGGGGTTCGACGGCCCTGCCTGCCCTTCGGTCCCGGACGAGCCAACGTCGATAGTCTTCATCCATACGACGTTAGAAAGCAGAGTCAGTCCATGAGCGGAGCGGCGCGTCACGTTGACCTCCACCGCGTTCGTCTTTTCCCAATCGTAGGCGTCGGCCAGTTCCACCGCGCCCAAGCCTGGATAGGTGCGGGTGGTTTCGAAAGTCGGCTCCGTGAGCACGAATGGATTGAACTGCCGCGAGGCCATCACGTGCTCGGCGCGGTTGCCCACGTAGCCGACATTGAAGGCGAACCCGTTGCCCAGGTCCTGCTCGATGGCGAAGTTGTACGCCTGCGTGTACTCCACTTTGGATGCGGGATTCAGCACACCACCAGCCAGGGGTGTCAGGAAGGTGTAGTTCTTGAATTGCGAAGGCGAAATATGGTTGCGCGGGAAGGGATCGCCGCCCGGGTAGCCGGCAAAAGGCACATCCCACGGCACATTGAAGGTGGACCCAATGAGTTCGAGGTAGAGGTCGACAGGCTGCATGGCGTCTGTCCTTTGGTAGAGCAGGCCTTCCGGGAACCCGTAAAAGAGACCGTACGCTCCGCGAACTACCGTTTTACTGTTGCCGAACACGTTGTAGGCAAAGCCTACACGCGGCGCGAAATCCTTGAAGTTGTTATTGAAGACCGTGTTCGAAAGCCCGGGATCGCCCACAAACCACATGCCCTTCGGCGCTCCGGGAGCAATCGTCGACTGGAAGCTGGGATTAGCCAGATTAAAGCCCACCAGCGTTCCGTTGGCGTCGATGGGCGGCGTCCAGGGATCCCAGCGCAGGCCGAGATTCAGCGTCAGCCTCGGCGTTGCCTTCCAATCGTCCTGCACATACAGGGCTGGACGCCACTCGCGCAAATACGCCTTGCGCCCGTTGTCCATGTAGTAGTCCTGCTCGTAGCCGGTGTAGAAATCGGCAATGGCGTTGCCCGTACTCGAAAAACCGCTCGGCGTAACGCCGTTGGCTGGTTGCGTGCGCTTGCCGTTGAAGCCGGGCGAGGTGCTGTCGCCAGGCGTGTAGGAGTAGTCGTCCATGTCGATGCGCGACCGTTCCAGATCGAAGCCCAAGGCCAACGTGTGCGTGTGCCAAAGCTTCACTGCCTGGGCATGAAAGTCAAACGTGGTCGCGTCCTGCGTCAGCGCACCGCCCGAAAAGGCTTCGACGTACCCGGAGATTTGTGCGCGCACACCCGGGAATGGAATGAGGTTCTCGTTGGGACTTCCGTAGGGAGCGTTCTGCCCGAGGGCCTGCAGCGTCTTCAAGCCCGGCGCTTCGGGAATCTGTGTACGCGCGCCGCGGTAGAAGCCAAAATACACTGCGCTGGTCAGCGTGGGTGAAAACACGTGCGCCTCGCTCAGCGTCAACGATTGGTTGCGGAAGAGGTTTGCAGCGTAAAAGCCCAGCGGCGCCGTAAAAGGCCGCTGGAAATTGTCCTGGTTGTAGAAATACCGGCCGCTGAGATTGTCTTTCTGGCCGAGAGCGTAGTCGAGGCGGGTGAGATATTGCGTGTTGTCGATATTATTGTTGGTGGTGGAAGCGAATTTCACGTACGTTCCGTCGCTTGACAGGGTGGCCGTCGGCGCTCCCTCTTCACTAGCCAGATACTGCGCGTTCACTGCCTTTGAGAGCGGGGAAATGGCGATGGCATTCGCGCCTGCGTCTGCGGCAGAAACATCGTCGGTAATGGTGCCGCTGCAGGTGTAGCCGCCGCTGCCGTTCGCGGTTGCGGTCTGGCCGAAGCCGCAGTTTGTAGCCGGGTTGTAGAGTGCGACACCCTTGGCTTTGAAAGCTGAAAAGTTGCCTGCAAGCTCTGCCGCGGTCGGGTATTCGGTGGTGATTGGTGTCGGCGCCGAGCGCTGCTGCAGGTCTTCTGCCGAGAAGAAGAAGAAGGCCTTCTTGCTCTTGAAAATCGGTCCGCCGACGGTGCCGCCAAACTGGTTCAGTTTGAAAGGTGGATTCGGGTTGGTTGCCGGCCAGAAATAGTTGCGCGCGTTCACCACAGTGTTACGAAGATATTCCCATCCGGACCCGTGAAGCTGATCGGTGCCAGAGCGCGTGGAGAGCTGCACCAGGGCGCCCGCGCCCGCATGATCGGCGCTGTAATCCGAGGACTGGATCGTGAACTCCTGCAACGCATCCGGGTTCGGCATGGTCGGCACGGAGTCGAAGAAGCGGTTGACGTAGATTGTGCCGTCAAGCATATAGGTGTTTTCCGTCGCTCTCAGGCCGTTCACCGATAGGCCGGTGTTGTCTTCCTGGCCGCTCTCGGTGCCAGTCGTGGTCAGAACCGTTCCGGCCGTCAGCGTAGTCAGTTGCAGCGGGTTGCGGCCGTTCAGCGGCAAGTCGCGCATCTGTTGCTGAGTGACCGATTGTTCCACGGTCGAAATACTGGTTTCGATCTGCTGGGTCTCTGAGGTGACGGTGATCTGCTGGGTTTGCGCACCCACCGACATCGCAATCGACAGATCGATCACCTGGCCCGTAATCAACGTAAGGTCCGGGCGATTTTCCGTCTTGAATCCTGGCGCGGAAATCTTCAGCGTGTAGGTTCCGATGGCCAGATCAGGAAACACAAAGATGCCGCTTTCGTTGGTCACGGTGTCACGGCCGAGACCGGTGCCGTTATCAGTCACGGTCACTGCGGCTTTTGCAATGGCAGCGCCGCTCGGATCGCTTACCGTGCCGCGGATGCTGCCTGTGGATTGCGCGAAGGCGCGGGATGCAGCGCCTAGTGTGAGGAGCATTGCGAAGCTGGCGAAGAGTAGTTTGCGAAGTGTGTTATTCATCCTGTCCTTTCATGAGAGAAGCGTCTCCTGAGAGCGCCTCTCGTCTGCCGGTTATGGTTTGTGTTTTCACGCTTTCTGTGATCGCGCCCGGTTCGCAATTGCGGATGTAGCCCTTGACCTCTTTGCTGCGAGCCGCCGACCCGGTGCCTGCCTTGCCGTTTCCCGCAATTCACCGCGCCGCCTTCAATTCACGCAAGCCGTAAAAACATCTCCTGGGGATAGGTCCCTTTCTTCCGGGCACGGGCGAAGAACAAATCCCGTGTCTTGGTTGGAACGTTGTCATTTCCGCATTCTCCAAATGCCATGCGGGGCCTCTAAGAAAATTCTGCTGCCGTACAAAGCTTGCGCGTCCAGTACGACTGGAGCGCCATCATGACAGGCACGCTGGCGGCCAGTCCGGCTGCGAGCGGCGCGTTCACCTTGCTGCCATTCACAATGGCATCGATGAAGTTTCCGGTGTGCGCGCGCTCCAGATCCTGTGTCGAGTCAACCTGGGTTGCCGCGCCTTTGTTGGCAGTGAGCGTGTATCCTTCACGGCTCAGGTCGAGCGTCCCTTCCGTCCCTTCAAAGAAAACCGAAGGCCGTGGATTGCGAATCGAGAGAACGGACGACTCAAAGTTGAGGTTCCAGTTCTTGTAGCGGATCACTGCGCTCACCGTGTCGGGATTGGTGAGATCGCCCTTGAGCTGGAAGTCGCCTCCCAGCGCGGCCGCAGTCTCGGGCTTGTCGTCGTTCAGCATCCATTGCGCCACATCCGCCCAGTGCGTCAGGATGTCGGCCAGCAGGCCATTGCCGTATTCGTGATAGGACCGCCACGAGCTGTACCGCGACAACTCAAAGGGAACCTTCGGCGCCGGTCCCAGGAACAGGTCCCAGCGCAGTCCCGCCGGTTTGGGCACATTCGGAATCACGCGGCGCTGCCAGGAAAAATTGCTCCACACCGCGCGGGCAAAAATCACCTGACCCAGCTTTCCCGTGTCGAAGATCTCCTGCTTCACGCGCTGGTAATGCGCGCCGCTGCGCTGCTGCATGCCGCATTGCAGGATTGCTTTGCTCGCCCCCGCGCCCTTCGTCAGCGTCTCGCGCTCGCTCCAGCGATGCAGCGTCGGCTTTTCCAGATAGGTGTGCTTGTTCGCTCCCAGCGTGTCCTTGGCGATCTGCGCATGCAGGTGATCCGGGGTCGCAACCAGCACCGCATCCACGTCTTTGCGATCCAGCATCTTCTGGTACTCGACCGAAACCTCGGCCTGTGCCACATGTTCTTTGAACCGGCCCTGAAAATCCGCTACCTGCTTGTCGTAAATGTCGGCCAGCGCCCGGATCTGCACCCTGGGATCCTGCACAAAACCGCCGCAAACAATAGTTCCACGGCGCCCGAGACCGATCACGCCCAGGCCCACACGGTCGTTTGCGCCGGGAATGGCTGCATAGGCCCTCGCATCCATGCTGCGCGCGGCGGCCGTGGCGGCTACTGCTCCGGTCAAAAGAAATTCCCGGCGGTTCACGATTCAAAAGCCTCCCTCATGGCCTTGTAAGCTGGAGCAATCACCTTCAGGCCGGCCTGCGAATGGTCGGCGCGTTCTTCTTCGTTCTCCACCCATCCCTTCCAGCCGATCTGCTTGATGGTGGCGGCCACCTGCGCAAGCGGGAAATCGCCCGTGCCGAGTTCCACATAATCGCTGTTCTTGAAATCGCGCAGATGGAATCCAATGATGCGCTGCGGATGCGCGCGAATGAATGCCGGAACATCGGCGCCGCCATGAAATGCGTGGCCGGCGTCGAGCACAAAATGCACCAGCCCCGGATCGGTCTGCGTGTAGAGCGCCTCGATTTCTCCGACCTTCGACTCGAACTCCCACCAGTGATTGTGATAGGCAGCCGTAAGGCCCGTGGTGAGCGCAAACCGGCCGGCGGTATTCAACGCTTCAATCTTGGCCTTCAGTTGATCGGCATTTTGCGCCGGCGCGCCGCTCAGGATCAGATGCTTCGCGCCCAGCGCCGCACCGCCGCGTGCTACGGGTTCGTATACCGAGGGTGCCGCGATGCGCGTCGTCTGGTCGTAGAGATTGTCCGGGAAAAAGATATGAATGCCGAAAAACGTCAGGCCAGTCCGCTCGATGCTGCGGCGCGCCATCTCCGGCGCGGCGAATTGTTCGCTCACAAAGCGGAAGCCCGCTTCGAATCCCTGATACCCGATCTGCTTCACCTGCGCAAGTGTGGCAGTGAAAGTTTCGAAACGCTTCGGGTCAATGGGAAACGCGTTCAGCTGCACTCCGAATCGGATCCCCGCGGGAACGTGGCCGCCTTGCGCAACAGAGTTGCGTGGCGTCAGCGGAAACAGCGCCCCATAAGCGCCGAGAGACCCAAGCGCCTGGAGAATCTGTCTTCGTGACTTGCTCTCCATCAATCTCCCTCTTCCCGATCCCGGCTGAGCGAGCCTGGAGTCCGATTCGTACATGCTTCCTCTGTGCGCGGCAGAAACTCTCAATCTTTGGAGCACCGGGCGGGAATCGAACCCGCGAATACGGGTTTTGCAGACCCGCGCGTTAGCCACTTCGCCACCGGTGCCCGGAAAAAGCTGAAATCTCTCAGAGAATCCCCCAGAAGCACAAAAACCCACCGCGCCTCGTGGCGGGTGGGTTGCCGGGATCCAGAATTTGCTTCTGAACTTATCCCGTGGAACACGCCCGCATGGCGCTCGAAAGACAGCAGCACACACACGTCGCGGGAGTGAATCCGGAAATCATTGCTTTGGAATCCTGAGAAATTTTCCCGTTCGTTGGCAGGTTCATCTTGCCCCCGTTCGGGTATGGCTAATGTAGGGCCTGCATCCAGCCCTGCCAAGCGCCGCCGGTTTTTCTGCTCCGATTGCCTCATAGCAATGGCGTGGGACCCCCGCAAAATTCGGGTTTGCGAATCTGGATCGAGAACCACCGGCATCAAGCAGGCGGGTCGTCGACAAATTCCAAACTCGAAGAGTTTTGCAGTCTGATCTTAGGCAAAAAAACAACGGTCTCTGACTCGGGGCGAAGTATAGGCAGAGACAACAACATCTGTCAATCAATTTCAATAGATTTTTTGTAGATATATGACATATAACACTTTACGAACTTTGAGTCGGCCGGAATAGCGGGCAAATTCATGGCCTGGCCTCGCGGCGGTCTGGAAGCCCTTTTTCAGCACCTGCGAACAACAGATGCCGGCCTAAAATCATTGATTATCAGTTATCATCGATTGACACCCCCAAATCCAGTCCGATATAGTTCTTGCGACTCGTCGGATCAGGCTCGAACCCTCAAGTTCTTTGCGCTTTCCCGCTGCGTCCGTTTCCTGCGCGTCATGGGTGCCGAGAATCTCCGAGTGGGAGAAGTACATGCCGATCAAATTGACGCCCGGCAAGATTGCCGGTTTGAAGGCCGTCTCCGATAGCCGGGGCGTAATCGCCGCGTTGGCCATGGATCAACGTGGGTTGCTCAGGAACATGCTGGCAAAAGAGCTGGGGGGCAGCGAGCCGCCCGCCGAGATGGTGTCGGAATTCAAAACTCTGGTTGCGCAGACCCTGACCAAAAAGGCCTCGTCCATTCTGCTCGATATCGAGTACGGCCTTGAGGCCGCAAAGCACATCAATGGCAAAGGCCTGATGCTCGCCTACGAACATGCGGGGTACAGTCCCGACAAGCCGGAGCGGCTGCCCTCGCTGTTTGAGGGTTGGTCAGCGCTCCGCATCAAGGAGGCGGGCGCCAATGCGGTAAAAATCCTCGTCTATTACAATCCCTTTGAAAAGGATTGGGTCAACGATCGCAAGCGGGCTTGGGTCGAGAGGATTGGGGCCGAGTGCAAGGCCATCGATATTCCATTTTTCCTCGAGTTCCTTCCCTACGACGTGCACGGCGAAGCCGAGAAAAGCATCGAATACGCGCGCCGAAAGCCGGAGATCATCCTCAAGTCCATGGAGGAGTTCAGCCGAGAGCGCTACGGCGCAGACGTGCTCAAGATCGAAGTCCCCATGCAAATGGCGCATGTCGAAGGGACCAGGGCATTCAAGGGTCAGAAGCTCCACACGCGCGCTGAGGCCATGGAGTTGATCCG
>JBEKAS010000114.1:0-12383 GCA_050015795.1 Occallatibacter sp. | reverse complement strand
ATAGATGCGCTTCCGCAGGATGGAGGTCGATCCGCCCTGAAACGTGAAAAAGTAGCGCTTTTCCGCCTTCATGCCGATGGGAACGGGAGAAGTGGTCTCTTCCAGAAAGCGGTTCTGAAACTGCCCGTTGCGGGTAATATGCGCGTAGTTGAAGATGCGGCCGATCTGGGTATGTTCGCTGATCGGGGCATTGGTATGCACACCCGGAATGAGAGGCAGGCAATCGTCGTCCTCGGTATAAATGGCGCAGCGCTCAGGAAAAGCCTTGTAGAGTCCGTTTTCCAGAAGCCGTTGCGGTTCGAGTGCCGAGGCGCCAAAGATCAGAATGACGCCGGCTGCGGACGGGTCCGATACGATTTCGTGGCTTTTCGAATACACGGCATGGGACTGCAAGATACCGACCTGATCGGTCTCGACAACCGCTCCGAGATAGACCTTCATCGCTTAAAGGCTCCTTGGTGCAAGCTCCCGGTACAGCGTCAGGTACTCGCTGATCATGCGCGAGGTTTGAAACCTCGTGCGGACATTCACAAATCCGCTCTGCCGCAGCCGCTCGCGGAATTCCTGGTCGGAGGCTAGTCTTCGGATGGCGTCGGCCATGCCGGCTTCATCCTCGACCGGTTTGAGAACCGCCGATTGACCAAGCACTTCAGCGAGTGGAGGAATATCGCTGGCTACAACCGGACAACCGCATTCCTGGGCCTCGATGGGCGGCCAACCGAAGCCTTCATAGCGTGAGGGAAAGAGCAAGCAGACCGCGCGATTGTAAAGCGCCTCGATCAAGGCGACATCCGGCTTTACGACCTGAACGATGCGGTCCTCAATCTGCAACTCGCGCGCCAGCCGGGCCAGCTTCGGGTTCAGCGCTTCACCGGCAATCACCAGCTGCAGATCGGTCTCCGAGGCTGCCCTCGCAAAGGCTCTCAGCACGCCTTCGCGGTTCTTGTAGGCCACGTTGGAGCCGAGGTGGAGAACGAACGGAGCTTGAATGGATGTAAGAACTGCGAGCCGCCGCTCCGCTTCGCCCGGCGCAAGAGGCTGAAATGGATAGTTCAGACCGTTCAGAATAACGCGGAGATTCTCATCTTCTTTCAAAATCCTGCGCGCATCGTCGAAGGTCGCCCGGGAAACGCACGCCACTCGCGTAGCATGCCTCAGTCCATGGCAAATCCAACGCTGCAGAATCTGCCCGAAGATTGAGGGCCGCAACTCGGGCAGCTCCCCGCGTGAGCCGCGCACTGCAATCATGTCATGACACGTGACGACGACCGGCTTTCCCTTGATCATCGGCGCATACATCGCGGCGCCGTGATCGCATAGATGCACGATGTCGGCCTCGGCTGCCGCGGAGCGCAATGCGCGCGGGAAGATCGCGAATCGATCGATGTATCCCAGCCACTTCCCCACGCCGTGCACGGAGGGCTTCATCTTGCCGAACCTCGGCCGTGGAGAAATTACCTTGACATCGACATGAAGCTGACGCAGTTCGCGAAGCAGTGCATGCGACCAGATGTGCATGCTTGTCGATCCGTCAAACGGGTAGTTTCCCACCAACAAAACCTTCATCGGGCTCCGCGCTTCATCTCCCCGGCATCGAAGACGCTCTATTTCTGGCAGTGGTTGGATCGGGCTCCCGGCGTGCTCTTGCGCTACCATCTTTGTTATGCGGCCAACCGTTATCCTTTTGTCGTTCAACTCGGAGGATACGCTCGGCGCCACGCTTTTGAGCGCCCGCCGGGTTTCCGACGAAATCTTCGTCGTCGACTCTTTCAGCAAGGACGGAACCGTAGAGCTGGCGCGTACGTTCGGAGCCACCGTCGTCGAGCACGCCTTTGAGCACTATGGCGCTCAGCGCAATTGGGCGATCGACAACCTGCCCATCTCCAGGCCCTGGCAGCTGCATCTGGATGCCGATGAATGGATGGACGATAAGCTGGTCGCGGCCATTCTGGCGCTTCCTGAAGAGCCCGAACACGCGGGATACTTTCTGCCCCGCTATCTGCGCTTTCTCGGCCGCGTCCTGCGTCACGGAGGCATGAGCCCAACCTGGCATTTACGTCTGTTTCGCGGCGGGGTCGGGCGCTGCGAAGACCGCATATACGACCAGCATTTCCTGCTCACCAGCGGCACCAGCGGCCAATTGCAAGGCACGATGATCGACGACATCCGCATGCCCCTGACGGAGTGGATCGCGAGGCACAATCGCTGGGCGGACGGCGAGGCGGCTGAATTGGACAGCAAGGAAACGTCCGGCCGTCTTCAACCCGACGCCCGCGGCAACCCCGCGCAGCGCAAGCGATACCTTCGCCAAAAATACAATCGCATGCCGCTCTTCGTGCGTCCGTTTGTTTTATTTGTGTATCGCTACTTCTTCCGGCTGGGCTTTCTCGACGGAACCGAGGGCTTCATTTTCTGGGTCCTGCAAACATTCTGGTTCCGTTTTCTCGTGGATGCCAAAATCTGGGAGAAGCGCCACGCTTCACGCCCGTCCCAGGCGGCCCCGCTCCAACCAACGCGCGATGGTCGCGCAAAAAGGGCCTCTACCTGACTACGGTGAACAGACCCTACGGGATGGTTTCGCGTCCGGAGCCAGGATGCCGCGTGCCGCCCGTTGCAGAGGAGCTTGACGGCGCGAATGCGGAGGGTGGCTGCGTCTTCGCATTCGAGCTGGAAGATCCTGCACCGGATCCGTGGCTCGGACCGGCGTGGCTCTGCGTGCCGGCATGGCTATGTGCGCCAAGTGAAGCCCGCTTGTTGCCCGCGGATCTGCTGCCGCCGGCACGAAAACCGCTCGACGCCCCAAAGCGTGCACCGGAAGCGGGATGCCCGCCAGCCAGGGAACGTGAAGCCGGAAAGCCACCAGATCGCGCTCCGCCGGGAGAACTTGCTGATGCCGGACCCTCGGCAGCCAGCCCCGGGAGTGCTGCAGGAACTAAACTCTTGGCCGCAGAACTTTGCGTCGGAGCAGTGTTTTGGGTTCCCATCGATCCGCCGCCGCCTTCGTGCCAGATTCCACCCGGCTGAGCTTTCATCCCGAAACTTCCGCTTCCTGCCACCCAGCCTCCTTTCGCTCCTGAGCTCGATCCCGCCGGCGCCTTGGCTGTGATTTCGAAACTGCCTTTTCCTGATGTCCAGCTCGAGGCTCCGCTGCTCACTCCCGCCGGATTTGCCGTATTGCTGCTCGTCCCCGCCGGGTTTGCCGCCGAGGAGTTGGCGGTTGCGTCAGCGCTCGAAGACGTTGCGCTGGCACTTTGCTGGCTCACGGTCTGCTGCATTTGCGCGATCCCCGCGCAGGGTAAAAAGATCGCGGCAAGGATCGCGATCAAAAACGCACTTCCTGTCTTCGCGCCGCTCATGGTTTGAATCCTTTCCAGGCGAGGGAACTCATTTGAGACCCCGCGGCCGCCGTAAGGCTCCGCTCCAGGTGCTCCAGAACGCGACCGGACGACCACCGCATGCATGCATACGCGCGCGCATTCTCGCCGGCCTTGCGCAAATCGGCGTTCCTCAATCCGCGAACTGCCTCCAGAAGCGCCGGCGGATTCTCCGCCTCGACCACCTGGCCTGCTCCCGACTCACGCGTGATGCGGGCGACCTCGCACTCGGGATTGACCGATGCAACGATAGGACGCCCCGCCGCCAGATAGGTCACAATCTTCGACGGAAAAGCGACCTCGGAAACCGACTGCTGCTGAGTCACCAGACAAACATTGCTGGCCGCCATCAATCCGCGGAAGTCATTCTCATCAAGCAGCGGCAAAAAGCGCACATTGCCCAAACCCGGCTCCTCAGCGCGGCGCTTGATTCTTTCGCAGTCCGCGCCATTGCCCACGCACAGGAACAGCATGGAGTCGTCGGCGCGGTTCAGCGCCGCGGCATCGAGAATAACGTCGAGGCCCTGCTTCACTCCCATGTTCCCGCTGTGCGTCACCAGGAACTTCTCTCCCAGATCATACCGCCGCCGGAACTCATTTCCCTCCTCCGGCAGCAGATCGATCAACGCGTCGTCCATCCGCGGCTCCAGAAGCTCAACTTGATCTTCTCGAAGACCTTTGGCGACGATCTTCTGTCTCATGCTGGGCGTGAGCGTGGTGACCAATCGCGCATGGCGGTACGCTGCGTTCTCGACTTTATAGAGAAGTTTCACCGCCCACTTGGGAAGCATGCCCAGGTCCGAAGCCGAATCGGGCTGCAGGTCTTCCACATCGAAGACGTACGGAATACTCCACAGCCGGCTCAACAAAATTGCTGTGGCGGCCAGGCCAAGCGGCGGCGAAACCACCAGCAACAAGTCCGGCCGCTTGCGCAGCAACGCGCGCAGCGTCACCCCCATGATGAAACTCGCCTCGAACAGGATGCGTTTGAGTGGCGTGACCGGGTTGGGGACATAGGCGTAGCTGCGAACGATCGAAACTCCATTGCGTTTCTCGTTTCGTCCCAGCTTGCCTGAGTACTCCGGCGGTACTTTCCAATCCGGATAGTACGGAAATGTGGTGCACACCTCGACCTCGTGCCCCGCGCCGGCAAGGTACTCCGCACGATAGGTGGTCACGGCGCCGATGCCCGTAACTTCCGGCCAGTAATTCACGCTGAGAACGATGACTCTCATCCGTCAACCCTTGCGGCAGATTCGACTTTGTTCTTCTGGGGGACCATATGGCCTTTATCCAATCTCCGCAGCTTGCTATGACCGTCCTATGATTCTCGCAGATCGATCTTGCCTCGCGGCTCAGGCACTTATACCCTCTGTGATACATGGGTCTCCGAAAACACGGGAGCCCAGCAGACAAGCTGGCACTTTCATAAAGACCTACGGATGGAGAGGAAGTTCGCGTTCTTGTAGATTTCGAGATCGTGCGAGTAAAGTTTCAGTTCTGCCAGACCGTGCCTCAGAATGCGATAGATCGCATACCTATCTGAGAGGTAATTCCAAACATCGACGAAGTGGTAGGGAGTATGGAGGAATGTATCGCCGAATTCAAACTGAATGAAATCAATTCGCCCCTCTTCAATCATCCTGGAGGCGCCCTGCATTACCTCCATCTCCTGGCCCTCGGTGTCAATCTTCAGAAACTGAATCCTGCCGACGCCGTTCTCATCGCAGAATTGGTCGACTGTAGTGACGCGGACTTTCTGTGCCTTTGTTTGCGCATCGCTTTGACGGGAGAGCGAGGCGAAACTCTCCCCCTGTTCTGCATAGAAAAGCTCCCCTGCGCCTACATGATTACTGATGGCGGTCTTGTGAAGCGACACCCTCGGGTCGCTCTCGTAGCGTGCACGAAGAATCTCAAAGCACACATCCTGAGGCTCGAAAGAAAAGGCCCTTAGTCGGCTATCAACCACCCGGCGTGCCGCCTCGACATAAGCGCCGTCGTGCGCGCCCACGTCGAACACCACGAAGTCTCCCGCCTTTCCTGACATATTCAGGGCGAAACGAAGTGCGCCAATTTCGCCGCTGTCAGAAACCGACTGCCCGCCGCCGTAGTTCAAGCCGGCATGACATGCCCTGAGGAGCGCTGCGAGGGGGGGCTGTAGCCATGGCCTTGATAGCAGATTTCGAATTGTGTTCCTCATACTTGCGTTTCTTCTCTTCGGTTCTTGCAGATCACCTTGTCTTGCCTCGCGGCTCAGGCACTTATACCCTCTGGGAGACATGCGTCTCCTCACACGATCCGGATCGAGCGTCGCCACCAGGTTATGCTCGCTAAGAGACAGCTTGCCCCCTTTTAACCCCTCTCGCAGCACGGGACCAGCGAGAGAGCCTCGAAGACCGAATATTGAATATCCATAACTTGCAAGCAGCTTTGACGCGTCCGAGTCCACCCCTCTGAAATCCTCGTAGATGATGTCCCGTATTCTCCTGTTTCCGAGCGAATCGCTCCCCCCTCGGAACGCCTGAAACTCGTGGCCCTCGATGTCGATCTTGAGCAACCCTATTGGCTCACGATGCTCATGGATCACGGTATCCAAAGTTGTACCGGCGACTTCAACCTTGTCGAATCCCGTCTGATAGATGTTGGTTTCCAGCGTCGCAATGCCCTGGTTTCCCGCGAACTCCCCCTTCGGAATGAACAGCGTGGCGCGCCCCCCCCCGGAGTCGATGGCCTCGTTCCGCACATTCACGCGCCCCGTGAATCGAGGCTCATGATCCCACCGCTCCACATTTCGCAAGAGACGGGCAAACAAAACGGGGTGCGGTTCAAACGCAATCACCTTCTTTGCTCCGGCCGAGAGAGCAGCAGCGGTCATGTACCCAATATTTGCACCTACATCGAGGACAGTGTCGGAACTGTCCACAAGGCGATAAATCGCCTCGACCACTGGCATTTCGAAAATCCCGGTGCGCGAGATGCCACAGCCAATAATCTCAGAGCTGTCGACCTCCATCGACAGTTTCCAGGGAAGTTCGACGATCTCCTCGCTTCCCTGATCGAGCCTCTTGCCGAATATGCGCCGGATCAGCTTATTGGGTTGGTAGATGTATTCAGGTCGAATGAACCGCCCGCCTATTTGCGCATTCATAACTTGGCATCCCTTCTTCCTGCACTGTTCAGGATTACCCCGCTATACGGCGGCCCATTCGCATACGCTCCATCGCGTGCGTTCTCCAAAACCACCGACACCCCTTGGGACTGCGCGCCCGCGTTGCGTCCACGTCGCCGTTGGGAAAGAGAACCCCTCATGGACCGACGGCTTCAGGCTGCCCGCCGGCCCATCACATACGGTCGAAGCCAGCGGCGCACGCGATCCGTGTTTTTTTCGAATGCCTCGTAGACTAACTGAGCATACAAGACGATAGCCGCCAGCACTCCTGTACCGATAAGAAGCACATGCCAGCCTGGATAAGCGCGCGGCAAGTGCAGTGTTGCCTTGAGAAAAATCACCATGGGCAAATGCACCAGGTACAACGTGTAGGAAGAGTGCGCTGCGCGGCGGGCCATATGTACATAAAATGCAGGCAGGGGCGCCGTAGCGCAATGCAGCGTAACCCATATCATTGCGGTCACCGCCAGACCCAATACAAGATCGGATGGGAGTGAGCCCAGCAACTTACTCTCGACAAGCCCCGCTCCAAAAAGCACCAGGGCCAGGACAATAGCAAGTCCACGCGTCCATGGCCGGCGCGCCGGGAAGGCAGGCAGGAAGGTGATCAATGCTCCCATCAGCCAGGTAAGGCCCAGCAGAAAGATACTCAGCCCTACAAACCATCCCCAGGCCAAGAGACCGAGGCACGAGAGGACGCGCATCTTCCAGGACCGGCTCCTGCCTAGCAGGAGAACCAGAACCGGAAAGGCCAGGTAGTACCAGAATTCGTAACTCAAGCTCCACAGCGCCCCATTGGAACCGAAGGTCGGTACCGGATTGGGGCCGAAACCGGGGAGCCGGATGGTCTGCAAAAACAGGCCGTTCGCGGCCAGGATCGGCCACGTCAACACGCCGTGAACGTTGATGACCAGTGCATGCATCCCCGAATTGCCGCTATAGACGGCTTCGGTGCCGGACATATGCATTCCCAGCCAATCGAGCGCCCCTCCCAGCAGCAATGCAGGCAGAAGCACAACGTAGAGCCGGCTCAGCCGCGCCAAAAGGTAAGCCCTCCAGGACCAACTCCCGCTTCCTACAGAACGCAAAACGCTGCCGCCAACCAGGTAACCGCTCAGCACAAAAAAAACGATGACCGATTGGCGGCCCAGGCCGGAAGCCAGATACGCTGCACTCGTCAATGGATTGTGCCGCGCGATCGCCTCATAGTCCACGAAAAGGGCATCCCGCAAGTGGTTCAGCAGCACGGAGAATGCCGCAAATCCACGCAGAGCGTCGAGGTGAACCGACGGGCTTTCCCCGGGCGGTCCAGTCACCTGCATGACTGCGGCTTTACTGTCGCGAGGCATAAGCTACCGTCAGGAGAGGAGAATGCTCTCCGTTTTTCTCTCGGGGTGATTTCGTTCCCTGAGGACGCAGGGATGGATTTCAGATCCTGCGCAGGTATTTTGCTGGCCACGCGCCAGGCGAATACCCGGAAAAGAGACCGGACCCGTCGAAAGCTACCGTGGTCCGACGCTTCCCCATCCAGGGCGCGTTTGGATGCGTCTCCCAGGGCCCAAGGGTCGCGGCGGAGCCACACCTGCACTGCGCATGTTCTTGCCATCGACGCCCATGCCGATTCGCCTGATGGCCGCAATGGTAAATGCCAGGCAGATCACCATGAACCCCTGATCGGTTGGCTGCTCTAACGTGCCGAAACACAATGTGGCGAAGAGCGGGGTCACAAGCAGGAGAGCAAGTGGCTCCTGGCGTTGCGCACATTTGATTGCAGAAAACGTGAGGCTCAGCGCCAGCAGAAATCGAAAGAGCGAGAAGACAATGCCCGGAACGGCGCCTAGCTCGGTCATTTCCCGGATGAATTCGTACTCCCCTGCGATGAATTGCACCCTGCCTGTCGCGAGCGCCGAAACCGCCGCGGCGCCACGCCCCATGCCAATGCCGATGGGGTTTCTGGAAAAATCTGTTTTGACGATCGCGGCGATCATGGATCCGGAAGTGCGCTCCTCCATAGCTTGCCGCATGCCTCCTTCAGCGGTGTACGCATTGACTGACCGTGAACGGAGGCTCTGCGAGGCCGCCGAGAAAACCGGCAGGAGCGAAATAAGAAAATAGACGGCCAGGAGCGGAATGACAATCTTGACCACCTTGATGAATTGCGATATTCCGAACATCGCGGCAATTCCCCCGCAAACGGCAACACCTGCCAATTCGGCCACCAGCGTGCGTGACCCGACCACCGGAACCGAGAGAACCAGCGCGAACACCGCCGCCCACAGCAGCCACTTCCTGGCGAACGCCTCATTCATCAGGCCATAAAAAAGAAGCGCCGCCACAATCGCGTTATAGAAAGTCGGTCCGGCAACAAAGCTGAATGTACCCGAAGCTCTGACGTGTTCTTCAACGTAGTAAATTTGCTCGGCGCCTTTATAAGCGCCTGCGTTCAGAATCGAGCCTTGCGGCGCAAGGTACTGCGCCACCTCCAGAGCCGCCAGCGGCAGCATAATCCACAACGTGGCCGCGCCAAACTTGCGCAGGTCCTCCGTATCCAGGTTCTCCCCCATGATGAAGGCCACGGGAAACGGGAGCAAATAGGAACGCAATCCATACACTGCGGCAATCCACGAGTTATCTCCCAGGATCGCCTGCAATACGCAAAGACCCAGGAGCGCGCACGCCAGAACTCCTATAACGATCGACCAACGTTCCGGCCATTTGTTCGTGCGATACGCTTCAACGATGATCAGCATCGCTACCGGATCGCGAACCAGCAGCAGCGGCGCGGAAAGCCCCGGCACGACCCATTTGCGCAGTGCGCCTTCGAAGATCAGCAGCAGAAAATAGAGCCAGAAGAGCTTCTTCAGCAATGGCATTTTACTGCGCGGTCTTGCCGGAATTTGCCTTCTCACTGGCACGCGGCGATGGCCTCCACAGTCTCTCGAAAACTGCTGCGATAACTCTCCCACGACTCTTCTGCTGCGCTTGCCTGCGCCTTGCGCGACATCGCGGCCAGCAGTTCCCGGTCGCCGTGGAGCGTGTGCAACCGCTCGGCAATCAGGTCTGCGGAACACACCGGCACCACAAAACCCTCTTGTCCGTCGTGAATCAGATCGCTGGCGCCCACGTTCGGCGTGACGATGACCGGGAGCCCGCAAGCCAGTGCTTCGGTGACCACAAGGCCGAATCCTTCGCCGAGCGAGGGCAGCACCAGCACGTCCGATTCCATCATGACATCCATCACCCGGCCGTGCGGCAGCGTCTCGAACCAGCGCCATCGGCGAACCGCTTCATCCACCCGAGGATTGGCCTGGAACCGTCTTCCGACAAGCGTGAGGTCGACCTCGGAACCAAGTCGATCGGCAGCATCCAGCAGGTAGCCGATTCCCTTGTGCTGGACCAACCCGCCGACAAACAAGACCCGCAGCGGCCGCGTGGAATCGGTTGCTGTCCGCTCCCGCCGCCGGATCGCCGGAGCTCCGTAGTGCACCACACGGATCTTTTCTTCAGGAACTGCGCCCGCCAGGGTCCGCCGCACGTGTTCACTGGCTACAAAAATATAGTCTGCCAGGGCAAGCTCTTCGTCCTTCCACTCCAGATGCCTTGTGGAATCCACGAGATTGGGAAGAAGCCCGGCGAATTCAGGGCTGCGCTCGGCTTCCTCGGTGAGCAGGTTGCGCACCCAGTACCAATAGCTGCTGGTCAGCTCGTAAATTGTTTTGATGCCCAACCGCTTGGCTTCGCGGAAGGTCTCGCGTGCGCCCCCTTCATAGGCATACACAACATCGGGACCGAGGCTCGGAACGCGCCGCGCTACCTTGCCGTCGAAGTGCCGGTAGACGCCAATGATCGAAAAGGGCCGCTCTCCGGAGGTCAGAAGGCCGTTCAGGAACGTCGGCTTGGCGCCCAGGCGAACCATCTCTCTCCAGGAAACGCACTTTATGCGCTCTCTGGGCGCCTCCGCATACGTGCGCCGCTCCAGCAGCATCCGCATTCCCATAGGCAGCAGCCGGTTCCAGCGAGACTGCGCATCCCAGGCAATCGTCGTCCAGAACTCCGCCAGCATTCCCCGTTCCGCAAGGCTTGCGAGGGCATTGCGGACATTTTGATTGCCCGTCGGGTGAGAGATCAGGACGCGAGGCTTATGCATTTTTTCGGCCTGCGCTCTCGGGCGCCGCTTCCATCCCATCCGCCGATTCATCCGCCCGTTCATACATCGACTCACCCATCCAGCGCGCGTAGACGGCCGCGTGATCGTGCAACCGGTGCCCTGAGTACCAGCGCCAGGCAGCGATGGAACATGACTCCAATCCAGAGGCCTGCGCCGCTGTCTGGGTGCGCGGGCTCAACACATGAACTCCGTCCTCCAAACCGTCGACTTGCCCGGGAAATTGCCGTGCAATCACGGGGATGACGCCATGGGCACAGTAACCGGCGAACACCCCGGATTTTGCCAGACGCGTGTGAGGATACGAGAGAAAACCGAATGTCGTTCGGGAGAACTGCCTGGCGATTTCCGTCGCGGCTAAAACCCCCATGCGCCTCACCGGAATCCCGTGCAGTTCGCCGGGAGCCTCATATTCAGGGCCGATGTCCAGAATCTCCTGAATCCCAAGCTGCTCGAGCATGGTTCCCAGCGCGGACAGCTCGCGATAGGCGTTCTGCCTGGTTCCGCCCAAGCCAAAAACCGCCATCACCGGGTCACGATCAGCCAGGGGAATATGCTGTTGCGCCTCTCCCACATCGGAGAACACCGGCATATATTGAATGGGCGAAGCGGATTGCCGCACGGTTTCCCGATTCAGCCAGTCCAAATAACTGCGCGTGCTCGTAACAAGCAGATCGCATGCCTCGGCAATCCTGCGCACCGCTCTCTTTTGCCGCCGCGAGTACCAGAAGGCAGACTTCCACGGCATTCCCGTCGCAAACAGTTCGTGAAAGAAGACGGCAACACGAAAGCGTCCGTCTGCTCTCACGCTTCGTAGCGCCTCAGCAAGAAGGGTGGGCGCCCCGTCGGCAGAATACCCGTAACCGCTCAGATGCACGAGCAGATATCCCGGCTCACCCTTGCTCAAAGCCAGGCACGTCTCAAGCAGTTGCGCCGGGGAGACGTACATGATGGGGAGCTGAACGTCATGAGTCTTGTTCGCGTTCAGCACTGCGATAGCGGTTTTGATCTCAAACCCAGCCTCAAGCTCTCCGGCCAGTAAAAGAGCTGCATCGCTGACTCCGCACAGTGCTGGCGTCAAGCGCGGAACAACCTGAATGATCTGGCGATTTCCGGGCATCTTCATATCGAACCCTGCCGGCGCGCTTCGGGAACAGTTCCGGCCTGCCGCTGCCTTGAGGCTGGTTCATCCGTGGAACGAGCCTTCGCCACGGCGCGGCCGATCCGCGGCGGCCCGCATTTCCGCGCGATTACTGCTGGTAGGTCGTCCTGTAGACCGCAATGCTGGTGCCAATGCCAAGCGCTGCCTGGATGGCTTGCTCGGTGGCGAGCTTGGCGTTGCTGGTGGGAACGTACAGAATATCGCCGTCTATCAGGGCCACGTCCGGAGCCTGCCCCTTGTAAATCAAATTCACGGGTATCGTAATCGCTTCTTTCCTGCCGTCATCCAGGGTTCGCACCAACTGCACGCGCTTCAATGCGGATGCCTTCCCGCCGCCGCCGGAGAGCGCCATCGCCTCCTCTACCGTCAGGCTGCGCCGGCCATCCAGCACATAGGCTCCGGGTTTGGAGACATTGCCTGCGACATAGATAACACCGGCCCTCGGAACCAGAATCGAATCACCCGGGAATATCTGGACGTCGGGGATGACCGGCTTGAGTGCCGCGGGGTTGT
>JBEKAS010000113.1:0-12460 GCA_050015795.1 Occallatibacter sp. | reverse complement strand
GGCAAGACTCCGCAGACGAGCAGGGCACAGAAGGTGCTGGCGAGAAGTCTCTTCATAAGACTCTCCTTTTTGGTAGGACTCGGCGCCGGGAAACGCCGCCGACCTTGGGGATAGCTGGGGGGGACGCCCGGTATCCCAAAGTATAGGCCGCGCGTTTTTGAGCGTCAACCGGAGTTTGACCGCGTCTTTGGCGGCGTTCCGGCCACAAGATGCACTCTGGATATAAGACGGAATGAGTGCCGAAAAGGTCTTGAGCGCGCTTACTGCGGCGTTGAGCGCAAAAGCTGCGCAAGTATCGCATTTAGAGACGGATGCCCGTACTGTGACCCAAGGCACACGCCCATTACGGCCGCCACGCGACAATGATCCTGTGAGACCCGGCGCACCCGTGCTCTGCCGGGGAGGAGAAGCCATCCATGAGCGATCTTGCCACGTTGGCTGAAGCCGTTGCCGTCGACCCACTGGTGGGGCATCCCGCGGATTATCACGTCTTTGATAAATTCATCACGCGCTGCAAAGCGCTGCCCGCCATCACCACGGCCGTAGTTTGGCCCTTGAGCGAGGTAGCGCTGAATGGCGCCGTGGAGGCCGCTGCCGCCGGTCTTATCGAGCCCACTTTGATCGGTCCTGAGGTGGCGATGAAAGCCCTGGCCGCAAAGATCGGCATCGACATCGGCAAATTTCCCATCGTGGAGGCCGAAACCGAGGCCCAGGCGGCTTCGGCGGCCGTAGTGATTTGCCGCGCGGGCAATGCGCAGGCGCTGATGAAGGGCAGCCTGCACACCGACGATCTGCTCAAGCCTGCCATGCAGCGCGATACCGGCCTGCGCACGGCGCGGCGCATCTCGCACGTGTTCATCATGGATACGCCGGCCTACGCCCGCACTCTGCTCATCACCGACGCGGCCATCAATATCACGCCCGAGCTCGAAGACAAGGTCGACATCGTGCAGAACGCCATCGACCTGGCGCACGCGCTGGGCATTCCCGAGCCCAAGGTGGCGCTGCTCTCGGCCATCGAGACCGTGAATCCCAAGATCAAGTCCACGCTCGACGCGGCCGCACTGTGCAAGATGGCCGACCGTGGCCAGATCACGGGCGGCATCCTCGACGGGCCGCTGGCCTTCGACACTGCGGTGAGCGAGAAAGCGGCTGCCATCAAGAAGCTGGTTTCCCCAGTCACCGGTCAGGCCGACATTCTCGTGGTTCCCGATCTCGAGAGCGGAAACATGCTGGCCAAGCAGTTGGAATACCTGGGCGGCGCGCAGTTGGCCGGCATCGTGCTCGGCGCACGCGTGCCCACCATCCTTACCAGCCGTGCGGATTCGGCGGAAACGCGCTTGGTGAGCTGCGCGGTCGCGGTGCTGCTCCACTACGCGGCGCATCCGGCGGTGAAAGTCTAAGGCCGGCAACTGCAACCAGAGAAAACCCATCGCTTGGAACCGGCGCCGTCAACCTCCTCGGCGCCGGTTCTGCGTCTGCGTGCCTTTTGGATCTTCCGTGGCTCTCTGCGAAACTTGAGATATGCCGCAATCGTTGCCCTCGCTCATCTTTGATCTGGACGGAACCCTGACTGATTCGAAACCCGGCATCGTCGGTTGTCTGCGCGAAGTCCTGGAAGCGCGCAAGATGAGCGACTACGGTTCCCTCGAGCGCTTCATCGGTCCGCCGGTGGAGCAGTGGGCCGCAGAGCTGTTGCCGCACGGCAGCGCGGAGGATCGCTTGGCGCTGGCGCGTGATTACCGCGCCTGTTACAACCGCGTGGGCTGGAGCAACAACTCGGTTTTCCCCGGCGTGGCCGATCTTCTGGCACAGCTCCACCGCGAGGGCTTTCCGCTTTACGTATGCACATCGAAGCACGAGCACTTTGCCGTGCGCATCCTGGAGAGCTTCGGCATCGCGCAGTATTTCAACGGCATCTACGGCGACAGGAACGACTACGAGAGCCACAGCAAAAGCGATCTGCTGGCGCGCATCCTTAGCCGGCACGCGATCGATCACACGTCGACCTGGATGGTGGGCGACCGCAGCTTCGACATCGAGGCCGCGCACTTGAACGGCATCCGTTGCGTGGCCGCTGCGTGGGGCTACGGTACTCCGGAGGAATGGGCGCAAGCCGATGCGGTTGCGGCCACGCCCGCGGAGGTGATGGGGATTGTCCGTGCGCACATACCCGGCCCCGCTGCGGCGCCGCGCAGCGCTCGGGCTTAGAAACCATCCGCAAATTGCGCATTCGAGTAGCGCCGGTCTCCAGACCGGCTGTGCTGGCGGCGTCCACGCCGCCAGAATCCCTGTGCGGGCCGGGAGGCCCACACGACAGCCGACCTGGAGGTCGGCGCTACAGATCTGCGGATAAGCCCTTAGCCTCACCGGCGGGTCGTGACAGCACTTGATCTTTTGCGGCAGCTCCAGCGTCTATCATGAGGCTGGTCCTTTGGTTTCGGTGACAGGAGGCCGCGCAAGACTATGCCTTTGACCGACGTATCCCCCATCGCTGCCGCAGCGGGCGGCAGTTTCCTGCTTGAAACGCGCAACCCCGGCGAAATCTTTACCCCCGAAGACCTGAACGAGGAGCAGCGCCAGATCGCGGCTACGGCAGCGCGCTTTGCGCGCGAGGAGATTCTGCCCCGCGTGGCGGCCATCGAGGGCAAGGAACCTGGCGTGATGGCGGCGCTGCTGCGCAAGGCCGCCGAACTGGGGTTCACCGCCGTCGATATCCCCGAAGAGTATGGCGGCATGGGTCTGGACAAGGTGAGCTCCACGCTCATCACCGACCATATCTCGGTGCTGGCCAGCTTCTCTACCGCCTTCGGCGCACACATTGGCATCGCGACACTGCCACTGGTCTGGTACGGGACCGAAGAGCAGAAACAACGCTGCCTGCCGAAGCTCGCGACCTGCGAGTGGATCGGCGCGTACGGGCTTTCGGAAGCCAGCTCCGGCTCCGACGCCATGAACATCCGCACCCGCGCCACGCTTTCGCCCGACGGCGCGCACTACATCCTGAACGGCGAGAAGCAGTGGCTCACCAACGGCGGCACTGCGGACCTGTACACGGTCTTCGCCAAGATTGACGGGGCAAAATTCACCGCATTTTTGATCGAACGCGGCACGCCGGGGCTCACCATAGGCGCTGAAGAGCACAAGCTGGGAATCCGCGGCTCGTCCACGTGCCCGCTTGTGTTGCAGGAATGCAAAATCCCCAAAGAAAACTTGCTCGGCGAAGCCGGCAAGGGCCACCACATCGCCTTCAACGTGCTGAACGTGGGCCGCTTCAAGCTGGGCGTGGCTTGCATCGGCGGCGCGCGGCACGCGCTGGCGGCCATGGTCCGCTACGCCAAAGAGCGCCACGCCTTCGGCAAGGCGATTGCTGAATTCGGAATGATCCAGCGCAAGATTTCGGCGGCTGCGACTGAGCTTTACGCGGCGGAAAGCATGGCCTACCGCACCGCGGGCCTGATCGATGCGCGCCTGGCGATGCTCAGCGCCCAGCAGCCGGGGCAGCCGATCGACGCCGCGCGCTACGATGTCGCGCGCAATATGGAGGAATACGCGGTCGAGTGCTCGATCCTGAAGATCTACGGATCGGAGATGCTTACGCTGGTGGCCGACGAACTGATCGCGACCATGGGCGGCTACGGCTACACCGAGGAGTATCCGGCGGAACGGTATTATCGCGACGCCCGCATCAACCGCATCTTCGAAGGCACCAACGAGATCAACCGGCTCATCATCACCGGCTGGATGATGAAGCGCGCCATGAGCGGCAAGCTGCCGCTGCTGGCCGCCATCAAGCGCGTGATGGACGAGGTGACGCAGCCGCCTTCGCTCGACGGCGCGGCGGGCTCTGGCGAGCCGCTGGAGCGCGAAGCCGCCGTGCTGGCCGCGGTGAAGAAGATGGCGCTGTTTGCCGCTGGCGTTGCGAGCCAGCGCTTCATGACCGGACTCGAAGAGCAGCAGGAGATTGTGGCCGACCTGGCCGACATGATCAGCCACGTGTATGCGCTGGAGTCGGCGCTGCTGCGCGCGCGCAAGCTGGCCGCAACCGGTCGCAACTCGGCCGAGCCCGCCGCGGCCATGACCGGATTGCTGGCCGATGAAACCATGGCGCTGGCCGAGCAGGCGTCGCGCCGCGTGCTCGCCGCCTGTGGCCAGGGCGATGCCCTGATGACACAACTCGCCATTCTGCGGCGGCTGGTGCGCTTCACTCCAGCCGATGCCGTGGCTCTGAGCCGCACCGTGGCCAGGCATGCCATCGCGCTCGAACGCTATCCGATCTAAAAATCATGCCGCCCGCACCCAACGATCGTCCGACCCTCCGCTACGCTCTCGACGAAGCGCAGAAGGTTCTCGCCGAGGGTGCGCATCCCGAGCACGCGCGGCGCGACACCGAGACCCTGCTCGTGCACGCGTTGCGGATGAATGCACCGGACGCGAACCTGGCGTGGCTCATTGCGCACGATAATGCGCCGAAAATGCCGAATGTTGGCCCCGAATTCCGCGCTCTCGTCCAACGCCGCCTCGCCGGCGAGCCCATCCAGTACATCACCGGCGAAGCCGAGTTCTACGGCTTACCCTTCCACGCAAACCGCGACGTGCTGATTCCGCGGCCGGAGACGGAACACCTGGTGGAAAAGGCTATCGCGCTGGCGCAGAGACTGCGTCTTACCTGGGCTCCTTCTCCGCGCATCGTGGACGTGGGCACCGGCTCGGGTGCGATTGCCGTGGCGCTGGCGCACGCGCTGCCGTTCGCCGCGATCACGGCGACTGACATTTCTGCGGCTGCGCTGGCGGTGGCGAAGGCCAATGCCGCGCGCAACGGCTTCGCTGATCGAATCCGCTTTTTCGAGGGCGACCTGCTGGGACCGGTAGTGGGCGAGCTCTTCGACATCGTGGTTTCGAATCCGCCTTACGTGCCCGAGAGCGACCGCAACACGCTCGACGTTGAAGTGCGGGATTACGAGCCGGCGCAGGCGCTCTTCGCCGGCGAGGACGGGCTCGCAATCTATCGCCGTCTCATTCCCGCCGCATTCGGCGCGCTTGTTCCCGGCGGATTTGTGGCGCTCGAGATCGGCTACGGGCAGCAAGAGGCAATCCACGCGCTTCTCGCGGGCGCGGGCTTCAGCGGCATCGAGTTTACTGAAGACCTACAGAAGATTCTCCGCGTGGCTGTTGCCCGGCGCTCGTGAATCTGGGCGCAGAATGGTTCTCTCCGGGTCCGGGCCCGGCAAGCGGCCTCCCCCCGGACGCCGTCCTGGCAGCTAGGGTTTCGGTTCCGGCGAAGGCAGTTGATCTGAGCTGGGCGGATCTCGCTCGACCATGACTATTTGCTTTACCTGGTTGCGATTGAAGTGTTGAAGATTCCCACCGATCCGCACAACAACATCCATTCCGGAGATCGAGTCGAGGTCGCCGTTGAGTACGCTGCCATCGCGAAGCACGATGGTGTCGTAGCGCGCCGCGCCAAGCTCATAGCTAACGGAGCCTCCAGAGACGTCATCTGGGCCGACTTCAAGCGGGAATGTTCCTGAGTTAAAGCCTTCCTTGCTGAATCCAAGCTGATGTTTTCCGACCCCAACGCTGACCAGTTTCGGCGTCACGCCGGCGTCAACGCCGTCAACCTTGAGGTTTGCACCTTGCGGAACTGAGTTCACCGTCATTGTTATCTTGCGCGGAATGTCGGACGGGGCCAGAACGGACACCGATGCAGGCGCACCTGACGCGTTGAACGAAATCTGAAACTTAGCTGATTGGCCTGGTCCGAGGTTGTCGACCTGCATCCACGCCTCGCCGATCCGCACCTGCTTTTTGTCGAGTACGTAAATCGAGAATTTCTGGCTAGGAATGAGCTTTCCTGAAAGGTTCTCCGCGGTGACGTCGGCTACAAATGTCTTCTGGCCAGCCATATTGCCAACATCCTTGAACCTGTTGAACGTGAATTGCAGAATTGCCGTTCCGGTGCTGGGCCAAGTGACCACCTGCGCCGGCTCGGTAGCGAACACTGCAACGGAAAAGGCAATCAGGAAGGTTGGGACGAAGAACTTGCGGATAAGCATCGACGCGCTCCATGCGGAAAAGGTGGAGAAATTATATCAACGCGACGGGCTGTTTCCGGTATCCGGTCTTCAAGCCCGGCCTGTTTTGTTCAGTTCCTTGTAGAAGCCGAGATCTTTGCCCGAAAGCAGCTTGGTAATGTAAACCATCTGGCCGTAGTGCATGCCGAAGTGCTCGACTACGTGGTAGACCACATAGACGCCGTTTGTGTGATAGCCCTGCACTTCGCAGTTCGCGAGCAACTCGGCGGGCGTCAGGCGGTCGAGGACCTGGGCGGCTTCGTCGAGCGTGGCGCCCAGACGGCCCAGCAACTCCTTCGCCGAGGCGCCTTCTTTGGCCGCGAACTCGGCTGGGCGATCGCGCTTGTCTTCGCCGTGGCTGAACGAGGTTACAAGCCACTGGCGCACGTTGCCGTTCAGATGCAATAGAAGGTTGCCGATCGAGTTTGAGGCTTCGTTGGGCCGCCACCAGATCTGCTCCGTGGTAAGCGATTCGACGCACGTTTTCATGCGTGGCCAGTGTTGCTCGAAGAGAAGTTTTCGCGAGCAATCGAGAAACAGTGCGGTCAGATCGGAGTTGGCGGTGCTCATGGGAGTAGATGCCTCATTTGGTTTCGTGTTCTCCCACATCTCAAAAGCGAGATGTGGTGCACCCCTTGTGGTGCAAGTGGATGCGGCCGAAATCTTAGATGAGCTCGTAACCGGCGAACCAGTAGCCGATCTCGAAGGCTGCCGTGTCTTCACCATCGGAGCCGTGGATGGCGTTCTCCTGGATCGATGCCGCGAACTTCTTGCGGATGGTTCCTTCCTCGGCATTCGCGGGGTTGGTGGCGCCCATCAGCTTGCGCAGATCCGCAATGGCATTGTCCTTTTCCAGGACAATCAGAACCACCGGTCCCGACGACATGAAGTCCGTCAAGCTCGAGAAGAACGGCTTGCCGCGGTGAACGGCGTAGAAACCTTCGGCTTGGCGCTTGGTAATGGATTCCTTCTTGATGGCGACGATGCTGAAGCCGGCTGCGTCAATTTCGGACAGGATGGCGCCGGTGGCGTTTTTGCGGACCGCGTCCGGCTTGATGATGCTGAAGGTGCGTTGTGGCACTCGAAATCTGCTCCTTGAAGGGGAATTCTTCTCTCTTTTCATTGTAGGGGCCTCCAGGGAGCGTCCTCCGCCGCCCAAGACCCGTAAATTCGGTCCGGTTTTTCCACAGTCCTGGCGCGCGGTACTTTAGCGAGGGGGAAGGACCTCAATGCGCTCATTTCAGGCGTGTTACGATAGTTCTTCGAGATCCGAAAAGCCCCTCGATCCCCCAGAAGTTACCTTCGCGCACTGTCCGCCGGATCAGGGCTATATACCACAAAAGACGTATTTAAACCCCTTTTTTGGGGCTTACAAATTTCCTGTTTTCTGCTAAAACTTGAATGTATTCAAAAGTGTTCCGGGTGCGGTTACCGGACTTTCGGTTACCAAAGACCCGATTTTGGGGATCACTTAATGCTAGTAACTGGGCTACAAATCGCCGCTGTCCTGGCCATTGCGCTGTATCTGGCACATTGGCAGAAGAGTGCGCGGCGGCGCAATGCGCAAACCTGGGAATCCTTGCTGGCTCGTCTGCGCCCTGAATGGAGCGCGCGCGAGTTGAGCGAGCAGTTCTTGTGGAAAGAGGGTTTGAGCGTCACGCCTGAGGATGCCTGGCAGCGCATGGAGGGTCCCCGCGGCCTGTGGGTGATGTACCAGAATGCGCGCGTCATGCTCGAAATGGCGGATTACGCAACCAGGCACTGCGAGGGCGTCGATCGCTTGCTCATTGAGACCCTGCGCAGCGACGCCATGCAGATTCGCGTATGCGTGCTGATGGCTCTGTCGCAATATGCGTTCTCGCACGCTGGCGAAGGCGTTCGCGTGAATGCTTACCGCGCCGCCGCGATGTACACCGGCATGGCGGCCCGCATGACGCAGCTGCTGCAGGATTATGCGGCCGTCATGGTTCCCGATTTTGTTGCAGCGATGTAACCCGGCTTCTCCTGCTCTTCAAACACCGAACCCCGGCCAAGGCCGGGGTTCTTCATTGTGTGCCAGCTTTCTTGTGCGGCCCTAAGCCGGATTCTCCTTAAGGAACCTGTTGATCGATCCGTACTCGTCGTCGGTGAGCCGGAAGCTGAAGGCGGCTGCCGTTTCTTCCACCTGCCGCGGGTTGCGACCGCCCACGATAGCTGCGGTAATGGCGGGATGATGCAGCGTCCACGCCACGGCCACCACGCCGGGAGTGACGCCGTGCTCATGGCCGATGGTGCGCAGTAGTTCCACCAGGCGCAGGTTGCGGCTCAGGCGCGGTTCGCTGAACTCCACGTTCTTGCGGCGCCAGTCGTCTGGCGGCAGAGCGGCAATGCGCTCCGCGGTCATCTTGCCGGCCAGCAGACCCGAAAGCATGGGCGAGTAGTTGATCACGCCGATGCCGTTGGCCTGCGCGAAGGGGAGGATCTCCGCCTCAATGGCGCGGCGCAGCATGGAATAGGGTGGCTGCAGACTGGTGATGGGCGCGATCTTCATGGCGCGCTTCATCTGCTCCACATTGAAGTTCGACACCCCGATCCAGCGCAGCTTGCCCTGCTCGCGCAGGCGGTAGAGCGCCTCCCATCCCTCCTCGATCTCGCTATCGGGATTGGGCCAGTGGATTTGATACAAATCGACGGCTTCTACCTGCAGCCGCCGCAGCGAGGCTTCCACTTCTTCGGCAAGCGACGCGGCCTTGAGCGAGTTGTAGATGCTGCGGTCGGCGTGCCAGCGCATGGAGCACTTGGTAAAGATGTAGGGCTTATGCGCGGAAGATTTGACGGCGCGGCCAACCACCTCTTCTGAGTGGCCCAGCCCGTACACGGCCGCGGTATCGATCCAGTTGATGCCCAGATCGAGCGCGCGATGGATGGCGGCGACGGAGTCGTTGTCGTCCTGGGGGCCCCAGCCGTATTGCCAGTCGCCCCCGCCGACGGCCCACGCGCCAAAGCCGATGGGCGTGATCTGGAGATCGGAATTGCCGAGGGTGCGCAAAGTTCGCGAGTCAATCGTTGTCATGAGAAAAGCATAGACGAAAAGGCCGCTCGATCCATCCAGTGGTTACAATGGCGGAGGCGCTTGCAGCCGCCCCCGGACGTCCGGAATGCTGCATTCGTGGAAGATTTGGCCATGAGCACTGCAGTCGCTGAAGCTCCGCAACAGGTAGCCAGGAACGTCGCAGTCGACGCGTACCGGGGCTTCGTCATGGTGCTCATGATGGCCGAAGTTCTCCAGTTCGCGCACGTGGCGCGCGCCTTTTCCGGCAATCCTGTGTGGCAGTTTCTGGGCACACAACAGTCGCACACGGCCTGGGCGGGCATGAGCCTGCACGACAGCATTCAGCCAGGGTTCACCTTTCTCGCCGGGGTTTCGCTGCCCTACTCGCTGGCCAGCCGCAAACGCAAGGGCGAATCGTTCCGGCACATGCTCTTTCATGTGATGTGGCGGAGTCTGGTGCTGATCGCGCTGGGAGTTTTCCTGAGCTCGACCGCCGGACCGGTCACCGATTTCACATTTGCGAACACGTTGACGCAGATCGGCCTCGGCTACACCTTCGCCTTTCTGATCACGTTGCTGAAGCCGCGTTGGCAATGGGTCTCTCTGGCGGCGATTCTGTTTGGTTATTGGCTGGCATGGGCGTTGTATCCTGCGGCGGGACCGGACTTCAACTGGGCCTCCGTCGGCGTAGCTCCCGACTTCCGCCAGCACTTGTTTACGGGCTTTGCCGCGCACTGGAACAAAAACAGCAACCTCGGGCAGGCCTTCGATGTCTGGTTCCTGAATCTCTTTCCGCGCACGGAGCGCTTTGTTTTCAGCGCAGGCGGCTACGTCACTCTCAGCTTCATCCCCACGTTAGGAACCATGCTGCTGGGGCTCATCACGGGCCGGTGGTATCGCGAGGCGGCTCCCAGGATTCCCTTCCGCAGGCTTTTGGTGACGGGCGCAGTCCTGTGCGCCGCGGCGCTGGTGCTGCACTTTACCGGCATCTGCCCCATCGTCAAGCGCATATGGACCCCTTCCTGGACCCTGTTCTCGGGCGGCGTATGCATGTTCTTTCTCGCTGCGTTCTCGTGGGTCGTTGACGTGAAAAACCATCGCCGGCTCGTGTTTCCGCTGCTCGTCGTGGGCATGAACTCCATCGCCGCCTACCTCATTGCCGGCCTTTGCGAGGATTTTGTTGAGAGCAGCTTCCGCATCCATCTTGGCATGCGTGTGCTCAACGTTTTTGGGGCGGCAGTGGAGCCCGTGGTTCTGGGCGCGTTCACGCTCCTCACCTATTGGCTGATGCTCTACTGGATGTACCGGAAGAAAATCTTCCTTCGCATCTGAGGAGTGGAACGATCATGAGCTCTGAAGATTTGATTTCTGCAGCCGAAGTCTGGACGCGGCGCCGAATGATGCAGCTGGGCGCGGCTGGCGCGGTGAGCATGGGCGCGCCCCGGCTCGCGCATGCCGCGGAAACGGCCGTGCGCCACAGCATGATGAATGTGCCGTTCGAGAAACGCGAACCGCGCGTGGCCGTGATCGGCACGGGCGGGCGCGGCACGTCGTTGCTTGGCGATTTGCTCGCCGTCGACGCGCAGATTGCGGCGCTCTGCGATATTGTGCCCGCGAAGGCCGAGCACGCCGCGTCATTGGTGGTTGCGGCCGGGCAGAAGAAGCCCGCGCTCTACACTCAGGGGCCCCACCACTATGAGGAGTTGGTGGCGAGCAACGATGTCGACCTGGTCCTGGTAGTCACGCCGTGGAGCTGGCACGCGCCCATGGCGCTCGCGGCAATGGAGCACGGCAAAGATGTGGCCGTCGAAGTGCCCGGCGTGAGGACACTCGAAGAGTGCTGGCAGATCGTGCGTGCCTCGGAGCAGACGCGCAAGCACTGCATGATTCTTGAGAACTGCTGCTACGGCTACAACGAGACGCTGATCCTGCGCATGATTCACGCGGGCCTGTTCGGTGAGCTGCTCTATGGCGAAGGCGCCTACATTCACGATTTGCGCGAGGAGCTGTTTTCGAACGCCAGCGAAGGGCTGTGGCGGCGCACCGAGCACACCTTGCGCAACGGCAACCTGTATCCCACGCACGGCCTAGGCCCGGTGGCGAATTACATGGGCATCCAGCGCGGCGACCGGTTCGCGTCGATGGTTTCGATGAGCTCGCCGGAACGTGGCCTCGACGCGTTTCGCAAAGAGCATCTCGAGCCGGGTGATCCGAGGTGGAAGGAGCGCTACATCTGCGGTGACATGAACACCTCGCTGATCAAGACCGCGAAGGGGCTCACCATCACCGTGAAACACGCGGTCACCTCGCCGCATCCCTACGACCGCATCAACCTCATCGCAGGGACGAAAGGATTGTTCCAGGACTATCCGCCGCGCATCTACTTCGACGGCATAAACAAGGATGAATCGTTCGGCTCGCTCGACGCTTACAAGCAGTACCAGCACCCGCTGTGGGAGCGCGAGGGCGACCTGGCACGCAAGAGCGGCGGGCATGGCGGCATGGATTTGATCATGATCTACCGTTTGCTCGAATGCATACGCCAGGGCCTCGCGCCGGATCTCGATGTCTACGATTGCGCCGCGTGGGCTGCGGTGACGCCGTTGAGCGTGGAGTCCGTGCGCCGCGGCAGCGCGCCGGTGGAGTTTCCTGATTTCACGCAGGGTAAGTGGGAACAGCGGCCGATCTCGGCAATTGCCACCGAGAGCTGAGCGCGAGCCGCTCGGAGAAAAATGGAAAGCTGGTCAAAATTGCACAGCTTTTGTTGCGCCGAAATCGTACGATCATAGCTTGTGCACTCCCCAGAGCGGCGGCAGCGCTGCCGGAAAAACCGGCTTTCCCTTTAAGGGCAGCACACCCTTTTTCGCTGCCGCCGCACCTGCTTCAGTTCCACACCGGTAAAGAGTCCACCGATAGGATTGCGCCTCGCTCTGCCACTTGCGGAGTTCGACGCTAGTTCAGAAACATCGTGCGGTAGAGCGTATCCCGCTGCACGGGCTTGAAGCCGGCGTCGCGGATAATTCTTCGCAGCTCCTCTTCCGTGGTGCAGTTCGAGGTGCCCGCGGCCTTTACGACATTCTCTTCGAGCATCACACTGCCCACGTCGTTGCCGCCGAAGTGGAGGCCCACTTCCAGCACTTTCAATCCCTGCGTCACCCAACTGGCCTGCACGTTCTCAATGTTGTCGAGATAGAGCCGCGAAATCGCGAGCACCTTCAGGTACTCGACGCTTGTCGCCTCGTCCCAGCCGCGCCCGCCCAGCGCGGTGTGCTTGGGCTGGAAGCTCCAGGGGATGAAGGCGGTGAATCCGCCGGTCTCTTCCTGCAGGCGGCGCACGGTTTCAAAATGATTGATG